>JAHEAY010000178.1 GCA_024642485.1 Cytophagaceae bacterium
TTCGTCCATCCGAGGTTGTCATAACATAATCATGAATTCCGGCGGCCTTTCCCTGATGCTTATATGCTAATGCAAATGCATCATTGATCAGCGCCTTCATTTTCTGTTTATCACCTCCTAGTGACTTGTAGGTGATTTGAATAAATGCATCCCAACGGGGATAGTACAAATAAATCCAATGGGGTTCTGCCTTAAAAACCTCTTTTTTATTCCCAATCGTAACGGTATCTGGAATTACCGTGGCAAATTTCGAAACTTCAAATTGATAAGGATGACCTGCCTCTAAAGAAACATATTGGGCCTTCGGAAGATCAATACGATTATAACCTTTGGGACGAGGGACATCACCCGTCTGCTTTTGCTCACAAGCGAGCAGCGCGCATATAATCCCCATCAAGTATAGATATTTCATCATAACTATTGAGGCATATCGACTCCATGGTAATCCAAAATAGGCTTCTGTATCGCTTGAAACACCTGCTCACGCAATACAGGTAAATCTTCTTGTGTCATTCCTTTCGTATCAATGGGCGCATGAATACGCACACGAACAACCCCTGGTTTAAGAACGAATTTCGCATCGTCCAGTAATTGATAATTATTCAAAAAGGAAATCGGCAATACGGGAACCTGTTGCTGAATTGCCATCGCAAATGCCCCATCCTTTAAAGGAGTCGACATAAAAGGAAAACTTTTGGACGTAATCCCTCCCTCAGGGAAAATAATAATGCTTCTCTTGGATTGTAGCGCCCGAATGGATTTGGATAATGTAGCGGTTCGACTCTTCCGATCGTTACGGTCCACTAATATATTTAATCGTGCATATAGATAACCAAATAAAGGCACTTTTTGAATCGAACTCTTCCCAACAAATGAAAAATAGTTGGGCAAAATCTTTACAAAAGCAGGAATATCTAAATACGAAAAATGGTTCGCACAGAAAACATAGACTTGTTTGGGATCTAGTTTCTGCTCGGATATTACCTCAAAACGCAAAAATCCAAAGGCAAAAAATAAACGTGACCAAACACGAACCAATTTGTGCGCATAGCGCTTGGTATCCTTATGCTGCAAGCAGATTACCATAAAAGGATAAAGAGCAAGAAACCAGCCAATAAACCAAAAACCGGTCCATACAGAGTATAGACCGATTAGCGGATTTGATAAATAAGGATTTTTTTTCTTCATGGGTAAACCCTGAAATTTATTCTACGATACCTAATTGAACCGTATTGGTTTTCTTTGTTGTATGCGCAGGAATGGAAAGCGTTGTTACAAAAACGTCGCCAACCGATAATAATTGTTCTTTTTTCAAGCGATCAACCATGCCTTGAACTGTTTTCTCAGCACTTTCTGATGCAGCATCGTAATAGAATACTTTCACACCCCATAACAAGCCCATTGTCGACATCAATTGTTTATTTGATGTAAACACATATAAATCAGCTTTCGGACGGTGAGCAGATAATTTAAACGCTGTTTGTCCTGAATTTGTAATGCAAAGGATTGCTTTAGCTTTCGAGTCACGCGCTAAACGACATGCTCCTGAGATCAAACGATCTGTTAACGTTACGTTAGGCGTATTTGCTAAGGCGTGATTTTTGAAATAAATAGCAGCCTCATCTCCACGGACAATTTCAATCGCATTTTGTTGTTCTTCCACAACTTCATGGATGTGAGCCATTGTCTCAACAGCCTTGATAGGATAAGCACCAGAAGCTGATTCACCCGATAACATCGTCGCTGATGCACCTTGCAATACTGCGTTCGCAACGTCAGACGTCTCAGCACGTGTAGGAACTGGGTTTGTGATCATGGACTCCAACATCTGTGTAGCCACAATAACAGGCTTACCAGCTGCAGTACATTTCTCAACCATTACTTTTTGAAGGTAAGGAACAACGGCACCGTCCATTTCCACACCTAGGTCACCACGCGCAACCATGATTGCGTCCGTAGCCTCAATGATTTCATCTAAATTATCGATTGCCTCTGGCTTTTCGATTTTAGCGATAACTTTCGCCGTTTTACCGTAAGCTTTGATTTTTTCTTTGATATCCCAGATATCAGATGCCTTGCGAACAAATGACAATGCGATCCAATCAACACCATGATCTAAACCAAAATATAAATCAGCTGTATCTTTTTCAGTCAAACATGGCAACGAAACCTTCGTTCCAGGAAGGTTGATACCTTTCTTCGACTTCAAAAGTCCGCCATAAATAACTTCCGTTACAACTTCTTTTTTCTCTTTATCAATCGAAAGTACTTTAACTTCTAAGTTGCCATCGTCCATCAAAATACGCTCACCCACGTTTACGTCTAAATACATGGATGTATAAGTCGTTCCTACCTTTTCAGATGTTCCTAAAAGGTTTTCATCCATCGCAAAGATCAATTGCTTTCCTGCCTCTAAAGGCACACCATTGTTCTCCACTAATTGCGTACGAATTTTTGGACCTTGTAAGTCTTGTAAAACGGTTAGATTTAAACCTAACTCATCGCTGATCGAACGAATAGTCTGTAAACGTGCTAAATGATCTTCATGCGTTCCATGAGAAAAATTTAGACGGAAAATATTCACTCCTGCTTGAGCTAATTGGATTAAAGCTTCTCTTGTTTCAGATGCTGGGCCTACAGTGGCAACAATTTTTGTTTTGCGTTGGTACGACATAGATTAGTTTAGTCAAATTACTTTGCAATTTACATTTAAGTCGGCAAAAAATGGAATTAAATCAAGATAATAAACCCGATTTTTTGTAAAAATTTAAGAATCCAATGCCATATCACTCTTTGCATCTAATTTTTTACTCGTTTTATCCTATGCAATTTGGCGCATAAAAAAAGGAGCTCAATTGAGCTCCTTTCATTTGTAATTCTTACGATTAGTTTTCCCACATGTCATGCTCCATTTCAAGTAACTTATACTCGAGCAATTGAGACATCATCAAACCCTCTTTTTCTCCTCCATAAAGGTCTGTCAAAAACTTGTTCTCGACATTCCCTTTCTTGATGATACGCGCTTGGAACATACGTAAATCAAAAGCATCTGCCATGTTTTTATGCTGTGTTTCATTCTCTGAATTGTACCAAATACAATTCGGATTCGAACGGAACAATTTATATAAATCCTTATAACGGAATGACGCAACCGCTTTATCAAAACCCGCTTTCGTTTTTGATGCTGGTATAATCAAGCTGATGGATTGAATATCGAAATATAAACGAGAGCGACGACGATCAATAATCGCATCCTCACGAATTTCTAAAATCGACAATTCCTTTGGGAAGTAGTAAGATACAGCTGCAACAGCTGACTTTTGCTCGAATGCATCTTTTGCCGGTGCCCCAGCAGGTTTTGCAGCTCCACCCCAACCATCATCTGTTCCTGCGGTCTTAGGCGCAGCACCCTCAGCACCAAAACCTGCCGCTTTTTCAGCATCAGATAATGCAGCCTGCTCAGATTGCTCCTCCATTTTCAAGTTATCTTGAAATTGCTCCGGTGTTAATTTCGTCAACAAAGAATCGTTTGCATATGGAGTTAAAACCCCTGCTTTCACCCAATCCAAAATGAACTTTGAGATCTCATTATTCACCGAGAAAAAAGGTTGGTTAATTTTCTCGTTCAAATCCATGCGGCGCCATAAACGCGCTTTGTAATGAATACTTGATTCATCAATAGGACGAACAGAATTTTGATTTGGTGGCAAAGGCTTTTCTTGTGCTTGAGCAACAAAACCCAAAACAGTCAAGACCAATAACAACAAACACTTATTTACTAATTTCATACGATTCATGTTAATTCAAAGGAATGTTTTTCGCCATGGTAAATGGAATGGTTTCAACAGCTCCTTTAAAATTCTTCCGTTGAACTCCTTTAATTTCAATGTAATAGCGGTCACCTGCTTGCGCCTGTGCTGCTAATTTAGCAATCGACCCAGATCCCTGTAAGGTAATGTCATCAATTTTCCGTTGGCCACGTGCTAAAGCTACATACAATTCCGAAACACGGAAATTTGCATCTTCCGGATTCGTCGATTTAAATGATTCATCCGCAATTGCACGCGCATCAATGCTACGTAATCCCGATGCACTTGCTCCACGTTTCTCATCCAATTCTCCACCATTTCCGAATACGCGTACTTCAGGTCTTGGCACACGACGCACACGGAAAGTTTCTTTACCCAACAAGGTGCCTCCGTTTGCAATATTCAATGTTATGGTTGCTGCAGACGGTACAATTGTTACTTTCCCACGATTTTGACCTCCGATCGCCTCTCCACCTTCTGCAGAGAATGAAGGATTCCATAATGCACCTAAACCTGGACTCGCAACACTTAAACGATTCGCACAACCCAAATAAAGTGCTGGCAAAGTTGCCGTCTCGATGTTATAAGTCGGCTTTAATACAAAATATTCTTTCTGAATCGTTTCCGTCTTAGGTCCTAATGGACTCATGTACGAAACGGAAGCCGTATAGGTCTTCTTTGACAAGCCATTCGCATCAAATCCGCCACCTGAAGTCTTGAATTTGATTTGACCGCGACCGTCAATTACAGGGATGGAAGAACCATTAAAGCTCATTCGTGGCGTAAATCCACTTGACGTTGCCGCAATAAATACCTCAGCTTGGTATTCCATACCAGCTACAACCGTGTTTGCATTCGCAGAAACTTGCGCGAATACTTTGTCAAATTTAATTTCCTTCGCCCCTACTTTCGCAGCTAATTGCGCTAAGACATCACTCTCATAACGACGAACTTCCGCTTGCTTCTGTGAAATCGTAGCCATCGCAGCTGGTACAGGAGTTTGGGCAAAATTTAATTCAGCAAAATCCTTATTCGCTTGATTCGCATCTTTGCTAGCAATAGGATCTGATTTTGCGTCATTAGCTAAGGATGGAAATTTCGTTCCTGGATCTGCTAATTTTTCCAAATCCTGCACATATTTTGAAAACATGGCTTCCAACTTGTACGCCTCTCCCGATTTATTTGCTCCTACCATCAAGGTAAATACTTTCTCTTCTTCTTTCGGGTTTTTGATATTGCCCGTTTCAGGATCAATACCACCACCAGCTTCTAGAATTTGACTCTTCAAAGCATCCAAGTGATTCACTAAAGCATCAGCCAAGCGACGAACTTCATTCGCACGTTTAACCACATCCGCATAAGCACCTGGATTAGGTAAATCTTTGATTCGCTCCTCAATTCCCTGAACCATGCCTTTATTTTTGGACGTTGCCGATTGAT
>JAHEAY010000188.1 GCA_024642485.1 Cytophagaceae bacterium
AACGGGCGAAAAAACACTGGAGCTCGAAATCCCCATGGAAGTTTTCACTTGGGAACGCCATCGATAAATTTCATTTATCTCGTAAAAATGGTAATTTTACCAAATTGCCAATATCCTAAGGTCTTTGGACCACCACTTTTATGCAGCATTTTACTTCCGTTAAAGACGCGTACAACATCGACAAACTTGTCAATGAAGCTTTGTTAATGAAAAAGATGCCCTATGCCGACAAGCATTTGGGAAAGAACAAAACCATGGGTTTATTGTTCTTTAACTCCAGTTTACGCACCCGTTTATCGACACAAAAAGCGGCGCAAAACCTTGGAATGGACGTTATGGTCATGAATGTAGGGGCAGATTCTTGGCAATTGGAAATGAATGAAGGCGTCATCATGAATGGCGATAAAGCTGAACACGTATCGGAGGCAGCAGCGGTCATCGGCCAATATTGCGATATCGTAGGTGTAAGAAGTTTTCCTGGGCTTGTAGACCGGGAATACGATTATTCGGAATTGGTATTAAAGCAATTCATGAAGTTTACAGGTAAGCCGATTGTAAGCTTGGAATCAGCTACGCGTCATCCATTACAGTCATTAACCGACTTGATTACCATTACCGAATATAAAACCGTAGAGCGGCCCAAAGTAGTTTTAACTTGGGCACCCCATGTGAAGGCATTGCCGCAATGCGTACCGAATTCGTTCGCGGAATGGATGAACATCGCAAATGTCGACTTCACCATTGCTCATCCCAAAGGATATGAGTTAGCCCCTGAATTTTCAGGCAATTCAAAGATATGCTACGATCCGAAAGAAGCCTTTGAAGGAGCGGATTTCATCTATGCCAAAAACTGGTCTTCCTACGAAGATTATGGCAAAATACTTTCTTCTGACCCCGCTTGGACAGTAAGCGCAGAAAAAATGAAATTAACGAATAATGCCAAATTCATGCATTGCCTTCCGGTTCGTCGGAATGTGGTTGTGGATGATGAAGTTATTGATTCTGAAAATTCAATTGTGATCCAACAAGCAGGCAATCGGGTTTGGGCAGCACAAACGGTATTAAAAGAAATATTATTAACCCAAATGCGGGTAGAAAGTCCATACTTATTCTAATGACGAAGCAAGCCTTACATATTGTCAAAATTGGCGGGAACATCATCGATGCTCCCGAGGCTTTGGCTTCTTTTTTAGCCAACTTTGCTGCGATTCAAGGTCCCAAATTGCTTGTGCATGGTGGTGGCAAAATCGCTACATCTATGGCAGCTGATTTAGGGATTGTAAGTCAAATGATTGACGGTCGGCGGGTAACGGATGCCGAAAGCCTCCGCATCGTGACGATGGTGTATGCGGGATGGATCAACAAGTCCATTGTGGCTTCCTTGCAAGCTTTGAAATGCAATTCGATTGGATTAGCGGGTCCAGATGGCGCCTTTGTTGTATCGAAAAAAAGAAACCCTGAGCCCATTGACTATGGCTTTGTGGGCGACATTGAACACGTCAACGCAAAAGATTTAGCCGGATTAATTACTGCGGGATTTAGTCCTGTTTTCGCGCCGATTACGGCGGATGCGACGGGCCAACTCCTAAATACCAACGCCGATACGATGGCACAAGCATTAGCGATTGCCTTGAGTGAATATTTTGAAACGACATTAACATACTGTTTTGAAAAGCAAGGGGTTTTAATGGATCCGAATGATGACAATTCAGTGATTTCACAGATAAATCAGGCAAATTTTGCTCAATTAAAATCAGATGGCATCGTGTCAGCGGGAATGATTCCTAAGCTCGAAAATGCGCTGAAGGCTGTTGCACAAGGCGTTCAAGCCGTTCGGCTCTGCCATGCAGATTTTGTTTCACAGCCCGATAAAGGCACAAGGATTCAGGCATAAGATGTATACGGACCAACAATTTCTGGATGCTCAAAACCTACTAGCCCAACTCGTAGCATGCCCGTCGTTGAGTCGGGAAGAGCAAGGAACCGCTACCATCATTCAGGATTTTTTGGCTGCTAGAAATATTGCGTTTCATACACTTGGGAATAATGTTTGGGCAACGAACAAACAATTTGATGCCAGCAAACCGAGCATCTTATTAAACTCCCACCACGATACGGTGAAGGCGAATGCCTCTTGGACTTACGAACCCTTTGCGGCGACCATCGAAGATGGTAAAATGATCGGTTTAGGAGTGAATGATGCTGGTGCTAGTTTAGTAGCACTGATAACGACATTTTGCGCTTTTTACGAGCAAACCTTACCCTTTAATTTAGTGTTAGCCGCCACCGCAGAAGAAGAAATTTCAGGTACCGGTGGTATTGAATCTGTTTTAAAATCGTCGGAATTCCCGAAAATTTCTTGGGCGATTGTGGGGGAGCCTACTGACTGCCAACTAGCCATTGCGGAGAAAGGATTGATGGTGGTAGATGCAGAAGTCAAGGGAATCGCGGGACATGCCGCACGCAATGAAGGAGTCAATGCGATATACTTGGCTTTGGATGACATCAATAAAATCAAGTCCTTTGAGTTTCCCGAAATTTCACCTGTTTTAGGGCCGGTGAAATGCACCGTTACGGTGATCAATGCGGGAAAACAACATAATGTTGTTCCTGACCTATGTCACTATACAATAGATTGTCGGGTCAATGAATGTTACACGCTGGAACAAGTGCTTGAAACATTAAAAAGCTTGGTTCAAGCTGAATTAAAACCCCGCAGCATTCGTTTACAATCAAGTAAAATTCCGGATGGACATCCGGTATTAGCAGCTGCGGCGGCTTTGGGAATTACCACCTTTGGTTCACCTACCCTATCGGATCAAGCATTGATGCATTTCCCATCGGTGAAGATTGGCCCAGGACATTCGGGAAGAAGCCATACGGCGAATGAATTTATTTATTTAGAAGAACTGAAACAAGGTATCCAAACCTATCAGAATATATTATCACAATTAATCTAATACGATCGTGGCAAAACTTTGGCAAAAAGAAAATCAAGTAACAGACGCAATCATTGAGCAATTCACGATTGGGAACGACCCTGTATATGATTTGCAATTGGCGCGATACGATGTCATGGGGTCCCTCGCGCACATCACGATGCTTGAGCATGTGGGCCTTTTACCCGCTGCGGAATTAGAGCCACTTTGTGTAGAGTTGAAAAACATCTTGGATACCATCGAAGACGGAACTTTTGTTATCGAAGACGGCATGGAAGATGTTCATTCTCAAATTGAATATTTGCTAACGAAGAAACTCGGCGATTTAGGCAAGAAAATCCATGCAGGTCGTTCACGCAACGACCAAGTTTTAGTGGATTTGAAGTTATTCATGCGCGCTGAAATCATGGAAATCGCGGATGCGGTGGAGGACTTATTTGATTTATTATTGATCAAAAGCGAAGCGCATAAAAACGATTTATTGCCGGGTTATACGCACCTACAAATTGCCATGCCATCTTCCTTCGGATTGTGGTTTGGCGCTTATGCGGAATGTTTGGTGGAAGATGCGGAATTATTGGAAGCAGCCTTTCGTTTGGCCAATAAAAACCCCTTAGGTTCAGGAGCTGGCTATGGTTCTTCGTTTCCTTTGGACCGGAAATTAACGACAATTTTATTAGGTTTCGAAGCGCCGCACGTGAACGTTGTGAACGCCCAAATGTCTCGTGGAAAAACTGAATTTTATGTATTAAATGCCATCAGTCAAATCGCAACGACCTTGAGTCGATTGGCCATGGATGTATGTTTATACAATTCACAAAACTTTGGATTCATCGAATTACCGAGTGCCTTAACAACGGGAAGCTCAATCATGCCGCATAAAAAGAATCCGGACGTTGCCGAATTATTACGTGGTAAATCCAATAAATTAAAGGCAATTCCTAACCAAATGCAATTGCTCATGAGCAACTTGCCTTCGGGTTATCACCGGGAATTCCAATTGACAAAAGAGCTTTTGATGCCTGCCATCGAAGAAATCAAAGATTGTCTGGAAATAACGCACTACATGGTTTCTCACATGAAGGTGAAAGCTGATCTCTTGAAAGATGCTAAATACGACTTATTGTTCTCTGTAGAAGAGGTGAATAAATTAGTCGTAGCGGGCATGCCTTTCCGGGAAGCTTATGTACAAGTTGGCAAAATGATCGAAGCGGGTGAATTCAACGGAAGCTCACGCGAAATCAATCACTCACATTTAGGTAGTATCGGCAATTTAGGATTAAGCGAAATTCAAGCCCAAAAAGATACCGTTTGGAATCGCTTTGGTTTTGAAAAAGTGGAAGATGCGATTGACGATTTATTGAGCTAATTGGCGAGCCAATAATTTCTGCATATACTTACCTAGGATATCAAATTCTAAATTCACGCGATCTCCCACCTTCATTTGGTGAAAAATGGTGTGTTCATAGGTATATGGAATAATTGCAACCGAAAACGTATCCAATCCAGATTCCACCACAGTCAAACTCGTCCCGTTTACGCAGATAGAGCCTTTTTCTACAGTAACATGTCCTACAGGATATTGAAAATGATATTCCCAAGAACCGTCATGTGTTACAATGGAGGTACAAACGCCCGTTAAATCCACATGACCTTGTACAATATGCCCATCAAAGCGTCCATTGGCAGGCACGCAACGCTCGAGATTAACTTTTTGCCCAACAGCTAAATCGCCTAGGTTCGTTTTTTGCAAGGTCTCCTGAATCGCTGTGACGCGGTATTGTGGGGAATTAATTTCAACGACCGTCAAACAAACTCCGTTATGGGCCAGTGACTGATCAATTTTCAATTCATCTGTAAAGCTTGACGAAAACCAAAAATCTACATTCGTTCCATGCGCTTGTTTGCTTTCCAAAACGCCCATTGATTCCACAATACCTGTAAACATGTGATTAATTTTATATTTTTACGAACTCAAATTTACACCCATTCCCATGAAATTCAATCGTTGGATTCTGATTCTCGTACTAATTGTGTTTGGACTGATTTACATTAGCCTTCCAAAACAATCGCAAGCAATCGGTAAATCATCAGAAGACTCCTTACAAGTCATGGAAACGAGACGGGCAAAAGATGAGCAATTCAAAACGGATGATGATGCTCCCATTACGGATAAGGCATCCTTTAAGGGCTTAAGCTACTATCCCTATGCTGCGGCGTGGAAAATTGCTTTCGAAATCAAGCGAAACGAAAAAATCCAACGCGTTCG
>JAHEAY010000191.1 GCA_024642485.1 Cytophagaceae bacterium
CTGTGGTTATTTCCCACGACAGATGGTTCTTGGATCGTATTGCTACGCATATTTTGGCATTTGAAGGCGATTCACAGGTGACCTATTTCGAAGGAAACTATTCTGAATACGAGGAAGCACGCAAGAAGCGCTTAGGCGACGCGACACCGAAACGTATTCGATACAAGAAATTACAATAGATGAGAGGATTGATTACGATCATCTTATTGGCCCTTTCCAATTTGTTTATGACCATCGCTTGGTATGGTCATTTGCAATGGAAAGAAACCTCGTGGTTAAAACATGCGGGAATTTGGAGTATTATTTTCTTCAGCTGGGGACTCGCGTTCTTTGAATATGTACTGCAAGTTCCCGCCAACAAACTAGGATTTAAAGCAAACGGAGGACCGTTTACTTTCTTCGAATTGAAAACGATTCAAGAAGCATTATCCCTGATAGTGTTCACACTTTTTCTTATTTTCGTCGTTAAGTCCGAAAAATTAGCTTGGAATCACTTCGTCGGCTTTGGATTAATTATCCTGGCGGTCATCGTGATTTTTAAAAAATGGTAATATGAATTCGAGAGAAAAAATTCAAGCAGTCATTGATGAAATGGGCAAGGTGGTTGTTGGGCAAGAACGCCTCATCAACCGTTTGCTTGTTGGCCTTTTTACTGGCGGGCACGTCTTATTAGAAGGTGTTCCGGGTTTAGCCAAAACATTGACAATCAATACGCTTGCCAAAATCTTGGATTTGCATTTCCAACGGATTCAATTTACACCAGATTTACTTCCTTCCGACTTGGTGGGAACGATGATTTACAATCCTTTAAAAAACGAGTTTGAAGTAAAAAAGGGGCCTATTTTCGCACAAATTATTTTGGCGGATGAGATTAACCGTGCCCCAGCAAAAGTGCAATCGGCTTTATTGGAGGCCATGGCGGAAAAGCAGGTGACGATTGGCGAAACAACCTATCCTTTGGACAAGCCATTTTTGGTATTAGCAACACAAAATCCCGTGGAGCAAGAAGGAACTTTCCCTTTACCAGAGGCACAAGTCGATCGTTTCATGATGAAGGTCTTCTTAAATTACTTAGATAAAGAACAAGAGCTTGAGGTGATGCGTAAGATGTCGAATATGGACTTCAACTATGTGCCAAAGGCCATTTTGAGTTTGAAGGACATTCAGGCGATTCGCAAAGAGATTAATGAAATAACGATTTCCGAAACTTTGGAGCGTTACATCATTGAATTGATTTTTGCGACGCGTAATCCAGCGGACTATGGCTTAACGAAGGAAGCAGATTACATTCAATTTGGAGCATCACCACGCGCAAGTATTCATTTAAATCTAGCGGCCAAAGTAATGGCTTACTTAGCGGGCCGTGATTATGTTTTGCCAGAAGACATCAAAGAAATGACACCGGATGTGTTAAATCACCGGATTATTTTGACTTATGAGGCAGAGGCGGATAACATCACGAGTTTGCAAATCATTCAGACGATTTTGAGTTCGGTGGCGATTAATCGCTAAATCTTCAGTAAATCAGGCGAATTAATTGCTTTTAAGGTCAAATTATGACCTTATGAGACTTCGTTTTGCGCTGATCATCAGCACATTTTTACTCTTCAGCTTCTCGGCTACCGAACCACTTCGCGTATTTTTAATTGGCGATTCTACGATGGCCGACAAAATCCCAGCAGATTTTCCTGAAACCGGTTGGGGTATGCCATTTGCCAAATTATTCAATGAGGCAGTCGAGGTTCAAAACCATGCATATAATGGTCGGAGCACCAAAAGTTTCCGACGCGAAGGTCGCTGGGCGAAGGTACAAGCCCAATTAAAAAAAGGAGACTATGTGTTCATTCAATTTGGCCATAACGATGCCAAAGCAAGTGATACATCTCGCTTTGCACCTGCTCAAACGGATTTCCGAGCAAACTTGATTCGTTATGTAAAAGAAACGCGTGCGGCTGGGGCAACGCCTATTTTATTAACCCCAACACAGCGTCGTAAATTTGATTCAACCGGTGTGTTTGTGGATCAGCATGCCGACTATCCGAGTGTGGTCCGCGAAGTGGCTACACAGGAAAAGGTGATGTTGATCGATGTCGAAAAAGCGAGCAAAGCAATCATCCAGCAAGAAGGCCCTGAAGGAGCAAAAAAACTATTCCTTCATTATCCAGTGGGCATTTTTAAGAAATTCATGAAAGGAGTGGCAGACGACACACACTTCTCGCCTTATGGTGCCACACGCATGGCAAATTTAGTGGCTGATGCGCTTAACAACTCAGCGGAACATATAAAAAGCTTCCTAAAGAAATCCGATTTTACGCAAAAATACGCATTCGAATTACCGAATGTTGCTGGTACGGCATTCAAAAAAGACACGTTTAATATCGTACAATATGGAGCTAAAAGTTCCATTGGACTTTTGAATACTTCCGCAATCCAACAAGCCATTCAAGTAGCGAATGAACAAGGTGGAGGCGTCGTACTTATTCCAGCAGGTTTTTGGATTAGTGGTCCCGTGCGAATTTTGTCCCATGTGAATTTACATTTGGCGCAGGGTGCGGTTTTGCAGTTTAGTAATAATCCGAAAGATTATCCATTGGTTAGAACAAACTGGGAAGGTGTAGATGCCATTCGTGCACAATCACCCATTTCAGCTTTGGGAGCACGTAACATTGCCATTACGGGTCAAGGCATCATTGATGGCGCAGGGGAAGCTTGGCGACCGGTGAAGAAAGGCAAATTAACTGCGGGTGAATGGGAAAAACTGGTTCGTTCGGGGGGCGTTTTAGATCCGAAAAAAGAAACATGGTATCCTTCGGCAGGAGCATTGAAGGCTTCCACGATGGATCAACCTGGGGTGGTAGCGGCTGGATTTACAGAGGCGAACACCGAAGAAATCAAAGAATTTGTTCGTCCGAACATGATCAGTTTACGGGAGTGCGAACAGGTATTATTGGAAGGAGTTACTTTTCAAAATTCCCCAGCATGGAATATCCACCCTTTACTTTGCAAGCATTTAACGGTGGAAAACATAACGGTGAAAAACCCTTGGTTTGCCCAAAATGGGGATGGTATTGATATCGAATCTTGTGAATATGTCTCTGTTCGTAATTCGCGTTTCGATGTGGGAGATGATGGAATTTGCATCAAATCGGGTAAAGATGCAGAAGGTCGGAAACGCGGAAGACCTAGCGCACATATTTTAATTGAAAACTGTGTTGTGTTCCATGGGCATGGGGGTGTTGTCGTTGGCAGTGAAATGTCGGGCGGTGTACATGACTTATTTGTCCGCAATTGCCAGTTCTTAGGAACGGATGTGGGATTGCGATTTAAGACAGCACGCGGTCGGGGTGGAATCGTGGAAAACATATTCATCCGTGATATTTCCATGAAAAACATTGCTGGGGAGGCGATTCTCTTCGACATGTATTACCAAGGCAAGGATCCGGTAGCGACTTTTGGTAATGGAGGCGAGGCTCCAAAAATCGAATTACTTCCGGTGAATGAGGGTACGCCGCAATTCAAAAACATTTTTGTAGATAACGTGGTAGCGAAAGGGGCTGAAACAGGTTTATTAATTCGTGGCTTACCTGAAATGCCGATTCATCATATTCAGTTGAGCAATTTAGATATCGAGAGTGCACAAGGATATCGCGTGATTGAAGCGAAAGATATTACGATTAATCAAGCTAAATTCACGGAAACCGGGACGAAGAAGTCGGAATTGTATCACGTGAAGAACTGGAAGTTAAATTAATCCCTCCCTTACCTTTGCCAATCCTCCAAGGTTTGGCAAAGGTAGTGGGGAAAAAGTTCAAGTATTTGATAATCTTACTTCCGCAAAATCAAGATACTCGGATCTGTCACATAACGACCAGATTGATCGCCATAAAGCGCCAAGCCACCCCGAGTCGATTCAAAACGAAGCACCAATTTTCCTGTTTTTAAAGCAGCCTGCCACGCAGCTGGAGGAATTACACCTTGCACTAAATAGCCATAGGTTCCCGCTTCATCCAATTTATTATTTCGAGCCTGGTAATGCCAAGACAAGATTCCTTGGTGATCTGCAGGGTCATCTGCTAATACAGTTTCTAACGCCGTAATTCCATTCACCGAAACCCGCATGGAGGAAGCTGAAGGATACACATCCGTTTGCGGATAGGCATTCGGATTCACGCCCGGATCAAAAGTACCTTTGCCAAGCATGTAATCCCCATCCATTTTCCCTGCATCTGATCGATCTTTCCCTAAAATAGGTTTGGACGACGCCTCCACCATAAAACGGACCTCGGCTATATCAGCCCCGGAAATAGGAAACTCATATTCAAAATATCCGGCTCCTGCCCCATTCACTTTATGCCCTAAAACTCCTGACCATTGTTTCTCAGGAAATTGCGCCGAGCTAAATCGCTCTACGGGAACGGAAACAAATTCCAATTTGGGATTCGATGGTTTCAAGTTCCCTTCTTCCACGATGATATGCGCAAAATTTCGGTGAAGCACCTTACCTGCCGCATTCGTTAAGACAAAAGTTAGGGTATTCACCGACTTATCTTTTGGCAGAACCACAGCCAAAGAATCCAAGGCTTTCACATCCCAAGGCGCAAATTTTACCGGCAACTCTTTGGTCCAATGCGATTGCTTTTCACCCCATGCGGTAACGCCTGCGAATGAAATCTTCAGACGTAAGTCCCCCGACAAATCAGTCATGGAAGACAAATGCAAAGGTATTTTCACCGTCTGACCCGCTTTCCCAGCCCAAGTAATTTCTTGCCCCGTAGATACATAAAAAGGTCCATGTAAATCCTTCAAGGTCATGCCCGGCACAATCATACCTAAACCCGTTTCTTTCTCCGTACGGTCAAATTTATAATAGCCATTCCACTCATTAATCACATCGTGATGCTCCGTGTACAACCACCCCGCCATCTTTGGATGATTCCGAAATGAATTCATCGCCTTATGATAATCAAACGTATAATCCACATCGCCCGTGCTTCCTTGATATCCCCAAACATTCCCAAATTCCGAATTAATCATCGGTTGGGACCCTTGTACATATCCTTTTTCAAAATTCCATTGGCTCCCGGGAAATAAATTTTTCGACTGATCATCCATCAATTTATCCCACTCATAACCCGCCTGATACGCATGCCAAGACTGAATATCCGTCTCCGTATGGCCGCGTCCGCAGCAAACCGAATTATCTTCTAC
>JAHEAY010000196.1 GCA_024642485.1 Cytophagaceae bacterium
ATGATCGCAAATCGCTTGATTCGTAAAGATGAAATGCTGGTGCAGTCTTCGAACCGCATGCGTTAATATTTAGACGATACCCTCTTTTAATAGGTCGTGGAGATGAACAAATCCCACGGCCTTTTTATTTTCCGTCACGACCAATTGGGTAATATTCATCGATTGCATAATGGCCAAAGCCTCCGTGGCAAATGCATCCGCCTCAATGGTTTTGGGTGTCCGATTCATCATGTCGGCTAATTGAATGGTAGACCAATTCGATTGTTTTTCCAACATCCGACGAACATCTCCATCGGTGATAATACCAACTAATTGATTATTTTCTCCTACTATGGCTGTCGCGCCTAAACGCTTCGAGCTAATTTCGTGGATTGCATCTTGAATACTCGCATTTGGCGTAATGACTGGAAATTCATGTTGCGGATAAATATCACTAACCTTCAAATACATGCGTTTTCCTAATGCGCCGCCCGGGTGATATTTAGCAAAATCTTGGGGGGTAAAACCTTTGCATTCCAACAAACAAACGGCAAGTGCATCTCCCAAAGCGAGTGCCACCGTCGTGGAAGTCGTAGGTGCTAGATTCATCAAATCAGCTTCTTGTTCCGCCAAAGCATGCAAGATAAAATCCGCTTGTTGGCCCAAATACGATTGCTTATTCGATACCATCGCTATCAAGGAAACGCCTGTTCGCTTAATCAGAGGAACTAAAACCTTAATCTCAGGCGTATCCCCAGATTTGGAAATACAGATCACTGAATCCCCATCTTGAATCATACCCAAATCTCCATGAATCGCATCCGCAGCGTGCATAAACAAGGCTGGCGTGCCAGTCGAATTCATGGTTGCCACAATCTTTTGGGCAATAATCGCAGACTTCCCGATTCCCGTAAAAACGATGCGACCTTTGCTTGCCAACAAGTGTTCGACACAAGCCTCGAATTCGGAATCGATTGCATCGCTTACACGAAGAATTGCCTCAGCTTCTTGGCTTAAAACTTTTTTTGCTGTGCTTTGGATATTTTTGCTTAATTTCAATGTTACTAAGATTTTGGGAGACCAAAGATAACCAAATCTTAAGTAAATACTGAAACACTTACGCCACGATAAAAATTATGCCGACTTCCATTTCTAGTGAGGTATTGAAGGAACAGCTCAAAAAGACCTTTGGCTTTAGTCAGTTCAGAGGTGAGCAAGAAGCAATCATTCGAAATACGATTGATGGGCTTAATAGTTTCGTTTTAATGCCTACTGGGGCCGGCAAATCGCTTTGTTATCAATTGCCTGCGATTGTGATGCCTGGTACGGCCATCGTGATTTCCCCGTTAATTGCGTTGATGAAGAATCAAGTTGACCAAATGCTTGCTTTTGGTATCAATGCGCAGTTTTTGAATTCATCATTAAGTCGGGCGGAAATCAATCGTGTAAAAGCTGAGGTCATCAGTGGAAGTGTCAAATTACTCTACATAGCACCCGAATCGCTGAATAAACAAGAAAATCTCAATTTCTTGCAGCAGGCAAATATATCCTTTGTAGCCATCGATGAGGCGCATTGTATTTCGGAATGGGGGCATGATTTCCGGCCAGAATACCGAAAGATTCGTAACATCATCGAATCAATCGATGCGAAATTACCCATCATTGCGCTTACGGCTACAGCTACACCAAAGGTGCAGCAGGATATTCAAAAGACATTAAACCTTGAGGACGCGACTGTATTCAAATCTTCCTTTAATCGGAAGAACTTGTATTATGAAATCCGTTCGAAAAAAGATATTGATAAGCAATTAATCCGCTACATCAAAAGCCATACAGGCAAAGCGGGCATCATCTATTGCTTGAGTAGAAAGCGCGTGGAAGAGGTTTCGGAATTACTCGGAGTCAACGGAATTAAAGCACTTCCATACCACGCTGGACTAGATCCACAAGTTCGCATGTCGAACCAAGAAGCCTTTTTGAATGAGGAGGTTGAGGTGATGGTTGCGACGATTGCATTTGGAATGGGCATCGATAAACCGGATGTTCGTTTTGTTATTCACTACGATGCTCCAAAATCTTTGGAAGGTTATTACCAAGAAACAGGACGTGCCGGCCGGGATGGTTTGGACGGGACTTGTATCTTGTTTTATACCTACGATGACATTTTAAAATTAGATAAGTTCAATAAGGACAAAGCGGTTTCTGAGAAAGAAAATGCCAAAATTCTCTTGAGCGAAATGGTGTATTATGCCAATTTAGGTGTTTGCCGGAGGAAACAACTCTTGAGTTATTTCGGCGAACACATGGCCGAAAATTGTGGTTTCTGCGATAACTGCATGCACCCTACACCTACCTACAAGGCCGAACAAGAAGTTTCTTGGGTGCTGGAAGCTGTCAAGCAGACAGGGGAAAAATTTGATGCAGAACACATTGCAGATGTATTGGAAGGGAAAACCAACCAGTATACTCAAAGCTATGAGCATGAAAAATTAGCAATTTTTGGAGTAGGCAAAACAGTTTCATGGGCGATTTCCGACGAAGATGAAGACGAGGACGATGACGATGAGGATGTAGACAGCGATGGAGAAGAGCAAGCTCCGAAAAAGCAGAAGCTTCGTAAAAAGAAAAAAGAAGTCAACCCGGAAGATGAAAAGTCCCCATGGATTTCTTTCATCAAGCAGGTTCTCATCTACGATTTATTGACCAAAGACATCGAAAACTACGGTGTTTTGCATTTAACGGAAAAGGGGGAAGCCTATTTAAACGATTCACATCCGTTGACTTTCTCGCGTGATCATGATTACGAACAAGAGGCGATCACTGCAGAAAACGATGAAGAAAACGCAGCGATTGGAGCGAAAGCATACGACGATGCCCTATTTGAAATCTTGAAAAATCTACGCAAAAAGGTAGCCAAAGAGAAAAACTTGCCGCCTTATGTGATTTTCCAAGATCCATCTCTGGAAGAAATGGCAACCACCTACCCGACTACGCAGGAAGAAATGGCGCAGATCAATGGCGTTGGGATGGGGAAAGTGGTCAAATTCGGGAAGCAATTCTTGGATGCGATCATTCGTTATGTGGAGGAGAATGAGATTGAAACTGCTAAAGAGGTGGTTGTTAAATCGACAGTCAATAAGTCTAAAATCAAGATTTACATCATCCAGCAAGTGGATCGTAAAATTGATTTGGATTTAATTGCAGAACAGAAAGAATTATCGATGGCCGAGTTAATCGAGGAGATTGAAACCATCTGTTATTCGGGAACTAAATTGAATTTAGATTACTTCATCAACCAAGTAATCGAACCAGATAAGCAAGAGGAAATCTACGACTATTTCATGTCGGCGGATACTGACAACATTACACAAGCGTTAGACGAGTGTAACATTGAAGATGTCAGTGAAGAAGAGTTGCGTTTAATGCGAATTAAGTTTTTGAGTGAATTAGCCAATTAATAAAACAGATGAATGTATTAATTATCGGGTCTGGGGGTCGTGAACATGCTTTTGCATGGAAGATCTCTCAAAGCCCATTACTAAGTAGTTTATTTATTGCTCCAGGCAATCCTGGAACAGCGCGTTTAGGTACCAATTTAGCCATCGGAGTAGCGGATTTAGCCGGCATTGCGCAGGCAATTCGGGAACATCAAATCGAATTAGTTATTGTTGGGCCAGAAGAACCTTTGGTAAAAGGCGTCCGTGATTACATTGAGTCGCAAGAGGATTTGAAGCATGTGGGTATTGTAGGCCCTGGAGCTGAAGGAGCACAATTAGAAGGAAGTAAAGACTTTTCAAAAAATTTCATGCACCGTCATGGTGTGCCAACGGCAGCTTCGCAGACTTTTACAAAAGAAAGTATTGATGCCGGTTTGGCCTATTTAGATACCCAATCCTTACCGATTGTCTTGAAAGCAGATGGTTTAGCTGCAGGGAAAGGCGTGATCATCGCATTAACACTCGAGGAAGCTAAAACTGCTTTACGCGAGATGCTATTGGATTCCAAATTTGGAGCTGCGTCAGACAAAGTAGTTATCGAGCAATTTTTACGTGGAATTGAATTATCTGTATTTGTATTAACGGATGGAGAAAACTATGTTGTATTGCCCGAAGCGAAGGATTATAAGCGTATTGGCGATAATGACGAAGGATTGAATACGGGCGGTATGGGAGCAGTTTCTCCAGTACCATTTGCCACAGCGTCCTTTATGGAATATGTAGATAACCGCGTAATCAAACCTACATTAGCTGGTTTGAAAGCCGATGGTATCAAGTATCAAGGTTTTATCTTCATTGGTTTAATGAATCACGAAGGTGAACCTTATGTGATTGAATACAATGCCCGGATGGGAGATCCAGAAACGGAAGTTGTTTTACCTAGAATCGAATCAGATTTCTTATCTTTGCTTCTTGCGGCTGCCAAAGGCACATTGGACAAAGAAAAAATTGAGATCTCTGAGCAATATGCTGTAACAACCATGGTTGTCGCAGGAGGATACCCGGAAGATTACCGAAAAGGGGATATCATCACGGGATTAGACCAAGTAACAGAAGCACACATTTTCCAAGCAGGGACGCGTGAAGAGGAAGGTCAACTCCTTACAAGTGGCGGTCGGGTGATCGCCTTAACAGGTACTTCGAATACCTTGGAGAAAGCAATTCAAAAGTCCCAAAAGGCTGCACTTGCGATCCAATTCGAAGGTAAAAATTTTAGAAGAGATATTGGCTTAGATGTCCTACGGTATAAGGGATAATTCGCTAATCAAGCATATATTATGGCATGTAAATCGTGTTCAACCGGGTCATGTGGATCCAAAGGAATAGCTGGAGAAGTCGCAGGTTGTCAAAGCAATGGAGGTTGTGGTTCAGGAGGCTGCAATAAAATGAATGTCTTTGATTGGCTTTCCGACTTAGACGTGCCTCAGTTTCAACGTTTCCATGTCGTAGAAGTTAAATTCAAAGGAGGGCGCAAGGAATATTTCCGCAATGCCAACAAACTTGAACTACATACAGGTGATGCTGTGATGATTGAATCTAGTACCGGCATTCATCTAGGAGTCGTTTCCCTTCAGGGCGAATTAGTACGCTTACAGTTATTGAAAAAGAGCATTAAGGACGATGATAATTTAAAATCTATCGTTCGAATTGCAACCGATAAAGACCTCGAAAAACACGAGCAAATGATTGCGCGCGA
>JAHEAY010000075.1 GCA_024642485.1 Cytophagaceae bacterium
CACGTGATAAAAGTTCTTCAGCATTAAGGTGACTAGCACCTGAAAGTTCAAGATCAAGTTTAGCAATCCGACCACTCAATTTTGCGTGTGATGCACCCGACAACTCCAGCACTAGCTTATCCGCTTGAATGGATTCTCCATCGAAATGAGAGGCTCCGCTTACGGTAATATTCATTTGCTCCTCATCATTGAATCCTTGCAAATTCACATGGCTAGCACCTGAAAATTCAGCAGATTTAATGCGTGGCATCGTGATCAGCAATTTGATTTTTTTGTGATTTTGATTGAAGCCCAACCAAGACCAAGATGCATCCAAATCAAATTTCAACGTATTTCCCTCAACTTGAACATCTAATTTTTCTAAATCTTCGGGGCGACCTGAAGCGGAAATGCTGCAAACATTCCCTTTGATAATTTGAACATCGAAATCATGTCCCACCTCGAGGCTTTGGAAATTCCCAACACGTATTTTTTTTGTTTGTCTTTCAGGCGAAAATGCAAGAGCTTGCAATGAAACACATAAAACGAAGAGACAGATAATGGAGCGTACGATATTTTTCATGATGTTGATTAAATGATAATGGGAACAAGATGCAATGCCCGACAGATTCGTTGCATGCCTGTTGAATTATTTATTTTTCGCAAAAGAAACTTGCAGCTTCGGATAGGACTTATAAGTCAAATCCGCGCGTTCAGCTTTCTTGCCTTTGATGTTTTTTTTAACATTCAAATCCATTTTCGCTTGATTCCCTACCGAAATGCTGGCGATATTTGTTTCCCAATTGCTCGCCAATAATTCTGATGAATCAAATGCCGCTGCCGCCAGTTCATTCGAATGACCTGACAAAGTCAAACTGTGAAAATCACGCAAAATCACATCCAATGAAGGAACATCAAATCCTTTGATTTCCGTTCGACCATTTCCTCCTAAATCAACCTTGCTCAACGCTGGAGTCTCGATGGTCACCGTCATACCCGACGGAATATCGTTCAAGGTCAAAGTACGATTACTCACAGAAGTAAGATGACCAAAGTCGGCGGTAGCTTCCGCCGACTGATAGGACACTTTAAATGCTTTACCCTTAACAATTGTAATCGCCGCTGAACCACAATGCTTTAATTCAATGATTGAAAAAGGCTCTACTGTTTTAGAAATTGAAAAATTCGATGGAGCTGAAGGAGCTATGGGTGCATCTGGAACCGTATCAAAATTTTCATCGTCTGAATCAGAAGAATCGAAATTCGAATCATCGGATTGCTTTGGATTACGATTCAGACAAACCAAGCCTTTTTCCATGGAGAAAGCCCATTTTGAACCGATAAACTGATCACCATTTTCTTCATTGAAATAACCACTATCAAGTACATTATCCATGAAGTAACCAAATTCCCGCGTCATACTAAACGTAACACCATAAGGAATCAATATTTTCACACGCATGCGTTGGTTACGGAATTTTAGATTTTGAAGACCAAAATGACTATCTAAAATCAATTGATTTCCTTTCATTACATAATGATATTGAACTGCCTTCGCATTTTTTTCCGCTTCAGCACGTGTCCGACCATTTGATTTGGCAAATTGAATTATTTGAATGGTCTTCCCGTCGTAACCCTCCAAAGTAATTTGAGCGCGAGAGAAACCTCCCCGATTAAAATCGTGTTCCTCACCATCATCTAAAATTTCATCTGTCAAAGCCTTATTTCCTAGGAGCTTTTCCCAAATAGATTCATTTGATTCACGATTAATGTCAAACACATAAGATGAATCAGTCGCTATCTCCTTCATTTGGTTCACTGAAGCAGTACGCTGGAAATTAC
The DNA here is from genome assembly GCA_024642485.1 of Cytophagaceae bacterium. Classification (GTDB taxonomy): domain Bacteria; phylum Bacteroidota; class Bacteroidia; order Cytophagales; family Spirosomataceae; genus Aquirufa. The sequence continues at coordinate 1,822 of JAHEAY010000075.1, forward strand.
GACCCACAAAACTAAAAGCAGTAAATAACCCAACCCAACCTACAATCGCCATCGTTGTCGAAATGTATTTATAGGTAGAATTTGTCAATTTCCGATTCAGCAATAAAGATAAGCCGCCTATTCCTATCCCAACAACCATGGGAATTACAGCAGCATATGCCGCCCAAATTGACCAAGCTGGCAAATCTTGTGCGAGTAAATAAATCGGAATTACCTCGCCAAATGCTAATCCAATTTGACCGTGATCAAATCCAGAAACACCAGCGGTAGTTAATACGACCAAGGCAATAGCAAATGCAATTGCAATGATGACTAAGACAATACCCACAAGGTATTGGACAAACCATTTAACACCCATCAAAACAGGCTTGAGCGCCGTAAAAATAGTAGCTAAAGTCCTGAAAGGGAAAAGCAATAAACGCGTCAAAGGTTTTTCCTCCACTGAATCCGGCTGAAACGTTTCCTTGATATTCTTTTCAATATTCTCCAAAGTAATGGGCTCCCCCGTCATCGCCATTTTATCGGTAACCGATTTGGCCTCAGGTGTTATGGCCATGATGATCAGATAGGCAGCAGCACCGGTACCGAAAAAGAATAAGGAAATAACAGCTAAGACACGCAATAAGCCTACATCCCAACCGGTATAAGCCGATATTCCGGCCATCACACCACCAACTACTTTGTTCTCAGGATCCCGGTAAAATTTACGATAAGACTTATCTGTTTCCACCGTTACTTCACCAGGGATAGCAATCCAACATGCTACATAAATCCAAAAAACAAGATTAGCCGCATGTAACAAAGGGAAAAGTCCGAAGAACGAAACGATTAAAATCAAACGAACCCAGATAGGATCAATCTCAAAATAATTTGCAGCTCCTGACGCGACACCACCCAATTTCTTGTTGGTCAAATCCCGACGAAAAACTTTCTTAGCACCTGAATCCTGTTTAGCTTCCGTTTTATGCTGTTCCGTTTTCCCCTCTTCGGTTTCGATTTCTTTAAAATCTGCTACCGTTCCTAAAGAAGCAATTAACGCATCTACATGAACTTGAGTAATAGCCTCCGTTTTCTCTGACTCTCGAATATTCCAAAACTTTTCTGCAATACTTGCTTCGATGTCATCAATGATTTCTTTCGAGCCTTCAAAGTTTTGAAAATATGCATGGATGGATTTTAAATACGCATCCAGCGTAGCAAATGCATCTTCCTCGATATGGAAAACGATGCCAGCGATATTAATTGATAAGGTCTTTTTCATAAACGTATAATTATGCTTGGGGAGTTTGGGGATGAACGATTTGAGAAACTGAGCTTTGTAAATCATCCCAGGTTCCATGTAATTCCGATAAAAAGGTCTCCCCTTTTTCGGTTAATACATAATATTTTCTCGGCGGACCTGATGCCGACTCGACCCATTTGTAATCGAGAAATCCGGCATTCTTTAGACGGGTCAACAAAGGATATAATGTTCCTTCGACAACCATGATTTTAGCTGAAGTTAATTCCGTCAGCATGGTAGAGGCATAAACCTCACCCCTTGAAATAATCTGCAGAATACAGAATTCTAAAATCCCTTTCCGCATCTGCACCTTGGCATTTTCAATATCCATCGGTTTGTGTTTGTTTATTTGATAGGACAAATGTATAAAAGGTACTATGTAATACAAAGTACCTTAGAAAAAATATTTTTGATTTATGGATAAACGGTGAGTAATTTGTGAAGAATGGCTTAAATGCATATGTTCTCATGAAAATATTAACCAAAGAAGTTGCTTTACCGCTTGCTTTCTACAACCGAGATACCTGGTTGAAGGTTGCCTTCTTTGCCGTCTGTGTATTTATGGCGGGTTTTTCCTTGTATTTCACGGATGGTTTGGTTAACAAATTAGAAGAGCGCGAGAAGCAACAGATCGAATTATATGCGGAAACCATTCGCTATGTAATGACGAGTGATGAGAATGCCGACATCAATTTTTTCTTTGAGCGAATTAAGAAAATCAATGAAAACAATACAATTCCGGTAATTTGGAAAGATGGGAGTGGACACTTGAATTCAATCAATATTGCGATGCCTGAAACGATTGATATCGAACAAAAACAAGTTTTACTTCAAGCCAAACTCAAGGAAATTATAGCAGAAAACAATAAACCCATTGAAATGGATATGGGTTTCCAGAAGGAGTACATCTATTATGGGAATTCAAAGCTTCTAAAACTTTTACGCTACTACCCACTATCTCAATTACTTGTCGTATTGATTGTAGGCTTCTTAGGCTATATTTTCTTCTCTTATTCAAGACGTGCAGAACAGAATCGCGTATGGGTAGGTTTGGCCAAAGAAACAGCCCATCAATTAGGTACACCCCTTTCCTCCTTAACCGCTTGGGTTGAAATCCTACGGAATGAACCCAACATCAACCCCGAGATTGTCGTAGAATTAGGAAAAGATATTCAACGCTTGGAGACGATTACAACTCGTTTCTCGAATATTGGATCTACCCCTATTCTGAAAGAAGAAGATTTAGAGGAGTTGATTTCCAGCTTCATTAATTACTTGAAAATTCGAATTTCAACGAAAGTATACATTGAAATTAAATCGTCTTTGGTACCGGGTCAATTAGCGAATGTCAATAAATACTTGTTTGAGTGGGTCATTGAAAACATCTGTAAAAATGCAGTAGACGCGATGAGCGGAACGGGCGATATGTTGATTTACCTGCACGAAGGGAAAAACAACATGATTCATATCGACATTTCTGACACCGGGAAAGGTATTATCCCAGCGAATATGTCCAAAATATTCAACCCAGGTTACAGTACCAAAAAACGTGGATGGGGCCTTGGCCTGACTCTTGCGAAACGTATCGTAGAAAATTACCATCAAGGAAAACTAACCTTAAAATCAACCGAAATCAATAAAGGAAGTACATTCCGGATTTCACTCCCTAAACCACCGAATCAGGACGCATGAATACGACCAACTTGGTCTTCGGATCCGCATTAATCATCATTGGAATTGGCTATCTGTTGAAAAGCCTCAAATTCATTGAGCTACAAGATGCGAAATCCATTTCCAAATTCTTAATGCACACAACCTTTCCGGCATTGGTCTTTACAACCATGTTGAAGGTCAAACTGTCCGCTGCTTTAGGTTGGCTTCCCTTAATCGCCATGTTATTTGGCTTTCTATCATCTTATTTGGGATATCTTATTTTTAAGAAAGAAGCACCCACACATCGTGGGATATTGACCATGGGATCAGCAGGCTGGAACCTCGGATTATTCGCATACCCACTCATTGAGGGCATTTGGGGATGGGAAGGTTTAACTTATGCTATCATGTTTGATCTGGGAAATTCAGTCATCAACTTCATGGTGAATTACGGCATGGGCACCTATTTGTCAGGGAATCATGGTACCAAAAATCCCTACAAGCATGTATTAAAAAAGATATTTACGCTCCCTCCATTTCAAGCGATGCTCTTTGGTTTAGCATTCAACATTTTCCATATCCCCGTTTTACCATTAGCCTCGGACATTCTTGATACAATCGCAAAAGGCAACAAACCCATGGTCTTATTACTCATGGGAATCTACTTCAGCGTGCGATTACCTAAAATAGCATTTGCCAAAGTATTCCAAGTGTTAGGACTTCGCTATGTGTTAGGTTTAAGTATTGGATTGTTACTCTATTATACAGTCCCTTTCGACTTTCAATACCGCAACATGCTGCTCATTTGCTTAATCCTTCCCGCAGGAATGACACTCATCACTTATTCAGATGAGCTAAATTTCGACACGGGAATCGCAGCGGCCATCGTCAATTTCTCGATGCTAATTAGCTTTGTCATCATGTGGACATTGGTGGGTATTTTCAGCATGGCGCCCCATTAAACCAAATAAAATTGGTATTTTTGTGTAAACAATTTGCCGAACATCAACGTTAGGACTAGGCAAATCAATCAATGCTATGGTCGTTCCCTACAAAAATCAAAACAAAGGTAAAAAAGAACAAGTCGCTGACATGTTCAATTCTATTTCACACAAATACGACTTCCTAAACCATTTATTAAGTGGAGGAATCGATATTATTTGGAGACGGAAAGCGATCAAATTACTCAAGAACAAGGGCATCAAGAAAGTATTAGATATCGCCACAGGTACCGGCGATTTTGCAATTGAAGCTTTAAAAATCAATCCTGAAAAAATAGTAGGAGTCGATATCTCAGAAGGCATGTTGGCCTTTGGAAAAGAGAAAATCAAGAAAATGGGATTGGAAGATAAAATCACCTTGCAATTAGGGGACTCAGAAAAACTTCCGTTTTCCGACAATAGTTTTGATGCGATCACCGTTAGTTTCGGTGTACGCAATTATGAAACCTTGGAAAAAGGACTAAAAGACATGTTTCGGGTATTAAAACCGGGGGGGTATTGCCTCATCTTGGAATTTTCGAATCCGAGACATTTCCCGATGAAGCAACTTTACAATTTCTATTCGAAATATTGTTTACCCCTCTTAGGAAAACTAATTTCCAAAGATCCTGCAGCATATACCTACCTACCTGAATCGGTTCAAGCATTTCCAGATGGTCCAGATTTCATCAAAATTTATGAATCTTGTGGATTTTCAAATACACAATGGATTCCGATGACCGGAGGAATTTGTTCCATTTATTTAGGCCAAAAAGCAAAATAATCGTGCGCAACATTCGTAATATTGGAGCATGTTGCTTGATATTGCTAACCTTTCAATCGTGGGGACAGCATACCAAATACACGCGTATATTTCATGAATATTACGATGAGAAACCGATCCACTTTGGTTTCTTGTTCGGCTTTGCATCTTCGAATTATTTCATGCAGGCAGACCAAAACATCTTAGGTACAATCGATTCCGTTCGATCCCCCCGAAATTTTGGATTTCAAATTGGAGGACTTGTGAATTATGCCTTCGACAAGCATTGGGAGTTAAAATCGGGCATCAACATTGCACTTTATGAGCGCGAAATCCAATTCAAAAGTGAAGCCAATAACCCATTGTGGAGAGAATCAACTTGGCTGGAAGTACCCGTATTATTGAAATTGCGGTCGCTAAGAAGGAAAAATCACCGCATGTATGTCTTGGGTGGCCTTAAACTAGGTATTGAGGCTAATGTTAAGAAAAAAAGTACTGCGTTAAGTGCTAATACAGCAGACCTATCGCTCGAATATGGTTTTGGTCTCGAACAATATTTTCAATATTTCAAATTCACCCCTGAGATCCGGTTTTCGCATGGGCTTATGAATCTGTATGTTCCTCCATCCGTAAACGGCCCATACGGAAGATTAAATGACATCCGATCACATACCGTGACGCTTGTCATCAACTTCGAATAAATTAAGGCATATTCTTTCTGGCTTTGCTTGGGTCAATGCTTGTCTCCAATGAACTTACCGCAGACACCCCAAACCAACCCGCACCTTGTAAACTCGAGATGCTATTCGTATTCTTAATGTTGCTCGGAATATTCGCAGCAGGACGTGAAAACAAGCCTGCATTATTTAATTCTAAGCGGGCCTGCGAGTAGAAACTAAATTGGTCCAACGATATCGAATATAACTCTACTTTCACCTTATCGTTAGCTACATACAACTCAGGATTAATCGCCGAACGAATTGGTAGATTGAACATCAATCCATCCGTTCCCGACACTTTTTGCAAAGCAGAATCATAGAACACAACAATGTTGGATGCCGCATTAAATAATTTGCCGTTCTTATAAAATTTCAATCGGTAACAACTACCCTCCCCTTTTAAATCGTTGGCAAACCAACGTGCCTCAAAACCTTCTTTGGGTTTTCCATCCCCTGATTGACGTGGGTTGGCCGTTGCCGTTTTATAAGCGATCGAGTCGATCGGTGGAACGGGATTCATGGTTGCGGAAGCAATAAAAGTATCATTCCCGGATTTCACCGATAATTGATAGGTTCTACCTACGATGCCGAATTGCGATGAAGTAGCGGACGGCGACCAAACATAGACACCTGGATTATCTGCGCTTTCCACAAATCGAAATGTATTGGAAGCATCATCTTTAACCAAGACCTCAGCACCTTTTATCGCAGGAGCACTGCTATTGTCAAAATAATCTTGCGATTGTGTTAAGATGATTTTCTGAGGTCCGGGCAAATTTGTCAAGGTAGATTCCACCACCAAATAATGATTAGACTTGGGACTATCCAAGGTGACAACTTCTTCACAAGAAAATAAAAAAATCGAAAATATGACGATGAAATAGCGCATCTTAAAAAGTAAAATTATAAGTGACAGCAGGTACAAAAGATCCAATAATCGATAATTGAACCGCTTCCGTTTTTAATGTATTCGTATCATTTGCTTGCGTATAGATTGAGAATGGATTCTTCCGGTTATAAACATTGTAAACCGAGAATACCCATTCAGAAGACCCTTTGCCAAACAAAGCTTTCTTATTTTTCTTCGTTGCCGAAATATCAAGTCGATGGTAATCCGGAACTCGGATATTCCCACGTGTTCCCACAGCTGTCTGAGGATAAGCGATTCCCTCATAGATATATTTCTGCGATGGGATCGAATAAGGAACACCTGTGATGTATGCAAAATTTGCACCAAATGACCATTTGGCCGACAAAGCATATTGGCCTACAACATTCAAGGTGTGCGTTCGATCATACCGATTCAAATACCAATCATTATTGTTCAATCCCTCGATCAATCGCTCTGTTCTTGCGAGTGTATAGCTCAACCAGCCCGTTAATTTTCCTACATTCTTTTTCACAAAAAACTCAACACCGTATGCACGACCTTTTCCGAAAAGTAAATCCTTTTCAAACAAAGGGTTCAAAAACAAATTCGCCCGATCCGCATAATCAATTTGATTTTGCATTTCCTTGTAATAAACCTCGACCGAAGTCTCATAATCGTTACCACTTTCACCCAAGTTTTTAAACAAACCCAAAGCTACTTGATCAGCAATCTGTGGCTTGATGTTATTCGTCGAAGAGGTCCATACATCCAAGGGAGTAGATGCAGCTGTGTTCGACATTAAATGAACATATTGAGCCAAACGATTGTAGGATGCTTTTAGGGATGTGTTTTCCCCGACTTTTAAGTTGGCAGCAAACCGCGGTTCCCAATTCCCATAATTCGCCACCGATTTCGTAGGTGAAACTTGAACCAATTTCAACGTATAACCTGTTGGGTTTTCAATCGAAACAGCCACAGGGACGCGTTCATAATATTCCCCATTATCACTCTTATAATCATAATTCGAATACCTTACCCCATATTGAATAGAAATACGCGGACTAATTTTCCACTCATCCCCGATGTAGGCTGAAAGCTCAACACCGCTCTTATCCACCTGACCAAATTCACGCTTATCTCCGTTGGATGAAGCGGATGCCTTACCAGGAGAGAATTGATAACTCAATACTTGCGCTCCAAAAGTCAGCGTATTATCCGGACTAACATAATAGGTAAAATCTGGCTTAAAGCTTAGGTTTTTAATATTTGAAGTCCACCGAAATGCATCGGATGGTCTTTTGTTTTTCAAATCAGAATCCAACAAATAATCATAATTACTATAGAAAGTCGTGGCGTTCATGAATAACTTATTGGAAAACACGTGATTCCATCGAGCTGAAATCGTGCTATTTCCCCAATTAAATCCAAAACCATTACCAAAAACATCACGCCCAAAATATCCCGACAAGAAAACGGTATTCTTGGTATTGATATTGTAATTCACTTTGGCAGTCAAATCATAAAAATTAAAAGCCGCATCTGAATTATTACCTGTCAAAAAGGGCTTAGCCAAGATATCGATGTAAGACCGACGAGCGGCGACGATGAATGATGCCTTATCCTTGATTAAAGGCGCCTCAATAGATAGTCTCGAGAAGATCACCCCAATACCTCCATTCACTTCGAGCTTTTTGGCATTCCCTTCCTTCATCTTCACATCCAAAATCGAAGAAACACGCCCACCATACTGCGATGGAATACCGCCCTTAAATAACTTAACGTCCTTGACCGCATCCGGATTAAAGACCGAAAAGAAACCGAATAAATGAGATGAATTATAAACGGGCGCATCATCCAACAAAACCAAATTTTGATCAACACCTCCCCCACGGACATTGAAACCTGATGCCCCTTCGCCTACGGTCGATACTCCTGGCAATAATTGAATCGCTCGAACTAAATCAACCTCACCCAACAGCGCAGGAATTTTACGTATCGTTTTAATATCAATTTTATTCACTGACATCTCAATACCGCGCACATTTTCATCTACTGCCTTAGCTAAGACTTTCACCTCAGCTAATTCATTAGACTCAGGCTGCATTTCAATGTTTAAGGTCTGACTTTTACCCGAAAATGTCACCTTGCGTTCCTGTTTGGCAAATCCTGAAGAGGAAAATACCAACGTAAATTCCCCCGGCTGTACAGACAAACTATAAAAGCCATACGTGTTTGTCACATTACCTACCTTCAGTTCTTTGATGTAAATACTTGCACCGATCAAACCTTCCCCATTCGAAGCATCCTTCACATAACCACTTATCGTAGCTTTTTGGGCCAACAAACCAAAGGGTAAGAAACACAATAAACACAAAACTACCTTTCTAAAAATCATATCGCTCAATTCAAAACACAAATATAACTGCCAGTAAGCCTAAAAGTTTCACCGACTATCACATTATCATGATTAATTAATTTTTCTGCACAAATGGTAACATATTACCGAAATTAAAATAAAACAAATACTTTTATTACATTTGCCCTACACGAAGTAAGAAAATGGATTTAACAATTTTTGGTCAGATCATTCGCGAAAAAAGAAATGCCCTGCGATTAAAGCAGGAAGACCTTAGTATGCAAAGTGGAGTAGCCGTAAAAACCATTCATTCCATTGAATTAGGCAAAGGCAACCCTGCCATAAAAACAATATTACGCTTATTTGAAACACTTGAACTCGACTTCATTGTCGTATCAGCCAAATCCCTCTAAACGAATCTATTATGGAACAAGCCATCAGTTTTGAACGTATCCCAACGCGTATTTTTGACGATTCAGAAAAAGCTTCCAAAGCAATTGCACATGAAATCGCAGCACTAATCAGACAAAAAAACAAAGAGGGAAAGCCAACCATTTTAGGCTTAGCGACTGGATCATCCCCTAAAAAAGTGTACCAAGAACTCATCCGCATGCACAAGGAAGAAGGCTTGAGTTTCAAAAATGTTATTACCTTCAATTTGGATGAATACCATCCGATGGAACCGGATTCAATCCAAAGTTATGTTCGATTCATGCGCGAACAACTCTTTGACCATATTGACATACCGGTAACAAATTACCATATTCCGGATGGAACATTAACAATTGAAAAAATCCCAGAATTCTGTCGGGACTACGAAGCCAAAATTGAAAAACTAGGTGGTTTCGACTTTTACTTGCTTGGAATCGGCCGCAATGGACACATTGGTTTCAACGAACCTGGTTCGGTCATCAACTCAAAAACTCGTTTGATGACACTTGACATCACAACCAAGATTGATGCTGCCATTGATTTTGGTGGACTAGAAAAAGTACCTAAGCGTGCAATCACGCTGGGAATCGATAAAATCATGCAAGCCAAACGCATCGTTTTATTAGCCTGGGGAGAACACAAAGCACAAAGTGTTGCCAAAGCCGTAGAAGGTCCTATCACATCTGACATCCCGGCCACTTATTTACAACAACACCCGAATACACTTTTCATTCTCGATGAAACGGCTGCATCCTTATTGACACGTATCAAAACACCTTGGTTAGTCGACTCAGTTACCTGGGACCGCAACATGATCAAAAAAGCGGTAACTCACCTTTCCCTTCATTTAGGCAAACCCGTATTAAAGTTGACCAGTAAAGATTATAACGAGCATGGCATGTCGGACTTGCTTTCCCTATACGGACAGGCCTACGACATCAACATCGAAGTATTCAACTACTTACAACATACGATCACAGGCTGGCCAGGCGGAAAACCAAATGCAGATGATACGCATAGACCTGAACGCGCTTTCCCTGCCAAGAAAAAAGTCATCATTTTTAGCCCCCACCCAGACGATGATATCATCTCCATGGGCGGAACATTCCAGCGTTTACATGATCAAGGGCACGACGTACATATAGTCTATCAAACTTCAGGTAACATCGCCGTTGCAGATGATGAAGCGTTACGATTCGCAGAATTTGTCGTTGACTTCAATGAAAAATTTGAAAGCTCGAATGCAAAAGCCAATAAAATCTACAAGGAGGCAGTTAAGTTCTTAAAAAACAAGAAGGATTCTGAATTAGATATTCCAGCTGTTCGCGAGATCAAAGGCCTCATCCGGCAAGGCGAAGCGAAAAATACTTGTCGGTTCGTGGGAATCAAAAAAGAAAATGCACATTTCTTACATATGCCCTTTTATGAAACGGGAACTATACGCAAGAAACCCATCGGAGAAGAAGATATCCAATTAATTATGGATATCATCGAAGAAATCCAACCGCATCAAATCTATGCTGCGGGCGATTTAGCAGATCCGCACGGTACACATAAAGTCTGCCTGGATGCCATCTTTGAAGCAATCCAACGCCTAAAACATCGTGAATACATGAAGAATTGTTGGGTTTGGTTGTACAAAGGGGCGTGGGCTGAATGGGATATCGATCAAATCGAAATGGCAGTTCCCATGTCCCCTGACCAAGTATTTAAAAAACGAATGGGTATCTTCAAACACCAATCACAAAAAGATGGTGTTGTTTTCCAAGGAGAAGATTCGCGTGAATTCTGGCAACGTGCGGAAGAACGAAACCGAGGCACTGCTCAAATTTACAATGCACTCGGTTTAGCTGAATACGAGGCCATGGAAGCCTTTGTTCGTTGGAAATTCTAAGCCAAAGCCTCAAATAACACCTCGGCGGTATGCTTCGCATGGCGTTGCGTACCGTCGTGGATTTGATGTCGGCAACTCGTACCCGATGCCACAATCTCCACTTCGGCTGGTTGAGAGCGAACTGTAGGGAATAAAACTAATTCCCCAATCTGCATGGATAAATCATAATGCTCTTTTTCGTAACCAAAAGATCCTGCCATCCCGCAACATCCTGAAGGAATCAATTGAACCTCAAAATTAGCAGGCAACGACAAAGCCTTTTTAGCAGCTACCAAAGAGCTCATGGATTTTTGTTGGCAATGCCCATGCAACTTCAACAATTTCTTTTCGCTTGAAAATGCTTTTCCATCGATACGTTTGGCATCCGCCTCCCGCGCAATAAACTCCTCCAATAACAATACATTTTTACTTAAAGCTTGCGCCTTTTCTAACCACGCATCCGACACCAAATCTGGATATTCATCCCGGAAAGTCAAAATTGCGGAAGGTTCAATCCCTACTAAAGGCGTCTCAGCAGTTGCAAGCCCTGACCATAATTCGACATTTTTTTGTGCCAAATTACGTGCCTCATCAAGCATACCTTTAGACAAGAATGATCTACCCGAAATAGGATGCTGTATGGTGCGAACCTCATAACCTAAAGCTTCAAGCAATAACACTGCCTTACGTCCAACTTCAGCATCATTGAAGTTCGTGAATTCATCTACAAATAGATATACGGCTTTGGATGACTGAATCGAATGACGACCTTTCAACCAAGACCATAAAGTTTGTTTAGCCATTAATGGCATAGTACGTTCCGGATGAAATCCGACCATACGATTAGAAATCCGACGTAAAAATGGCGTTCCCATCACCAAATTATAGAGGAAAGGCACCCGAGAAGCATATGCAGATACAGAGGCAAAATGACCCACTAGCCAACTGCGTAATGGTGTACCATTTTCCTTTTGGTATTGATACAAGAATTCCATCTTCAATTTAGCCACATCGACATTGGAAGGGCATTCTGCCTTACAACCCTTACATGCTAAACACAAATCCATTACCTCTTTAATTTCTTTGTGATTAAAGCGATTAGCTTGCGATGAGCGTGTTAAAAATTCCCGAAGGATATTCGCACGTGCACGTGTAGTTTCTTTTTCATTACGTGTTGCCATAAACGACGGACACATCGTACCGCCAGAAACAGGCGTCTTCCTACAATCCCCCGAACCATTGCATTGCTCGGCATGTTGCAAAACATCTTGATCCTGATAACGGAAGGCTGTTTTGAACTCAGGAGTTTGTTGGCCTGCCTCATAACGCAAAAAGGTATCCATTGGTGGCGTATCAACAATCTTATTCGGATTGAAAATCCCCTTCGGATCCCACCAAGATTTTAGCTCACGCATCAATTGGTAATTGGCCTCTCCCACCATCCAAGGAATAAATTCACCACGTAAACGGCCATCGCCATGTTCACCTGATAAGGATCCTTGGTATTTTTTCACCAAATGAGCAATTTCCTCTGCAATGTGTCGGAATTGCTTGTGGCCTTCCTCTGTCTTTAAATTAATGATTGGTCGCAAGTGCAATTCTCCGGAACCCGCATGTGCATAATGTACACAATACAAATTATTTTCAGAGAGAATCTCATTAAACTCGGCAATAAAGGCAGGCAAGTCATTCACATCGACCGCAGTGTCCTCAATTACCGCAACGGCTTTTTCGTCACCTGGCAAGTTAGACAACAAGCCTAAGCCCGCTTTTCTCAAATCCCAAACCTTTTTTACATCTCCACCTGTAACGAATGGAAAATGATAGCCGAGGTTTTCAGCTAACATCGCTTCTTCTACTGCTTTCGCCTGAGTAGCTAAATCATCAGCATTGTCAGAACGAAGTTCCACAACCAGAATTGCTCCCGGGTCTCCATCCACGAAAAAACGATTTAGACTCTGTTCGGCATTTGCTTTGGTACATTCTAAAATATAATGATCCATCAACTCAGAAGCGGATGGATTAAAGCGCAAGGCAATCAAATTTGCGCGTAAAGCCTCATCAATGTTATTAAAATGCGCACAAACCAAACCCAAATGTGCTGGTGGCAACGGATCGACGTGAACTTTAATACGTGTCACAAAGCACAAAGTTCCTTCAGAACCAGCTAAAAGTGCACAAAAATTAAAGGCTGGTTTATCAGCCACAAATGCATCCGTATTTAACAACATATCCACCGCATACCCTGTATTTCTACGCTTAATGCTTGGCTTTGGAAACTCGTCGTTGATATTTTTTTGATTTTTCGGGTTTGAAAGAGCCGCTAAAGTTTGCGCATATATACTATGCAAGCGCGAACCCGGCTGCAATGTTTGTACTGTTTGATGTGGATCTTCAGCTTTAAAATGCACGAAAGTTCCATCCGACAAATATCCCTCAACTTCCAAAATATGATCCCGCGTAGAGCCATAAACGACTGAATTCGAACCACAAGAGTTATTCCCAAGCATACCGCCAATCATTGCACGATTTGCCGTTGATGTTTCAGGTCCGAAAAACAAACCATGTTTTTTCAATTCCACGTTCAACACATCACGCACAACACCTGGCTCAACCCAAGCATAGGATTCTGCGGCATTAACCTCCAGAATTCGATTGAAATGTTTAGAAACATCAACAACTAATCCACTTCCTACAACCTGACCGGCCAATGAAGTACCAGCAGTACGCGGAATCAACGGAATTTGATGTTGGTCAGCAAATTGAATCAAGGTCTCAATGTCCTGAATCGTCTCAGGTATCGCAACGCCTAAAGGCATCTCCCGATAGGCCGATGCATCTGTGGCATACAGCGTTCGCATCACGTTGTCCGTGTGCAAAGCACCTTGTAATTGACTTGCTAATTGATTGAGAACTTGAGCATCCATGTACGTGTAATTATCGCTGAATGTGCAATTTACACAAAGCGCGGATTAGTAGCAATTGAGCTAGGATATAAGTCGACATGACCGCAAAGGAATTCCACGGATATTCAAAATAAAACTTACCAAAAGCTAATAAGCTATCCGAAACTACAAATAAAAAGGCTCCCCAACGGAGTACAGAATGAGGAATCTGAAAAGCAAAATACAGCATAGAACCTAATGCCAAAGCATAGACAAGCACAGGAGGCACCAATGCTGCAGGAAGATTAGGATATAAAAAGCCTAAAAAACCGATGACATAAACCAAAACGGGAATCAAAAAATAGGACCAACGTAGCGCACCCATTTTGACAAACTGCCGAATATAGGCAATTTGCATGACCAGGAAAGAACCCAAGCCAAATTGGAAATATAACGCAGAATCACCAGGAATCAACAGAAAAACATCTCCTAACCAGGCAAAGAACAATGTAAAAAGAAGACCATTTCGTGTCGCGGGCTTCAAACCATAGCTATACACATAAATACCTAGCAAAATCATTAACAAGGGCTTAGTCGCATAGCGAATAGAAGAAGATATAACCGGAGAAAGCAATTCCAATGCTCCGATTACAAAATAAGCCATCAATATTTTTTGCTGCTTCATGTTTATACTAATACCGATGAGGATTTTTACTAAAATCAAACAATAAAACGACCTTACCATTTGGTCTTTTTATCAATATCGAATCTTGATTTTTTATTTCAATTCTTTGAAGATAAATGGCGTTTTTCGGCAGGTACAAATTAACTAATTGAGCATCAGCTGTATTATAAACTCGTTTTAACGTATCATTTTGAGAAAATGCCACACGCTGAACTGAAGGATAAATAACGGTATCACCCGGTTGATATAAATCGATAATTTTTGAAGCAATTCGAGGATATGGATTTGAGGCACGATTTTTTGAAAACGTATATTTCTGAGGAGAATCGTTATACAATGCACTAAAAATTTCGACTTGGAAATACATTTGAATAAAGATATAAAGACTCGCTAAAACGCGAATCCAAATTGTTTGATTGTACAAATGTTTTAGATATCCAACAGACACAAAAATCCCTAATGGCAAAGCAAAACTAGCATATCGAATAAAAAAGCCCGTTGTTGTTCCCGCGTTTATCGCAGCCGCGATTAGCACAACGATTGGCAAAAAAATTTGGATCAAGCAGAAAAGATAGAAATTGACCAATTGTTTTCCCTCAACTTTCAACCATCGATAAACACCATAGCTAAAAAGTAGTAGCGCAACACCACCGAAGCGATATCCTTTTTTCAGGTAAATATCATTTGTCCAAAGAAACTGATCACTCACGATTGAGATGGTTCGCTTTGTCAAATTTCCTAGTGTACTTGGTTCGATCCAACCAGCTATAGGACCATTTTCTTGAATATATAGCAAATATTTAGCCGCTGCATCTGCTTGATAACCTAAAAAATGCTTCCCAGGCCCTATCAATATCCACAACAACATGGGTAAAGCAGCGATTATACCCCCAAAAAGCATTGTGAAAAATACTTTTTTTGTTGGGAAACGCATGCATAAATAAAGCCCTTGACCCACGAGTACAAGTGCAGTCAAATAGGTTGAAAACAAAGCGCATGTGGAGGCAAGGATCCACCCTATTACGTATTTTCTGCGATTAGCTGGTCCATTTTGTTTCATCACGAGTACCCAGAAAAAATAGTTGGATAGCGTTGAGAAAAAAATAGAAGTCGTATAATTACGCGCCTGTTGGCTATATATTACAAAAAAAGGCTCGATTACAGCCAGCACTAAGACAAGCAATTGCCAGCGCGATTGGCCGGCAAACATTTTACGATACCAATAAAAAAGCAACCAAACGGTTAGCAGATTAAAAAAAACAGAGACTCCTCTAAACACGGCGTCAGAACGGCCAAATAGATTGGCAAATACTTTAAGCATCATATCATGCACTAAACTATTTCCACTTACATCTCCGCGAGCATCTGCATCCAACCAAGAAGATATACCACGGTCTGCCCAGAAATCACTCGGGGTAAAAGTTTTACCCTCCTTGAGCACATTAGACATTCCACTGATGTTTGTATTTGCAACGCCAATCAATACACTTTGTTTTTCATCACCAAAGAGACTAAATCGGTCGATACTATGCACCCGAATAAAACAGGCTAAAATCATTAACGCGGCAAAGGTAATGAAGATGTATAGTTTGTTCTGCATTATACCAATTAGTTAAAATGAAAAATCACCTAATCCGGGAATTAGGTGATTTTCATTAGCTAGTTAAAAACATTTTTATGATCCACAAGCCTCACATGCTTCGGGATTGTCCAAAGAACATGTCATGTCAGCGCGATTCTGCGCATCATCTGTTTGGAATGAGGCTGCCGCAGCTGCTTGTGCTGCATGTGCAGCATATTGCAGTTCTGTTTCGTGCACATCATTCGATTGCTCGATTGCCACCTCTGCTTGTTTCTCGATTGTAAACTTAATCGCGTCTGCTGCAGCTTTCGTACGTAAGTAATACATACCAGTCTTCAAACCTAACTTCCAAGCGTGGAAGTGCATCGACGTTAATTTACCAAAGTTCACATCTTGAATGTGGATATTTAAACTTTGAGATTGACAGATATAAGCGCCACGATCTGCGGCCATTTCTAAGATGGTTTTTTGCTTAATCTCCCAAACAGTCTTGTAAAGATCTTTCAAGTTTTGTGGAATCTCTGGGATGTTTTGAACCGATCCGTTGGCAGAGATCAACTTATTTTTCATTGTTTCATTCCACAAGTTCAATTTGATCAAGTCCTTCAACAAGTGCTTATTCACAACAGCGAACTCGCCAGACAACACACGACGTGCGTAGATATTCGATGTATATGGCTCAAAACATTCGTTATTACCCAAGATTTGGCTTGTAGAAGCCGTCGGCATTGGAGCAACTAACAAGGAGTTACGTACACCGTGCTCCACAACTTGTTGGCGTAATTTTTCCCAATCCCAGTTTCCTGAAGATGGAGTTACATTCCACATATCAAATTGGAAAATACCTTTCGAGATTGGAGAACCTTCCCATGTTGAGTAAGGACCTTCTACCTTCGCAAGCTCCATCGAAGCTTCCATCGCAGCGAAATAAATCGTCTCAAAAATATCTTTGTTCAATTGTTGTGCTTCTGCCGATTCGAAAGGCATACGCAACATAATGAACACATCCGCTAAACCTTGTACTCCTAAACCGATAGGACGGTGACGTAAGTTTGAATTACGCGCTTCAGGAACTGGGTAGTAGTTAACATCAATAATCTTGTTCAAGTTGACCGTTGCAGCCTTCGTTACTTCATACAATTTCGCGTGATCAAACTCAGACACCCCTTGCTCGTTCGTACGAACATACTTAGGCAAGGCCAAAGAAGCAAGATTACATACAGCTACCTCATCTTTCGATGTATACTCCATGATTTCAGTACACAAGTTCGAAGACTTGATTGTACCTAAATTCTTCTGATTTGATTTATTGTTCGCATGGTCTTTGTATAACATGTAAGGTGTACCTGTTTCCGTTTGCGACTCTAGTACTTTAAACCAAAGCTCTTGCGCCTTCACAGTAGCACGTGCTTTGCCTTCTAATTCGTATTTGTGATACAATGCCTCAAATTCCTCACCGTAAGCATCAGAAAGACCTGGACACTCATGTGGACAGAACAATGACCACTCTTCATTGCTTTCTACACGCTTCATGAACAAATCTGGAATCCACAAGGCATAGAATAAGTCACGCGCACGCATTTCTTCTTTTCCGTGGTTTTTCTTCAATTCCAAGAAATCGAACACATCCGCATGCCATGGCTCTAAATAAATCGCAAACGATCCTTTACGCTTTCCACCTCCTTGATCCACATAACGTGCTGTATCATTGAATACACGTAACATAGGAATAATACCATTCGATGTACCATTCGTCCCTTTGATATATGAACCTGTTGCACGCACGTTGTGAATGCTCAAACCGATACCTCCTGCCGACTGTGAAATCTTAGCCGTTTGCTTCAAGGTATCATAGATTCCTTCAATTGAATCATCTTGCATTGCTAGCAAGAAACATGACGACATTTGAGGCTTCGGAGTACCTGCGTTAAACAAGGTTGGTGTTGCGTGTGTGAACCAACGCTCCGACAATAAATTATAAGTATGAATTGCTGCTGCGATGTCAGCTCCGTGAATACCTACAGCCACACGCATCAACATGTGTTGTGGGCGCTCTGCGATCGCTCCATCCAACTTCAATAAATAAGACTTCTCTAATGTTTTGAAACCGAAGTAATCATAACCGAAATCCCGGTCATAGATAATCGCTTCATCTAATTCTACTGCATTCTTCTTAATGATGTCAAAAACCTCTTTAGAAAGTAATGCTGCATTTTGACCCGTCTTCGGATCAATGTACGTGTAAAGACGCTTCATTGTCGCAGAAAATGACTTTAACGTGTTTTTATGCAGGTTTGAGATGGCGATACGCGCAGCTAGTGTTGCGTAATCTGGGTGCTTTGTTGTCAAAGAAGCCGCTGTTTCTGCTGCTAAATTATCCAATTCAGTCGTCTTAACCCCATCATATAAACCCGAAATAACCTTTCTTGCTACCTCTAAAGGTTGAACAAAAAATGGATCCAAGCTGTAGCACAACTTCTCAATACGAGCTGTGATTTTGTCAAACTTGACAGATTCGCGACGACCGTCTCTTTTAATTACGTACATGTGTTTCTATAAAATATAAAATTAGAATAATCAAACTGTTACAAACCAAACTAAACGCAATATAATCCACCTAAGAATTTGCTTTTTCTTAATTTTTTCAGACCCATTTATAGCTAAAATTAGTCTGTTGGCGGTTTTGTTTTATTGCTTTTCGTAAGCTGAAAATTGAAGCACTTCCAGCGGCTTGGGCACTATGTAAAATTAGAAAAAATTGAGAGGCTGTGCAAACATTTTTCCAAGCTAAAATGAATGAAAATAATTACATATTTAAAATACACTATGACATAGCGCCATAGGAAAATCCAATGGCAGTATCCTTCTTAGAAAAGTACCATAAAATATTTTTGAAAAAATTTTCAGGCCATCTGGGCTTTGATTTTATTGAAAATTATATACGCGCATGATTTGTATTTATGTAGATAATAATTAATTTTGCAACCCGATTAAACGAAGTCCATTCCCAGGGATTTTACATTAAATTAAAAACAGACGGCAGGGAATCGTCATTATACAAACACAATGAAAAAAGATATCCACCCAGAATACAAAGAAGTAGTATTTCACGATTTATCAGCTGATTACAAATTCTTAACTCGTTCTTGCGTTCAAACAACTGAAACAACAGAATTTGAAGGAGCTACTTACCCAGTTTACAAACTAGAGGTTTCTTCTCAATCACACCCTTTTTACACAGGTAAAAATGTATTATTAGATACAACTGGTCGTGTTGACAAATTCAACAAACGTTACGCGAAGAACTAGTATTCTTTTAAGTATACAAAAAAAGCCTCTACATGAATCATGTTGGGGCTTTTTTCGTTTATTTGCAATATGTGGAAGACCAGCCAACTCCTTGATGATGTACAAATAAGCATGCAAATGCGACCGCTGACTTATACAAGAAGTTTAAGTGAGCTTTGGGTTGGTATTAGTACCATTGAAGCCAAATGGAAATCATGGGAATCCACCTTTTCACCGGATACCTATATACTAGGTTCCGCATTACCCAGCGAGGACCTTGTTCAACAAATCCTCCAAATGCCTTCGGACTCTGCGCTTTATTGGAAAAATCAATGGATCGCCTATCGGGCATCCAGCCCCCAGAAAGAACACAGACAAATAAAATACCTAACAGTCCAACCTGCATTCATACAATACCCGGAAGAATTACTCGAGGCCAACAGCCGGTCATTAGAAACCGAGATCAAGCCAAATACATCCAACCAGAATGCTTTTGCCGAACGTGGTAATACATTAATTAATCCAACAAACTGTTTCATTGACCCAAGCGCATCACTTACCGGTTCAATACTAGATGCAAGTCATGGACCTATACATATAGGCAAAAATGTCATTCTACAGATTGGAACCTATATTCAAGGCCCTGCAGCCATCTTACAAGATAGTATCACAAACCTGGGAGCCATCATTCGACCTTTTACTACCATTGGCCCCGGCTGCAAAGTAGGTGGTGAAATCAGCGCAAGTATCTTTTTCCCTTACAGCAATAAATCACACGAAGGCTTTATTGGCAATTCTATCATCGGCTCATTCTGTAATCTAGGGGCATTGACTACCTGTTCCAATGTGCGCAATGATTTAAAATCAGTTCATCTCTACAATTACGCCACAAACAATCAGCGTGACACGGGACGCAAATCCTTTGGCATACTGCTCGGTGATTACGTAACAACAGGCATTCATACCAAATTCAACACAGGGACGGTCGTAGGAAACCATTGCAACATCAGTGGTACACAATTTTTACCTAAATTCATCCCTTCATTGACCTGGGGTGAGTATCCCAACTTCACACCCTATCGGACGGATCGTGCAGCAGAAAATGCCACGGCATGGATTCATGCCAAAAAACAAGAAATCCCCGAAAATCTGCACAGCAGCATCGAACAAATTTGGAAAGAGGAAGCAAATGCCCGAAATTAGCTTTTTCATTTTTTAGGGAAACCGCATGCGCTTTCAAGACATCCCCGGATTACAACAAACCAAGAAACAATTGAGCCAATCTGTTCTCAACGAACACATTGCACATGCCCAATTATTTCATGGTCCAACGGGTGGTGCTCAATTAGCAATGGCGATGGCATTTACCTCCTTTTTATTCTGTACAAACCGACAAGGTGAAGACTCTTGCGGAACTTGTCCAAGTTGCCAAAAAGTACATAAGGGAATTCATCCAGACATCGTTTACTTATTCCCAAGCGTCACCACTAAAAAAGTCAAAGAGGCAGAATCCGATGCATTCCTACCCGAATGGCGTAATTTCATCACGGGTGGCCTATTCCGTGTGTTACCTGAATGGCTCGCAACGATGGGTGCTGAAGGAAACAAACAGGGCAATATTCCCGTCGAAGAAACCCGAAAACTCTTAGGCAAAATAAGCCTTAAACCTTTCGAAGCTCCATTCAAAGTGGTCATTATCTGGAACCCTGAATCGCTGAATTTGTCTTCCGGAAACGCTCTACTTAAAACTTTAGAGGAGCCACCCAGTGACACCCTATTTTTATTAGTTTGTTCGGATGCCCAAAAGCTGTTGACTACTATCTTATCTAGAACGCAACGCATTGCGATTCAGGCTGTCGACGAAGCATCTCTGGCTGAATTTTTAGTCAAAGAAACGGGAACGAACCTCGAAAATGCGCAAAATTTAGCGATCAGCTGCGAAGGAAATATCGCCTGGGCTTTGGACAAGTCGAAGTCGGAGAATTTAAGCACTTCTACCTGGTTTGCCGACTGGATGCGTGCCGTATATCAAAAGAATCTAAGTAAGCTAGTTGGCCTCGCCGACCAATTCGATGGCCTCGCAAAAGAGGACCAAAAAAGCTTATTGGAATACGCATTGCACATTTTCAGACAATGTTTATATCAAATTTCGGAAGCCCCAACGTTAATTAAAGCATTGGAAAAAGAGAAGGCTTTTATCGCCAATTTTTCCAAAACGTTGAACCGTCAATCCATTGAAAAAATAAGCGAAAAAGTATCCACAGCACATTATCATTTAGAAAGAAATGGTCGGGCAAAAATGATCCATTTGGATTTATCTTTACAAATAATTCGAATAGCTAATGCCAACAAATAAACTCATCCGAATTGGAACGCGAAATTCAGCACTTGCCATGTGGCAAGCGAGGCATATCGCAAGTTTGTTGGAAAATGCAGGCTACACGGTAGAAATCGTTGATATTGTTACCATCGGAGATAAAATTTTGGATCGTTCGCTTTCCAAAATAGGTGCCAAAGGCGTATTTACCGAGGAATTAGAGACCATGTTGCGAAATGGGGAAATAGATATTGCCCAACATTCCGCAAAAGACCTTCCGTCTACTTTGGCTGCAGATTTGCCATTAATCGCTTTTACAAAACGGGAAGCCGCGCATGATGTGGTTCTTAGTCTAAATCCAGATTTCCGTTTAGCTTCGAATAAAGGAGCTGTTGTTGGAACTTCAAGCACACGCCGACGCGCGATGATGGCGAAAGAATTTCCCCAACATAGCTTGGTGGAAATGCGAGGTAACCTCCAAACAAGATTGGAAAAATTAAAGAGTGGGACTTGCGATGCAATGATTTTGGCATTTGCCGGCGTACATCGCATGGGAATGGAATCTTATATTGTGGAACATTTGCCCATCGAGACATTTACACCTGCTGTCGGACAAGGATCCGTTGCGATTCAAGCCTCTAGCCGATTAGATCCTGCATTATCAGCATCTATACGAAAGCTTTGCAATGATGACGCAACGGAAGCCTGTTTGTTGGCTGAACGACATTTATTAGCGCAATTAGACGGAGGTTGTAGTGTTCCGGTATATGGACATGCACAACAACTTAAGGACGGACTATATTTACGAGGTGGGGTCCTTGGCTTAAAAGGAGAAGTTGAAATGGTAGCATCTGCCACAGGATCTAACCCAGAACAGCTAGGAAAAGCAGTAGCTCAAAATTTAATTGGACAAGGTGCACAAACTCTTTTACAAGATATCAGGAAACAATTAGCATCATGAAAAAAACCATTCTCATAACGGGATCAAATGGCCTATTGGGGCAAAAATTAGTTGACCTACTTAGCAAAGAGTCGGCCGTTAATTTGATCGCAACAGCACGAGGAGAAAACCGTTTGCCTAATCGAGATGGATATACCTATCATTCACTTGACATTACGGACCCACAAGCCGTAGAAGATGTTTTCGCGACTTATAAACCTGAAATCGTCATTCACACAGCTGCAATGACCAATGTAGACACCTGCGAAAGTGATTTAGTTGGATGCGAAAAACTTAATGTTAAAGCCGTAGAATACATCGTTGCTGCTTGTTCAAAATATGACACATTTCTCTGTCATTTATCAACTGACTTCATTTTCGATGGAGAGGCAGGCCCTTATGATGAAGAAGCTGTTCCAAATCCAATTTCTGTTTATGGCGAAAGTAAATTAAGAGCAGAACAAATTGTTCAAGCATCCTCCATCCGCTGGGCCATTGCGCGGACCGTATTGGTTTTTGGAATCGTCCCGGATATGAGTCGGACGAATATTATTCTTTGGGTCAAAAAATCCCTAGAAGAAGGCAAGCAAATCAATGTGGTTACCGATCAATTCAGAACCCCTACCCTAGCGGAGGACCTCGCGATTGGCTGTTGGCTCATCGCCCAGAAAGAAGCTGAAGGTATTTTCAATATTTCAGGAGAAGAACTATTAACTCCTTACGAAATGGCAATCAAAACGGCAGAATTTTTCCATTTACCAAAGAATTTAATCCAGCAAGCAGATTCATCGACCTTTTCTCAACCAGCTAAAAGACCTCCAAGAACAGGTTTTATATTAACGAAAGCCAAATCGGTTTTAGGCTATAAACCGAGAACGTTTAGCGAGGGAATTGCCTTGATGGCAACCCAGATACAATAAAAAAAGGTCGTCCAATTGGGCGACCTTTTTTATGCATTATAAAGATTAAACTATTCCAATTCTTCTTCAGTATCATTTTCGATGGGTGCTTGTGGTAGAATTTCGATTGAGCTTTCCACTTGTTTGGCAACCTCTTTATTTTCCTCTTGCAAAGTTTCCCAAAGTAAGTCTTTCAACTCTTGAATTCCAGTATTCGTAACAGATGAAATGAATACCAAAGGAAGGTCTTTTGGAAGACTTTCACGCATCTCCTCTTCCATTTCGGGAATGGATAAATCCATTTTAGAAACAACGAGCACGCGACGTTTATGCAATAATTCGGGGTTATATTTTTCTAACTCTCCCACTAAAATCTTGTATTCATCGCCCCAGTTTTCTGCATCAGAAGGAATTAAAAAGCAGAGGATTGAATTCCGCTCGATGTGACGCAAAAAGCGTAAACCAAGTCCTTTCCCTTCTGCGGCTCCTTCGATAATTCCTGGAATATCGGCAACGACAAATGATTTATAATCACGGTAAGCTACAACGCCTAGGTTGGGAACTAAGGTCGTAAAAGGGTAATCGGCGATTTCTGGCTTAGCAGCTGAAAGAACTGATAAAAGTGTGGATTTCCCAGCATTCGGAAATCCAACTAAACCGACATCGGCTAAGACTTTTAATTCCATAACCACCCAACGCTCCAAACCCGCTTCACCCGGTTGGGCATGACGTGGGGATTGATTGGTAGAAGATTTAAAGTGCGTGTTTCCTAAACCGCCACGACCACCTGGTAATAACAAGACTTTTTGGCCTTCTTCTGTTACTTCAGCTAAAAACTCGTTGGTTTCTGCATCTTTAACAATCGTTCCTAAAGGAACTTCAATGAAAATATCTTCACCTTCCATTCCTGAACGACGTCCACCTTCGCCACCTTTGCCATTATCGGCAATGATGTGTTTTTGAAATTTCAAATGCAGTAAAGTCCAGTGTTGACTATTTCCTACAATATAGACATGACCTCCCCGACCACCATCACCTCCGTCTGGACCACCTTTAGGAACGTGCTTTTCTCTTCTAAAGTGAGATGAACCACTTCCTCCGCGTCCAGAACGCAAGTTAATTTTAACGTAATCAATGAAATTTGATGTCA
>JAHEAY010000198.1 GCA_024642485.1 Cytophagaceae bacterium
TGAGGTGCACCCATTTTGTTGGACAAAATTAAACAATAGATTTTAGATAATGAGCTCTGTATTTTACAGGGCTCATTCCATTTAGATTCATTTTTATTCGTTCATGATTATAGTATTTAATGTAGCCTTTAATTTCTCTTTTTAACTGTTGGATTGACTGAAATTTATTTGAGTAAAATAACTCTGATTTTAAGATTCCAAAGAAGTTCTCTATAACAGCATTATCTAAGCAATTACCTTTCCTTGACATGCTTTGTGTCACTTGATGGTGTGACAATTTCTTTTGATAGTGTTTCATTTGATACTGCCAGCCTTGATCAGAATGTAAGATTAGATCTTGAGTTATTTGATGTTTCTTAAATGTTTTATCTAGTAATTTGACAACGTGCGCATAGCTAGGGCTTTCAGCTAATTCGTAGCTTATAATCTCTCGGTTAAATAGATCAATAATAGGCGACAAATACAGCTTCTTACCCGCTACTTTAAACTCAGTCATGTCTGTTGCCCACTTTTGATTAGGAGCTTCTGCTTTGAAATTCCGAGCTAATACGTTGGCTACAACTTTACCCACTTCCCCTTTGTAGGAACGATATTTTTTCATGCGAATTAAACATTTTAAGCCTAGCTTACCCATGAGACTTAATACCGTTTTGTGGTTGATAATAAAACCCTCTTGTTTCAACAACTCCGTTATTCGCCGATAACCCAATCGGCCTTTATGAGCATGAAATATGCGTTTTATCGCATGCTTGGCTTCCTGATACTTATCAGATAAGCAGCTACGATATTGATAATAATGAAAGTTACTCTTGGCCATTTGAACATGCTGAAGCAAAAGCTCCAGGGGATGTTCTTGCCTTAATTCTTGAATGGCTTGCGCTTGTTGGCTTCTTCTTCGGCTTGAATTAAGGCTTGCAACTTTTTTAGTAAAGCATTCTCTGCACGAAGACTTTGAAGCTCTAGTAATAACTCTTGCTCGCGCGTTAAAGGATGTTTAAACTTGAGTTTTTTAGCATATTTAGGTTTTTCCATGCGCTTGCTACCTTTAGGTTTATTAGCTAAGCCGTCAATCCCAAATTCCTTGAATTTACGTTGCCAATTGATAATCATGGCATCGCTACCAAGCGAAAATTTGACACAGGCTTGAGGTAAAGATAATCCGTGTTTTTCAATTGCTCGTAAAACCTTGCGTTTAAATTCAGGGCTGTAAGAATCGTTCTGTTTTGATTCTAATCCCTGAGCACCTAAATGCCGATAACGAAATATCCAACGATATAACATGCGTAATGGAACCCCTGACTGATTAGCAATAATCCGTGCTGGCTGATGATCTTCAATAAATGATTTAACACTTGAAAGCTTGAGATCGTAAGAGTACTTGATTTTTCTTGACATAAAAAAACACCCAATAAGTTGTCCAACTTTTTGGGTGCAGTTCAAGTATCGCGTCTCTACATATTAAGGATTAAAACTCCATCGGATCAGGCCATTTAAAATCATAGCTTAATTCCTCAACGATTTTATCGCCGGAAACAATTTTACCCCCTAAACACGGTTGGCTTGAGTCCCAATACCCTGGATTCATCCCCCGTTTCTCACAGTCATTCATTCCCACATCTTGCTTGGTTGGATGCTCGGGAGCAACAATGTTATAAACACCCGAAGAAATTTTCTCGCAAGTCAAGGCAATCAAATTCACCACATCATCTTTGTGCACATAATTCACTGGGCAATTCGCTCCGTCATTACGTTTGTTTGCGAAGTATTTGGCGACAAAACGATCGCCACCCATTAAGCCTGCAAGACGCAAAATCACGGAAGAAACAGGTGATGCTTTAACAATAGCTTCTGCCTGTGCCATCAACGAATTTTCGTTAATTTCAGCCGTTTCATCCACGATCGCAGAGACATTTGCATAAACGGAGGTAGAAGAAAGGAAGATAATTTTGTCTACTTTTTTGGGATCTAAACCATCGACCCAAGCTTGCACGATGCGCAAATATTGTTCCTCTGAGTTTTTCTTTCTGCGGGGAGGAATAGCCCAAACTTGAATTGCCGATTGATTTAACAGCCCCCATTCCCCTTCGGTGGTTTCGTCCGTCGCGCGAAAATCAACAACTTGAACTTTGGGATGCTTCGCTTGTTGGTGCACTTGCGATGCCGAAACCTTAACTTCAAAATCCGCTAAAGCAAGTTTAAATGCCAATGGTGCGCCAACCCAACCGCCTCCGTAAATACTTAAGTTCTTTTTCATAATTTTATGCACCTTTGGAACAAATGCAAAACAAAGATAGTTTATAAGCCATGAATAAAATGTTTTTTGTGCCCTTAATCACCATCATCTTAGTCGCATTAGACTATTATGTTTGGATGGCGGTTAAAACGGCTCTTCGTAAATCGCGTAATAGTGTTCGTCAAACAGCTGCCATCATTTACTGGGGATTTACCGCATTCGTGCTTATAGGAACCATTTCGTACAATGCATTGCCATTGCATACGTGGAAAAACGAATTCCGAATTACCTTCATGGCACTTGTAATGATTTCGGTCATCAGCAAATTGTTCATCATCATTTTCTTGCTTTTAGAAGACATCACCCGCTTTTTTCGCTGGGGAAGCAATAAAATCCGCAAAAAAGACCCAAGTGCGATTAGTCGGCATGAGTTCTTATCCCAAGCCGCACTCGCAGTTGGCGCAGTACCAGCCGCAACATTTGCTTTTGGGATCCTCTCGGGTGCACATGATTACCACATCGAAAAGGTGAGTTTAAAGATCCCTAAACTTCCCAAAGAGTTCCGCGGCATGCGCATTGCACAAGTATCGGATATCCATTCAGGAAGTTTTTTCAACAAAACGGCTGTTCAAGGTGGCGTAGATATGTTGATGCGTGAAAAGGCCGACTTGGTGTTTTTCACGGGAGATTTGGTCAATAATGAGTCCAAAGAGGTGGAAGATTACTTCAATATGTTTTCCAAAATAAAAGCCCCTTATGGTGTTTTCAGCACGTTGGGAAATCATGACTATGGAGATTATGTAAAGTGGAAAAGCGCAGCGGCCAAAAAACAAAACTTACAAGATTTGATGAAGGCACATGAATTAATGGGCTGGAATCTGATGATGGATGAGAATCATATCATCACAGAATCAGGAGAGAAATTGGCCATCATCGGCGTTCAAAACATAGGCATCGGTCGTTTCCCTTGGTATGGTAATCTATCCAAAGCTTATGCGGGCACAGAAGATGCATCGACCAAATTACTTTTATCTCATGATCCAACGCACTGGAATGCGGAGGTGACGAAGAACAGTAAATTCCATGACATTGATGTTGCTTTTGCGGGCCATACACATGGGGCGCAGTTCGGGGTAAAAATTCCAGGCTTTGAAACTTGGTCACCTGCTAAATATATTTATAAACAATGGGCAGGCTTGTATGAAGAAAACGGGCAGCAATTATATGTTAATCGCGGATTTGGATATTTAGGATACCCAGGGCGTGTAGGGATGCCGCCGGAGATTAGCATATTTACATTGAGTTAAGAGTTAAGAGCGAAGAATGAAGAGGTAAAAGTTGAAATTAGGACCTTCGGACTTCGGACTCGCGACTAGTGACTAGTGACTGACCACTCCCTTCGGACTTCGGACTAGCAACTGCCCACTGACCACTGCCTGATTTTTTTCGCTTTCCTTTTGCTCCTTTCTAAAAAAAAGCTATTTTTGCATCCCAATTAAATTGGTTTCGTGGCCGAGTGGCTAGGCAGAGGTCTGCAAAACCTTCTACAGCGGTTCGAATCCGCTCGAAACCTCAAAAAACCTTCCAAATCGGAAGGTTTTTTTGTTTAACTCCATTTTGTACAAATCCCTCTCAAAAAATTACACTTTCACTTTGGGTTTATTTTGAAAGATTCTAAATAATCAATCAAACCTTAAAAAAACCTGAAATTGTTTCTCCTATAAATTGTTTCCTAAAAAATCGGAATGTAGTTTTGCGAACTGAATTAAAATGTGAAAACCAACATGATGTTTTGCAAAAAATTAACACTCGTTAAAACCTTATTATCCTTTGCGATACTATTAGCTAGCGTGAGCGCGACATTTGCGCAAGATGCAGCAGAAGGCGAAACCCTATTCAAAAACAACTGTGCAGCATGCCACAACACATCGGATGAAGTGCTTGTAGGCCCTGGTTTAAAGGGAGTTAGCGAAAGACGCCCGATCGAATGGATCGTTAAATGGGTTCATAATCCACAAGCTGTTATCGCTTCAGGCGACAAATACGCAAACGACCTTTACAACAAGTTCAATAAGGCAGCAATGACTCCTTATCCGAACTTTACAGAACCTCAAATCAAAAGCATTGTTGCTTATATTGATGCAGCAAACGCAGCTCCAGCGGCTCCAGCTGCCGGTGCAGCTCCAGCAGCAGGTGCAGCAGCACCGGCAGCACAAAGCTCAGGCGGCATGTTAGAAGTTCTTTTAGTTGGTTTATTGATCATCATGGTGATCGTATTAATCGCTTTATTGTCTATCGTTAGCACATTGAGCAAAATTACCTCAGGAGAAGGTTCAACTGAAGCTCCTTTGATGCAACGTTTAGCAGCAAACGCAAAAGCTTTGGCAGCTAATTCAGCTGTTAAAACAGGTATTTTAGTTCTAGCTTTATTATTAGGAGGAAAAGCAACAATTGACGCAGCGTATGGCGTAGGTATTCACCAAGGATATGCTCCTGAGCAACCCATCAAATTCTCGCATAAATTGCACGCAGGTCAATATCAAATCAACTGTAACTATTGCCACACTGGTGTATATGCAGGAAAAGGAGCTAACGTTCCTTCAGCAAACATCTGTATGAACTGCCACAACGCAATCAAGCGTGAGTCTCCAGAAATTCAAAAAATCTACAGTGCGATTGAAAACAACGAGCCTATTCAATGGGTACGTGTTCACAACTTGCCGGATTTGGCATATTTCAATCACTCGCAACATACAAACGTAGGTGGATTAGAGTGTAAAAACTGCCACGGCGAAATCGAAAAAATGGAAGTTGTTGAGCAACGTTCTTCATTAACGATGGGATGGTGTATCGATTGTCACCGCGAAACAGATGTTAACGCGAAAGGAAATGCATACTACGACAAATTAGTTGAGGTGC
>JAHEAY010000205.1 GCA_024642485.1 Cytophagaceae bacterium
CCGAATGGCGCATGATGGCCATCCGAGCGATGAAAATGCGCCCATTTGATACATGGAAATCCTTGGCTCAACGGATAATACAAGATTCCGATTATCAAGTGAAACGCGAACTAGCCATCGCCTTGCACCATGTAAAGAACCCCGAAGCGGATGCGATGTGGGCGGCTTTAGCGAACCAACATACCGGTACGGACCGTTGGTATTTAGAGGCATTGGGCATCGGTGCTGACCGAGCTTGGGATACTCGTTTAGCCGCATATTTGGCATTAAAACCTGTAGATTCGCCGGCATTCCGGGATATCATCTTCCGTTCGAGAACAGCATTAGCTAATTCCTATATTTTCCAATACTTAAAAGAGGCAATACCTTTGAACGACAAGTTGCGCTATTTCCGCGCATTGGATTTTATTCCAAGAGAAGAGAAATCGGCCTTATTGGTGCAATTAATCAACACAGAACTAAAAAAAGACGCGGCGGCCACTTTGGTAGCCATTCGTCACCTTTCGCCAGAATACATTCAAAAAAATGCTTTGGCACGCAAAACAGTCATTAGTCTTTTACCCAAAAATGACATAGACGAATACACCAAATTAATTGAGAAATACAATTTAGTTGAGCTTAAACCTGAACTAATGAAAATCATCTTGACTAATAAAGGAGGCCGACAAGCAGCTAAATCACTTTATGCAATCGGTGGCAATGACCTGATCAAAACAACTTTCAATCAGGGAAATAATGCGGTAAAACGTTCCATCATCGACGCGATTCGTTGGCAAGGAAACAAAGAAAGTATCGCTTTACTCAGTCAAGCCTTGCTCAACACGAAACTCGATTTAATCGTACGTAAAGATGCGGCCAAAGGAATCGGTAACTCCTACCCTGCTGGCGAAGATTTTGTTTTACAAGCCCTGAAGCAAAAGCAAATTCCTACAAACCTAATTCCATCTGTGGTTGAGTCGGTCAGTAAAGCTTGGCGCAAAGGCGTTCGTGTGGAAGCTAATACCTACCTAAGTGGCGCACAGAGTAATTCCAAAACGAAACATCCAGCATTGAATGAATTAATCAACCTGAAAGGTGTAGCAAAAAATGGAATTAAGGTATTTGTGGAGCAATGTGCAATGTGTCATCAAATCAACAATGAGGGCATTGACTTTGGGCCAAAATTATCAGAAATAGGCTCAAAATTATCGAAAGAAGGGATGTATCTATCAATCCTTCACCCGAATGCGGGTATTGGATTTGGATATGAAACCTTTGAGATTACGACCAAAAAAGGGGATGTTTACCAAGGAATCGTTACCTCAAAAAATGAAACTGATATCATCCTAAAATTACCAGGAGGTAGCATTCAAAACTTCAAAACATCCGCATTGAAATCCGTGAAACAATTAGATAACTCAATGATGCCGGATGGACTCGCAGATGGTATGTCGACGAGCGAATTAACGGATTTAGTGGAATATTTAAGCACATTAAAGAAGAAATAAACATGAATCGTCGATCGTTTAGCCAATTAATGACAGCAGGAGTTTTAGGCACACAAACGCTTAAAGCTGGCACAGCTAATGCAAATACATTTAGCTTAAACTATGCGCCGCATTTCGGAATGTTCGAACAGCATGC
This sequence comes from Cytophagaceae bacterium, assembly GCA_024642485.1. GTDB lineage: Bacteria > Bacteroidota > Bacteroidia > Cytophagales > Spirosomataceae > Aquirufa. Next base: position 1,624 of record JAHEAY010000205.1, read on the forward strand.
AGGAAAGGATTACATCGACCAATTGAAATTCATGCATGAGATGGGATTTCGTGCGCTGGAGGACAATGAGATGATGGAAAAGCCCGTGGAAGTGCAGGAGAAAATTGGGGCGACCCTAGGCCGACTAGGCATGGACATGGGTGTTTTTGTGATCAAATTCCCTGGTTTTTTCGATAAGTCGCATATGACCACAGGGGATAAAACTTGGACCGATATGTTCTTGAAATCTTGTAAAGAAGCTGTTGAAACCTCCAAACGCGTTAATGCCAAATGGGCGACGGTAGTACCTGGAAATTTCACGCGAAACTTACCCATGGGCATTCAGACAGGAAACGTCATCGAAGTATTAAAACGAGGCGCTGAGATCCTCGAGCCCCATAAGCTCACGATGGTTTTAGAGCCGTTAAGCGACAATCCCGATCTATTTTTACGCCATTCTGATCAAAGCTATATGATTTGCAAGGCGGTGGATAGCCCTTCTTGCAAAATCCTTTTCGATATGTATCACATGCAACGAAACGAAAGAAATATGATCAAGAACATGGATTTATGCTGGTCGGAAATCGCTTATTTACAAATAGGCGACAATCCAGGCCGTAAAGAACCTGGAACCGGGGAAGTTAATTATGCCAATATCTTCGAACACCTGCGGAAGAAAAACTACCAAGGTGTTTTGGGCATGGAACATGGCAATTTCCATCCTGGAAAAGAGGGTGAATTGAAACTAATCGAAGCCTATCGAAAAGCTGACCGTGTGTAAATTTGGAAATCCAAGATATTAATTAGATATTCGCCTAATTATTTAATCAAATATGGAAGCAGCCTTCAAAGCCATTAACGATGTAACCCGAAGAGAGATACTCCAATTTCTCATCCAAGGACCACAAAATGCGGGTCAAATTGCCAAGCAATTTGACATGACCAAGCCAAGCATTTCACATCATTTGGATTTATTGAAACAAGCCCAATTAATCGATGCAGTAAAGAAAGGCCAGTTTATCCATTACAGTTTAAATAAAAAGGGCTTCGAGTCGATCCATCAATGGTTTCAAGGTTTTGCCCAGCACTTTGAATTCCCTAAACCTAAAATCCGACTGTAATTGTTGGTTTGCCATTTTTAAGATAAATTCGTAAAAAATATTAGCATGAGCTCCAATCTGCCTTCTTCGTTTTCATTTCTTTCTAGCCAAACGCCACGTGATTTTATAGGTCTGGGTGTTATCCAATTACCGAAACGAAATTTATTTCAGTCGATTGGAGATTTTTTCGCAACGAAGTCGGGCAAACAACGCATCTCCTTTCTATTGCTAGGATCGCATGAAATCAAAGTTGTACATTACCAAGGTGCTGACCTCATAGCCAACAGCGATATCCCAAAGAATCTGATTGAATCCATCGAGATTCATGCATCCAAAACATCAGATGGTTTAGTGGTCATTTCCAACATCGAAGTGATCGAATGTATCTCGGTAAATGACAAAGGTGTGAAGAAGTTAAAAACGCACACCTTTAATTTGATGCCCGCATTATTGGGCGAGAATACCAGTCCCGTGAACAAAGTTTCTGATATTGTTTGGGCACAAGAGAGTCGCAATACCATCGTGGAGACACTAAAGTCGTGGAATACGAGCATTCAAGAAAAAAATTAATTAGGCCTCAGACGCTTTCTCAACATCCAGTTCCAATAAATCCTTAGATTTAAAGGCCACAATGGTGACTAGAAACAAGGTTACCCCGGCACCAATAAGCACAGAAGGAATTGTACCAAAGAATTTAGCCGCAACACCTGATTCGAAGGCACCCATTTCATTCGAGGTACTCACAAAAACACCATTAACGGAGGAAACACGCCCCCGCATCTCATCGGGTGTGAATATACGCAAGACCGTTTGACGAATCACCACACTGACGGAATCGAAAGCACCGGTAAAAAACAGGGCTGTCACCGACAACCAAAAATTCGATGATAGACCGAATACCAAAGTCGCTATACCGAAACCCGCGATAGCGAGTAGCAAATTTCGCCACGCATTTTTTAAAGGCGGAAAGTAAATTAAAGTAAGCATGGTAACGACCGCTCCTACTGAGGGAGCTGCACGTAGAACCCCAAGACCTTCGGCGCCAACTTTCAGAATATCTTCGGCGAAGATGGGTAAAATTGCGATTACACCTCCGAACAAGACTGAAAACAAATCAAGTGAAATCGCATACAGAATGATTTTCGTCTTAAATACATACTCGATTCCCTCACGCAAACTATGCCAAATAGATTCATGAACAACCTTTTTAGGGGGTACAGGCCGACTTTTAATTAAAAACATACAGGCCATAACGGCTAAAAGCAAACCGATTACAATCATCAATGAACCCGATAAGCCGGCATATGCATAAAGAAAACCTGCCATTCCGGGCCCTAGAATAGAACCTAATTGCCAGAAGGATGAATTCCAAGTGGCCGCATTGGCAAAGACCTCTTTAGGGACTAAAAATGGATTCAAAGACGAAGCTGCTGGACTAAAAAAGCCTTTGGCAAGACCTATTAAAAAGATCACAAAATAGATTAAATAAATATGGAAATCGGTCAGTCCCTCACTCAAATGTGTCGCAGCGTATAACAACAAAAAAGAACCTAAAATAATGATGGAAAGCGACCCCTGCATGATTTTCTTTTTGTCCCGATTATCTGCAAAATGCCCACCAAACAATACCAAAGAGATATATGGCACCGCCTCAGCTAAACCAATTAAGCCTAAAGCCAACGGATTGTGCGTTAAATGATATAACTCATAGGCCAAAATTACTTCCTGAATCAGCAAAGCCATCGTAAACAAGGTATTCCCCGTCACATAGGCCCGAAATTCAGGATAGCGCAGCGCCTGATACGCATCTTTGGTCTTTATAAATTGCATAATATGTAAATCAGTGGACTCGCAAATGCCCATTCGGCCCAAAGTCGCATGTTCATTTGAGCCCTAAAATAATAAATCCCCACATGAATTCCCCATATCATGAGCATTATGCCTACAACGAATAGATTAAATCCCAAAATACCTAAAAGTAAAAGCAAGGCTAAACTTACATAAATCAACGAGGAAACATAATAACGCTTACCTCCTGTTGAAATCCAAGTAAATATCCATAAGTTCAACAAAACCAACAAGAAAAGGGATAGACCAAGCAGAAAAGGAAAATCTACATATAAACTCGTTGGGAGCAAAATGCCCAGACTATAAATCAGTGAGGTAAATAATTCTTTGGTCCCCCAAAATTTTTCAAACAGGCCCCTAATCCATGCAAACCAATATCCAAATAGAATAGTCAAGAGACTCAGTCCCAAAACGAGTAAATTCGACTCAACTCGAGCTAATAAAATGGCATTCATGATACCCAAAACAAACATGAGACCTAATATAGGCTGTCGATAATGGGCATGAAATCGATGTAAATCATCGCTTGCATTTGCTAATCGATTATCAATTTGCCGATCCATTCCGTAAATC
>JAHEAY010000209.1 GCA_024642485.1 Cytophagaceae bacterium
TACTTATTTTTGCACTCCCGATTAACGCGGGGAATTGAGGTGGATTAGCTCAGTTGGTAGAGCATCGGATTGAAAATCCGTGTGTCCCCGGTTCGAGTCCGGGATCTACCACTTCAATGAAGAAAGACCCTAACAGAGATGTTAGGGTCTTTTGTTTTAAGGGGAATTTATAACTAATTCCCTGACTTATACATCCCAATCGCATACAGTGGAATGATTTGGACGTTAGGTATTTGGCCAAAATTCTCCAAAGAGGTTCGAATCCCCGTCGTTAGCTTCTTTTCTTCTAAGAAACGGTACAAGCTTTGCATCGCGCCTTTCGTGCCTGATTTGACTTCGATGGGTAGAATTTGACCTTTGTGTTGGATGACGTAATCGACCTCAGATTGCGCATTTTTGCTTTCTCTTTGCCAATAATGCAAGTCCCAGTTTTCGTAACACGAGGTGTTTTTAATCAATTCAAGCCCCACGAACATTTCGGCTATATTCCCCTTGTTGATGACGGAAAAATCACTCTCCAAGAGCATTTCGGACATATTTAATCCTAAAATACGTTGGAAAATTCCCGTATCGAATAACAAAAACTTCCGCTTTTTCACATTAATCTCCGCCCCCAATGGCAACCCATTACAACTGGAATGCGTAACCGGATATATAATCCCCGCTAGGGTTAATAAATCTAAGGCCTGTTTGACTTGTAAATTTGTCAGATTAGTATTCCCGTAAGTGTAGGTGAACTTATTTCCTACCTGCTGAACAACCAGGTTAAATACCTCTCTAATTCGGATAGCGGGAACTCGATCTCGGAATTTGGCAAAATCTGCTTGAATCGATATCACTAAATCATCTAAAATACGCTGCACCTCTAACATATCTCCATTTCGAACATAAGAACTAACCACTTCAGGCATCCCTCCTATGATTAAAAATTTCTTCAAATAATGGTTCAGTTTTTCGTGAACCAAATCAGGTAGTTCAGCGGTAAATCCAGCGCTCATCACATAATCAATCAGTCCCGTTTCACCATTCGCTAGTAAAAACTCCTGAAGAGATAAAGGGTATAGAAAAATAGATCGAACCCGCCCCACTCCGTAAGACGGAACCTCAGATAAAGCGAATTCCAACAGAGAGCCTGCAGCGATTACATGCAATTGAGGCATTTTTTCATAGAAATACCGCAGAGCAGAAATGGCAGGAATGCATGCTTGAATTTCGTCAAAAAACACCAAGGTCTTCCCCTCCACTATAGGGACTTTCAACAAAAGTGTCAGCTGTTCGCACAGTTCAGCGGGGGATATGGATTTCTCAAATAGCGTCGCAAATTCGGGATTTTCATCAAAATTTACTTCGACGAAATGATCAAATGATTTTGCCAAATGCCTCACAGCCGAGGACTTTCCTACTTGCCTAGCACCCCGTAGCAACAAAGGCTTCCTATCGCGCTGATTTCGCCACTTTTCAAGCTCTTGATCAATTATTCTGGGGATGTAGCTCATTGTTTTGTTAAAAATCCTAACCAATATTACTACTTAAATGATAAAAATCCAAACCAATAATGGGCACGAAATGATAAAAATCCAAACCAATTAGAAAAATAGCTCTGCGATGAAACGAGTTTTCGGAAATTGGAAAAAACTTCCAAAATAGGAAACAAAAATTCTTTAAAGAATTCTTAATACGTTATTAAATTTTGTTTACAGTATTTTTAGTAGCAGAAAGTATGCCATTCTACATGTGTATATATATTAATAACACAAAAATACTATTAAACAATCAAACAATTTACGCTCTTTGATTTCGAGTATTCAAAGGGAGTTCAGAAACCATAAACGAGGCGAAACCGAAAAGCCATATGAGTAGGTACAAAAAAATAATTGCGTAAAATGAAAAACATTTATCTAACTATCATCATTGCATCTATCTCATTCGGAGCAAATGCACAGCAAAACAAAGGCGATTTAATTAAATTAGATTTAGGAATCTTTAATGGAATTAGAGTTGCATACGAAAAACCTATAGCAGACGCTTTCAGTATAGGAAGTGCGGCTGACTTCTATTACGGTGGTTATTCAGGTTTTAAAATTGAACCTTTTGCTCGATTCTATATAGGCGGTCAGTGTCCTGAAGGACTATATCTACAAGGTCGTTTCTTGTACGGCAACTTTACTTCGAGCTTTTTCCATTATAACACAAGAAACGGTCTAGATATTATTGATCGAGAAGTTAGCTTTAGCTCAGTTGGAGGAGGATTTGACTTGGGATACCAATGGCTATCAGGAAGAAATAATAATATAGTGATTGACCTTTCACTAGGAGCTCAAGCTATGGGAGGTTATAATGGTTCAATTGTACAAAATAACCAGACTTACAATTCAGCAAATGTTGGATTTAATGTTTGGGGTCCAGGCGCGGTATTTAACCCACACTTATTAATTGGATATAAATTTTAATTAAATCATGATCTACTTTCAAGATTTGAAAATATCATTTTTTGAAAGTAGATCATATGCCTCTGTGGAAATTCCATATTTAACAAATCTTCTATCATCGTCAACTGAGACTCTATTTATTGCATTATCAATTGCAAATTCCTTTCTAAAGAATTCATTTACACAAATAATAAATTTAGACCTATATTGTCGTTGGGTATCGAAAGCTTTATTTTCACATTCAATAATTATATTAAGTTCATTTGCATCTACCAAGTGCTCCTTCCCATATTGCAAGTACGTTTTTGCAAGCCTTTCAAATCCTTCAGGGAAATTAGACTTTTCACGAAACGAAACTGCTTTTCGCTTCATTGTCAATTTCCAAATGAAGCCGATTATCAATGCAGATATAACTCCAAGTATAAATTTACAATATCTATCTACTCCTGAATTGTCCTGATACAATACTCCTCTTTTAACCGAACTTTTAATTAGAGAACTGTAGGTCATAGAATCTAAAGTAATAGTACCTTGATTTTTTGTTTTATTAGTTCTCAATGAGTAAATCCACTCCCCGTTACAAAAAACTTGAGATTCTAACCCAAAGAAAAGCCTATTATTACCATTATAGACCCTAATCTCATTTTTTTCAGGATCAATAATTAGCGTTTCAGAATTTGTCAAATACCAAAAGCGAGAAGTCCAAATAAAGTTTAATTCCTTAAGGCCTATTTTTTGCACTTCGTTTATATCAACATCTCCTAATTTATTCCATCTTTTGGAATCCATCATTAATTTATACAGTGGAAAATGTGATGAATTATCTGGCTTTAAATCTAAAGGTGATTCTAAGGCATAAACTGCACCGGTTAATGTATTAAATCCCAATTTTTCTTTCACTAACCTATTAGGAGAATTCTGGCCATTTACATTAACATATTCCCACTCTTTTGAAGATCTACTAAAATAAGTAAGTATGTTATTAGAATGCCAAAAACCCTGGCCACCCAAACTATATAACGTATCATTATGAAAAAACTGCAAAGCTTTAAAATTGTACCCCCTAAAGAAAGTGTTATCTGATCTGACAAGTTGATTATTTTTAATGTCAATTGTAAATACAATCCCTGAACCTGGAATTGATATAATAATCCCACTATTTATATAAAAAAACTCAGGGCTACACTCTTTAGGAATATCCAATAAATCTTTCTCATCAAATTTAAGCTTGGTGAAAATCACCCAAGACCCATTTCGCGATTGATATTCCCAATCTTTAGAAGAAAATACAATCCTCTCTTTTCGTTTTTTCGATACATTAACCCACGAAAATTCAGTTAATCCAGATGCAACGTGTGTATAAAAAATAATACACATAAAAATTAATAATCTTAAAAACATATTAATAATGGTTATTTGACAAGATAAAGAACCAAATTATTCCTCAATCTAAACTTATAAATAATATGTTAATACATAAATACACATAATTTGTCAGCTTTGTCCTCATAACTCTTTAACCTTTCTAACAATATATAAACCACAAAATTTTTACTATTTTTAGGAGAAATTACCTCCTATGCGCAAATTCCTCCTAAGCCTCATTGAACAATTCGGTTACCAAGTCACTAAATTCGATCGCAAAGCCGCTGGGCCTTACGCGGATATTCAGGACAAAACCTTTTGGAGCTTTTACGAGAAATGCCAGCCCTACACGATGACGTCGGTAGAGCGGATGTTTGCGTTGTACCAGGCGACGAATTATGTGATTGATCAAAATATACCCGGGGATTTTGTGGAATGTGGCGTTTGGCGTGGGGGTTCGTCGCTGATGGTGGCGCAGGTGTTAGCGCACCGCGGGGTGAGCGATCGCCACCTCTATTTATACGATACGTTTGAGGGGATGTCTGAACCTACGGTGGAAGATGTAGATTTTAGGGGCCAAAAAGCGGACCAAATGCTCGAGCAAACCAAGGACCAGAAGGAGACTTCGGTTTGGTGTTTGGCAAACTTAGACGACGTTAAATTAACGATGTCGAACAGCGCTTTTCCATCAGAAAACATCCACTACGTGGAGGGAAAAGTGGAAGACACGATTCCGGTCACGGTGCCCGCAGGCGCCATCGCCCTATTGCGTTTAGACACAGACTGGTATACCTCCACCAAACACGAATTGATCCATCTATACCCATCCCTGAGCGAAAGCGGCGTTATGATCATCGACGATTATGGCCACTGGGAGGGCTGCCGAAAAGCGGTGGACGAGTATTTCGCGGAGCAAAAGACTTCGATTTTATTACAGAGAATTGACTACACTGGTCGCTTGGCCATCAAAAAATAAACCTATGCGCATCCTATTTTTAACCCTTTTAGCCTTCAGCACCTTCGCACAGCAAAAACAGCAGAAACCCATGCGATTGTGGTACGATAAGCCGGCGACGTATTTTGAAGAGGCGCTTGTGCTGGGAAATGGGAAGCAGGGGGCGACTGTTTTTGGCGGGACCAAGAGCGATAAAATCTTCTTGAATGACCTGACTTTGTGGTCTGGGGAGCCGATGGATCCCTACATGAACAAGGAGGCGTATAAAAATTTGCCCGCGGTTCGCGAGGCTTTGCGTCTGGAAAATTATAAGGCGGCGGATTCTTTGGTCCGTAAAATCCAAGGTAAATTCTCGGAATCGTATGCGC
>JAHEAY010000213.1 GCA_024642485.1 Cytophagaceae bacterium
GTACATTCCGTCAAGTTGACGTAGAAGATTTGACCAAACACAAAACCGATTCAGAGCATTTCATGATTGAACCACAGACTTGTGATTTTGTCAATGCAGCAATCGATAACAAAAAACAAGTGTTAGCGATTGGAACAACGGTAATGAAAGCCTTGGAATCATCTGTTTCTGCTAGTGGTCATTTAAAGCCGATTAATAGTTGGACAGACAAATTCATTTTTCCTCCGTACGAATTCAAGATTCCTACAGCTTTATTAACGAACTTCCATTTACCAGAGTCTATTTTATTAATGATGACTTCTGCATTTGGCGGATATGAATTAATTCAAGAAGCGTACAAGCAAGCGATCAAAGAGAAATACCGTTTCTTTAGTTATGGCGATGTGATGTTAATCATCTAACATTTTTAAAGGGTTTGTTTTGAAAAAAATAGCAATCATTGTAGCGGGAGGTACTGGTCAGCGAATGAACAGCGCCGTCGCGAAACAGTTTTTGCTTCTTCAAAACAAACCCATTTTATTCCATACGCTCCGCGCATTTAAAACGGCAGATCCAAGTACAGAATTAATCGTTGTACTTCCTGAAAATCAAATTGATTACTGGAAATCACTCTGCAAAAAATACCCCGAAATCAAATTAGAAACTCCCCATGAAATAATAAATGGTGGAGAAACACGTTTTCATTCCAGCAAAAACGGCCTTGATTCCATTACAGTTCAGGATGATTGTTGGGTCGCAATTCACGATGGTGTAAGGCCCTTAATTCTTCCCTCAACGATCAATCAAGCATATCACATAGCCCAAGAAAAAGGCAATTGCGTGGTTTCGGTATCGAGCAAAGATTCTATCCGGATGTGGGATGCATCCAAAAATGCTTTCAAATCCGTGTTACGCGATGATGTAAAAATCATCCAAACACCTCAGATTTTCGAATTGAATACGCTCAAAAAGGCATTCAATCAACCTTATTCTCCGAAGTTTACCGACGATGCCAGTGTCGTTGAGGCGAATGGTGAAAACATTCATTTGATGGAAGGAGCATATACCAACATTAAAATTACGACACCGGAAGATTTACTGGTGGCGGAGTCGATATTAGAACAACCTAAGTAAACTTATGAATAAGACCTGGAATTGGATTGCAAATCAAATTTTGGCCTATAAAATTGCTATTTTAATTGCACTTAGCGCATTGACAATTGCCTTGGTCTATGAAGCTAGCCAAATTCAATTGAGCTATGAATTAGCTAAAATTCTTCCCAAAACTGATGAACGTTTCCAATTATATGAATCGTTCAAAAAGAAATATGGGGAAGATGGAAACATCATGGTGATTGGCCTGGAAAACCCCGATTTATTCACGCCAACTGAATTTGATGCATGGAATAAACTTTACCGTGATGTTAAAAAACAAGCAGGAATAAAATCGATATTAGCCCTACCCAATCTTCCTGTGCTATATTTAGATAGTGCTGCACATCAATTCAAATCAAAAAAGGCATATGAAGGAGATTCGACAAGCACTCAGATTGCGTTAGATTCTTTGAAATCGACATTAGCGAATTTACCTATTTACCGCAATTTCCTATTTACGGAAGACCTAAAGGTTCACATGATGTTAATCACCTTGGACCAAAAAACGATCAACAATAAAGGGCGCATTCAATTAGTTAAAAACGTCAAAAAATTAGGGGATGCCTATGTTAAACAAACAAAACACCCCTTACATTTTTCAGGAATGCCGTACATCCGAACAGAATTAACCGCACAGGTAACGAACGAACTTGTCTTGTTTCTAGGTCTGGCGATTTTAGTCACCTCACTGATTCTCTTCTATTTTTTCCGGTCGATTCAAGTTGTATTCTTTGCGCTCATCGTTATCTTAATTGGTATCGTTGCTTCATTAGCTACGATTGTCCTTTTCGGATTTAAAATCACACTATTATCCGGTTTAATTCCTCCACTCATTGTAGTCATAGGTGTACCGAACGCAATCTTCTTATTGAATAAATACCACGAGACGTATCTGATTACGCAAAATAAAGAGGCTTCCTTAATTGAAAGCGCGAGTACCGTGGGCAGAACCTTGTTTTTGGCTAACCTAACTACATCCATTGGTTTCGGCGTTTTTGCTTTCACGGGTTCAGCCTTATTAGTTGAATTTGGAATTGTTGCGGCATTGAATGTCATGTTGACATTCCTATTTTCATTGCTCCTAATTCCCATTTTCTTTAGTTTCCTAAATCCTCCCAAACCCAAGGATTTAGCACATTTTGAGTCAAAAAGGGTAAACCGACTATTAAGCAATATTGAAACTTGGGTATTTGGCCACAGAAAGTTCATCTATAGCATCATTATCGTCATTTTAGGAATCTCGGTATATGGACTGACGAAAATTAAAGCCGTTGGTTACATCGTGGATGATTTACCGCAAGATAATGCCATCTACACCGATTTAAAGTTCATTGAAAAACACTTTAAAGGTGTTATGCCATTTGAAGTTTCGATAGATGCCCATGAACCCGGAAGAGCTTTAACGCCGGAAATTTTGGCTAAAATGAAACGTACGGAGAAATTGCTTGCCAAATATCCTGAATTCACACAAGGGCTCTCATTACTTACCGCAACCAAGTATTTATATCAAGTTTATCGTGGTGGAGATTCGAAATACTTCACCTTGCCAGGTATCGATGAGTTAGCCAAACTCAAAGAATTCAACAGTAGCTTAAACGGCAAAAACAACCTATTCAATGGCTTTTTAGATGCTGAAAAACGATATACGCGTATCAGTTTCCAAATGGCTGATGTAGGAACTGTTCGAACGAAAGAGCTATTTGATGAAATCCAACCGAAGATTGATAGCATTTTCCGAACAGATGTGGAAACAGGGGAAATCTTACCTGCATCAGACAAACGCGTATACGAGGCGAAAGTTACTGGTAACTCTGTAATCTATGCTTTCCAAACAGAATACCTGCAAAAGAACCTAATTGAGAGTACATTAACAGCTATCTTCCTAATTTGCGTATTAATGGGATTCTTATTTAGGAGTTGGAAAATGATCATCATCTCCACCCTACCCAGTTTAATACCTTTAATTATCACAGCAGGATTAATGGGCTATTTCCACATTGCCTTGAAACCCAGTACGATTTTAATCTTCTCAATTGCCTTTGGTATTTCGAGTGATGGGACCATTTATTTCTTAACACGTTACAAAGAGGAATGGCTGAAGAATGCCAAAAACGTTAAACTAGCTGTTCAAATTACCATTCAAAAAACGGGAGTCTCCATGTTTTATACGGCAATGATTCTGTTTTTCGGCTTCTTTATTTTCACAGCTTCTACATTCAAAGGAACGCAAGCTTTGGGAGTTTTGGTGTCCATCACCTTGCTCATGGCCATGATTTGTAATTTGATTTTATTGCCAGCATTTTTAATGGGAATGAATAAAAAAGCCATTGAGGAATTAATCGAAGAAGTGTAATGGAGGAACAAAAATCCATATACACGCTTCAATTTTGGCTTTTAAGCCTCAGCAATTTCTTGTTCTCTGCTAGTTTCTCGATGATCATCCCAGAATTGCCTGATTATTTGGCAAGCATGGGAGGCAAAGAATACATTGGCTATACCATTGCACTCTTTACGCTGACTGCAGGTTTAAGTCGGCCATTTTCCGGAAAACTCACCGACCACATTGGTCGGGTGCCCGTCATGGCCTTTGGATCTATTGTTTGCTTTATTTGTGGAGGGCTTTACCCATTGATTCATACAGTGCAAGGATTTCTATTCTTGCGATTCTTGCATGGCATGTCGACAGGCACAAAGCCTACAGCAACTGCGGCATATGTTGCCGACATCATCCCCGAAAATAGACGTGGAGAAGCCCAAGGAGGCCTAGGTATCTTTACCGCAACAGGCATGTCTATGGGTCCGGCCATCGGAAGTTATTTGGCATCCACCTATGGACTTCGAGAGATGTTTTGGATTTCATCCCTATTTGCTTTGTTTTCAATCTTGATTTTGATGCGCATGAAGGAAACCCTTCCTCCTGCCATGAAATCAAAATTCTCTTGGAAATTATTTAAAATATCTTGGTCTGACGTTTTTGAGCCACATATCCTACCCGTCTTTTGGGTAATGCTGTTTGTGTCATTTTCTTCCGGTGTTGTGATTACGCTGTTGCCCGACATATCTAAGAACATCGGTTGGCATAATAAAGGGCTATACTTCACCATTTATACCATTTCCTCCATCGTAGTTCGCATCTTCTTTTCTAAAACATCTGACCGCTACGGCCGCATTCCGGTGCTATTAGTTTCATCTGGCGTATTAGCAGCATCCATGGGCGTCATGCTCATACACCTCAATAGTTATACGGTCATTTTATCAGCGATTTTGTTCGGTTTTGCTTGGGGATTTAACACGCCCACTTTAGCGGCTTGGACGACAGATTTGGCCAACAAAAATCACATGGGTCGGGCAATGGCAACCATGTATATTGCTCTAGAAGTGGGCATCGGTTTAGGCGCTTTTTTTGCGGGAATGATTTACAAAGGTCTGCAAGAACGCATCCCCATTCCCTTTGCGATATCAGGTGTTTTGGCCATTATCTCTTTTTTCCTATTATTGAACTATCATAAAAACTGGCAAAAAAATGGAATTTGATCAATATTTAATCAGTAAAAACATAGCTCCTGTTACCTTTCATACATCAGAAAGCAATTTATATGTTGCTTGGGAAAGCGCGTTTAAGCAGATGCATGAGAACAGTTTTACTGAGCAATATAAATTCCAACTGAATAAAATCCGCCGCAAATACCCCTTAAAAACTGAATTTTAAGCGTTTAAATATTGTGCTTTTCTAATTTATCGCTGTAATATTCAAATAATTAATACATAGGTTTATTTGAAAGATGCAAATCTCAGAAATTTGCATTCAGAAATTTTTTAACAAAAGATATGCAAGCGAGTGATTTAGAAAATCTGTTTCCCAAGGCGGCAGATATCCCCAAAGAATTTGATTTAACACAGCCCATTGAACAACGTGAGTACTTAGTCAATGGCGAAATGCGTAAATGGGCTGG
>JAHEAY010000217.1 GCA_024642485.1 Cytophagaceae bacterium
AGAAGGCGAGTCGGGAAGGAATTTCATCCGCACAAGTTGCGATGGCTGTTCGTACGGGATTATTCGGTGCTGAGATTTCGAAGTTCCGCGATATCAAGGATGAATATCCAATTCAATTGCGGTTGAAAGGGGATTCTCGTAATCAAATCGAGAAATTATTGTCGATGAACATTACCTACCGCGACATGAATATGGGCGGTGCCTTGCGTCAAGTTCCGTTGAATGCAATTGCGGATATTCGTTATGCGACTTCGTTTAGCCAGATTAACCGCAAGAATCAGGAGCGTGTAGTTACCTTGGGATCCGATGTGGTTCAGGGGTATAATGCGAATCAGATTGTGGGTGAATTGGAGCAATTGTTTGAGACGATTGATATGCCGCAGGGCTACAAAATTCGTATGGGTGGCGAGCAGGAGCAGCAGAAAGAATCAGGTGAATTCTTGGGTGTAGCCTTTATGGCAGCCTTGGTGTTGATCTATTTGATTTTAGCGACGCAGTTTAACTCGGCGGTGAAACCATTCATTATTTTCGCGACGATTTTGTTATCCTTGATTGGTGTATTGTTAGGCTTTATGGCCTTTGGAATGACCTTCTCGGTGATTATGTCGGGCGTGGGGATTATTGCCTTAGCAGGTATCGTGGTGAAAAACGGTATTTTGTTGATCGAGTTCATTGAGGAGCTACGTTTCAAACGTGGTTATGACTTGAAAGAAGCCATCATTGAAGGTGGTGGAATTCGTTTAACGCCGGTATTGTTGACAGCCTCAGCTGCGGTATTAGGTTTGATTCCATTGGCGGTAGGCTTGAGCATTGACTTTGTGTCGATGTTTACGGAGCTGAATCCACATATTTTCTTTGGATCGGAATCTGCGGATTTCTGGGGGATTTTGGCTTGGACAATCATTTTCGGATTGACGTTCTCGACGGTCTTGACCCTGGTGATTGTGCCGTGTATGTATTACATCTCGGAGCGCATGAAGCAGAAGTTTTTTCCAAAACGTGCTTAAATAATTTGGTGGTTCAAAATGTAAAAACCCTCGAACAATGTTCGGGGGTTTTTTGTTTTTAATAAATTTCTCCTTGAATCATTCCCTTTTTAATCATTTCACCAAAATGATCCATCGGATGTAAGTGGGTTATAGACGTCGATTCAGGCAAAATATATTGCAGTTTTAAATAGGACTTAAAATGTTTGTAAACAAAGTCGAATTCTGTTTCTAATTGATCTACATTAGGACACTTACGGTAATTCAAATGGTAAGCGTTTGAAAGAAATGGAAGCAAAAACCAATGCTTTTGGGTATGTAATGATTTAATAGGCTTCACAAACTGCCTATCCGTTTTTCGAATATTTGATTTTATTTTTTCAACGATGATAGGATCCAAATCTCCCTGATATTCTAGACGTTCAAGCCGTCCATTTTTATTAATAAGAAATGCAAAAAATCCTATATTGTTCCTACATAAGATATCCGCGGGCACTGGAACCTCGTTGACAATGTCATTTTCCAAGGTTTCATAACAATGAGTTTCCCAGACTCTTTTTTTATTTCCATAGTAGTAAAATGGTTCCTTAGGATTTATAGCGCTGAACGACCAAGGTTCCATTTTACTCGTATGTATATCAATTTGACCATACGTTGGATTAATAAAGAAAAGGAAGAGTATCCAAAACATGGATTTCCAATTAATTGCAGTAAGTTCCATTTTTTCGATTTTTATAATTTGATTCAATTTCATACATATTTTCTCTAACTTGTTTATTCATATTTTCACTGTCAGTTTGATAAATCAATGTATTTTTCAAGCCAGCAAAAATTAATGATTTAGCCGTAAATTCATCCATTCCTTGAAATTGATTGCGCATAGAATTTACGGCGATGAATAAATATTCGCTTGCCATTCGCTCATGATCCGGAATTGCTTTTTGGTGAAATAAATATTCCAATTGTGCATGTAACATTTCATGATAAATAACAGAGACTATCACTTCTTTTGAATAGGATGGCAATTTGTTTATGTCAAGGGCAATTCGAAAGAAATTCTCTTTTTGCCCAGCCCTAAACTCTCCTAATTGATGATTATCTGGGGGGAAGCTTTTTTCCTCAAAAACAATTTTAATGTTTGTGTTCTGCCCAAAATTACGAAGCATTTGTGACATCTGATTCAATATATCTGTATTGTGTAATACCATGTCCAGTGTACTTTTCAAACAGGGATTATTTACATCTTTTATAGAAACCATGGGAACGGAGCCTTCCATTTGTGCGAAATTTAAATCTGAAGGTGTCCCACCACCTCCACCTATCACGACATCCGATGGCTGTATATTTATGAATTCAAAATTTTGCATTCGGGAGGTAGGGATGAAGAAAAAGGCACCTCTCCCCAAACTAGGTGCATAGCAAAATACCTCATCAAGCATTTCCATTTCCAAATTTTTGAAATGATTAGCCTGCTTACCACTCTTCTTCAAATTCCATTTTTCAGAAATAACCATCGATGTGTACATATTTTCTATTTCAACTTCTTTTTCCATGTTAGTGCAGGAAAAATACAAGAATAGGCACAAGATATTACTTGACCATAGCAGGCGTGTTTTCATTTTATTAGTGGTTTAAAGGTTTGCGGCTGTATGTCTTCCAAGTTTTTGGGCTTTGGTTTATGAAATTCTGAACAATTAAGCCTTCTTATAATTATTTAAATAATAGATGATGATCCCCCAAAAAGGAAGAAATAAGATTAACAGAGACCAACTGGTTTTTTGAATATAGGAAAGGGTACTAGCGAACAATATTTCTCTGATAGTCCATAATATTATGACGATATATGTGGTAATTATTGCACCGACAATTATTCTAAATAATAGTGCGGCTTCGGGTGAAATTAGATTCATGTTTAACTCGCTATTTTATAGGTAATGATTTAAATCGTCACATATCCTATGGGACTGTAAAAATAAGGGGGCCTATTTTAATTGATTTTTTGGAAAAATAACAATATCCCTTTTATGGTGTTATTCTATTTCCGACTAATTAAAAAAAGATTGTATTTCAACGAATGAAAACTTAATTTACCCCCTCAAAATCAACAACATGAAAAAACTTCTCCTCTTACTCGTATTGCCTTTTTTAGGACATGCACAAGATAGAACCTATGGAAAATTATGGGCAACACGTTCACAGGTGATGGCCCAAAACGGGATGGCTGCTACGTCACATCCTTTATCCACACAAGCAGCTTTAGACGTACTGAAAGCAGGTGGTAATGCCATCGATGCGGCCATTGCGGCGAATGCGATGGAAGGGGTTGTTGAACCCCATGTGAATGGAATCGGGGGTGATTTATTTGCCATCGTTTGGGATGCGAAAACAAAAAAACTATACGGTTTAAATGGTTCGGGTCGCTCGCCGAAATCCCTGACTTTAGCCGAATTTAAAAAGCGTGGATTAACGCATATTCCTTCTTTGGGGCCCCTTCCTGTTTCTGTTCCCGGTGCTGTGGATGCTTGGTTTGAGTTACATAAAAAATTCGGGTCGATGCCCATGAACAAGGTATTAAATGCGGCTGTTTCCTATGCGCGCAACGGCTTCCCGGTTCACGGTGAATTTGCCTCTGCCTTAGCCCGCGTCGAAGCGAATTATGGTAAATTCCCGAACGTAGCCCAGCACTATTATCCTACCGGGAAAGTACCTGTCGAAGGGGATATTTTTAAGAATCCGAACCTAGCAAATACGCTCGAGAAAATCGGTCGGGAAGGCCGCGATGCGTTTTACAAAGGCGACATGGCGCGGACGATGGATGCATTCATGAAGAAAAATGGAGGCTTTTTGAGCTATGAGGATTTAGCAACGCATACGTCTACATGGATTGATCCGGTGTCGGTGAATTACCGTGGCTACGACGTGTGGGAATTACCACCCAATGGTCAAGGCATTGCTGCATTACAGATGTTGAACATCTTAGAAGGCTATGATTTTTCCAAAATCAAGGTTGGTTCCGCGGAGCATGTCCACCTATTTACAGAGGCCAAAAAACTGGTTTTCGAAGATCGCGCGAAATATTATGCGGATCCAGAATTTGCTAAAATTCCCGTGAAGAGTCTTATCTCAGAGGAATATGCGGCGGAACGTCGGAAATTGATCAATCCAAATCGCGCATCCAAACATTTCGATGCAGGTAACCCAGCTTTGAAAGATGGTGATACCATTTATTTGACGGTGGCAGATAAGGATGGGAATATGGTTTCATTGATTCAAAGTAATTACCGGGGTTTTGGCTCGGGGATGATGCCTGACGGTTTGGGATTCATGTTCCAGGATCGCGGGGAATTATATAGTTTGACGGAAGGGGAGAACAATACTTATGCGCCAGGGAAACGTCCATTCCATACGATTATTCCAGCTTTTATGACGAAAGACGGTCAGCCGATTATGAGTTTTGGGGTGATGGGTGGAGCATTCCAACCGATGGGACATGTGCAAATTGTGATGAATGTGGTGGATTTTGGGATGAATGTACAAGAGGCTGGAGATTTTCCACGGATTAATCATGAAGGGTCTTCTGAACCTACCGGGGAGAAGATGGAGCCAACAGGCGGTATGATTACCTTGGAATATGGCTATCCTTACGAAGTGATTCGCGAATTGCTTCAAAAAGGCCACCAAGTGGGCTATTTGAATGGTATTTATGGGGGTTATCAATGTATCAAATGGGATCCTATTCGCAAGGTGTATTTCGGCGCGACGGAATCGCGTAAAGATGGACAAGCTGCAGGCTACTAATCTCCCCCTTACCTTTGGCAATCCTCCAAGGTTTGCCAAAGGTAGTGGTGAAAAACGACAAAAATGACAAGTAAACTGATATTCAAAAAGGTATTCACCGGACATGCTTGGTTGGAAAATCAAGCCATTTTCATCGAAGACGGGCGAATCAAATCACTCGATCGAGCGGCCGACGGAGTAGCCGATGGATTCTTGGTTCCGGGCTTCATCGATTTACAAGTATATGGAGGTGGAGGAATTCTTTTTTCGAATCATCAGAC
>JAHEAY010000219.1 GCA_024642485.1 Cytophagaceae bacterium
CAGCAGCTGTACCCGAATTAACACGAGATAAACCTAAGCTAGCTGTTGAGTTAAACGTGTTTGGAGAGAAATAAAGTCTTCCCCAATCCTTGTTAATCAAGTTCGTTGCATTGATGATATCCAATGAGAATTGTAATTCGTGACCATTCGATACTTTGATTGCATGTGAAATTTTCATGTCCACGGTTGCATTCCAAGGTGTACGACCACCATTACGCTCTGTGAAATCACCTTTGCGTGTTTTCAAATACTCATCGCCATTCACGAAATCCATGAAAGCTTGTGCTTGAGTCGCGGCAGAACCTAATTTAGAATCTGAAACAAAATAACGTTCTGCTTCTGTTGCATCTTTAAACACATAAGCTAAACCCGCAGCTTGAGGTGTATTCGCAATATTGCTGTTTACAAATCCCCACGTAAATGGCGCTCCTGATTGTGCAGAGAATACACCTGAAATTGTCGTTGCCCCAGCTTTCTTCCAGTTAAACGTATATCCAAACTGACCGATAATACGGTGACGAATGTCAAAGTTTGAATACGCTAATGAAGGATTGTTCGGATTCAAAGACTGATTCAACTGCCAGTTTGATTCCATCGAGTTACGAATACCATTTGTCAAGTCATAACTTTGGCCATAGGTATAAGCAGCCATGAAGTTAAATCCGAAATCATACGACTTCGTTACTTGCGCTGTTAAGCTAAAACGGTGACCTTCAGACGTGTTCGCTAATTCGTAAGCATTTGAGAACGAAGTATTCAACTTCTGACCTGTTGCGCCGCCCGACAAGTAAATAGGCATTTGACGTTGCGTATCGTAGCTATAGTACTTCACAGAATCTTTCAAGTTAACCATTTGGAATTTCAAGTCAGATAAGGTCTTTGTGTAAATACCTTCCAACGTAATCTTGTATCCATTGATCGTTTTATCAACAGCTAAACTACTTCTCCAAACCTGTGGCATTTTGAAGTTATTTGCCATCGCATCTACTTGAGTCAAACTCTTTTGACCATTGTTGAAGGCAAACGTTTTTGCTCCGTCTTTCAACACATCTCCTACGTTCTTACCCGCTACGTTATTCACGTCAAAGGCACCGTAACCAACACCATCATTGTAAAAGGCATATCCTAACCAAGCAAATGGAATACGACCCGTGAAAATACCTGTTCCACCGCGGACGATCGTCGAGCGATCACCGTTCACATCGTAATTGAATCCTAAACGTGGAGAGAATAAGATTTGGCCAAAGATTGAATTACTTACTTTGTTCAATGGCGTTGCCGCTGTATATGTCGTACCAGCATTCACATCCGTTGGAGTACTAGCCAATTTCGGGCTTAAGTTAGGAGCGTCTGTGCTAGCTAAGTCAAAACGAATACCTGGAGACAATTTGAATTTCTCATTCACTTGAATTTCATCTTGTGCGTAAACGCTGTACAAACCTACATTAAAAGTTGCATAGGGATTGTTGTAGATGTAATCACGATCGTTGTTTGTGAAGCTGTAAGATCCACGAACACGGTTTACGTTGGAAGCTAAGAAATCTGCTACACTCTTGTAAGCCACACGGCCATTCCAAGAATTCACAAAACCATAGTTGATGTTGTAAAGCTCATTATGCGTTCCCACCAAGAATGTGTGATCTCCTTTGAACCACGTGAAGTTATCTGTGAATTCAAAAGTCTTTTGCTTCATGTTAAACACGGTCGCCTCACGCTCATTTCCTAAGAAGATTGTTCCACCGTTTGCTGCAATTTCTACTTGAGGGAAAGCAAAGTTTGAACTAGAAGGTGTACGGTAATCTTGAATATCTGAATAACCTAAAATCAAACTGTTTGAAGCACTACCAAAATGGCTTTTTAATTCCGCAACCGTTGAATTTGTTTGATTATGCTGTTTGAAGTCCATAGATCCAAAACGGAAGTTGGCCGCGTCACGCTCTAAATTCGAAGCTTCTGAAATAACATAGCTGTTACGAATAGACAATTGATGCTTATCCGAGATATTCCAATCCAAACGGTTGAAAAACTTCGTGCTTTGTGAGTAGATAGAGTAGTCGCCAAATGCACCAGCATCAAATCCGTAATTTGATTTCAAGAAAGATGAAATTTGATTCGCAGTTGCCTCATCAATAACACCACCTTTATCGCCCGCTTTGTAGAACAAAGGCTCGTTACGACGCGTAATTTCTTCGTTGGTAAATAAGAACAATTTGTTCTTAATCAAAGGTAATCCCAAACGGAAACCTGTTTGATAATCTGAATAACCGCTCGGAATCGCAGCGCCATCACCCGCATTATTCGGGCCTGTTAAAAATGCATTACGACCGTATCCATAAACAGAACCCTTTACTTGGTTTGTTCCTGTACGCGTCACAGCATTGATAGAACCACCGGTAAAGTTTCCGATTTTCACATCGTAAGGAGCTACATATACTTGAACATCTTGAATCGCATCCAATGAGATAGGATTCGTACGTGTACTAGAACCAGGCATACCTGAAGTACCTGATTGACCTCCTAAGGATGGGCTAAAACCAATCGCGTCGTTGTTAATCG
This sequence comes from Cytophagaceae bacterium, assembly GCA_024642485.1. Classification (GTDB taxonomy): domain Bacteria; phylum Bacteroidota; class Bacteroidia; order Cytophagales; family Spirosomataceae; genus Aquirufa. The sequence continues at coordinate 2,557 of JAHEAY010000219.1, forward strand.
TTCCATCAACTGTTACGTTATTATAACGGAAGTTGGTTCCTGCGAACGAGTTACTCGAGCTTCCTTGTGGCGTCAAACGCGTCATGTCTGTTAAACTACGATTCAATGTAGGAACCGCTTTGATTGCAGTTTCACTGATTGTAGTCACTGAACCGGTACGTGTACCGCCTTTATCAGCCTTCACAACAACTTCTGTCAACGTAGTCGTTTCTTCTGAAATGATCACATTCACATTCGGATTTGCGCCCAAAGTCAAGTTCAAGTTTTCTGCTTTAAATGTTTGATAGCCTACGAATGAAACCGTTAAGGTATATGGACCACCTGGGTTCATGTTGGCTAATACGAAATTTCCATCCATTTGCGTTGCTACGCCATAACGCGTTCCTGTAGGTGTGTGCACCAAAACGACGTTTGCGCCAGGGATTTCTTCTCCTTTGGCGTCTTTCACTTTACCACTTACGGTTGAAGTTGTGATCTGTGCGTTTGCATCAAATGCAAAAACGGCTAACATGATCATCATCAGCGCGATTGCCGACTTGCTAAAATTGTACATTTTTTATATTGGTTGTTTTAACGAGTGCAAAGGTAAGTCGCACATACAAATCCAATGTTAAGAAATTGTTAAAAGAATATAATCGTAACATTAAGAAGAGGGCGTGAAACAAAAAAAGAGGCCTGAAAATGAATTCAGGCCTCTTAAACGAAATAATATCGATAATACTTATCCCGTAATCCAACGGAATAAAACGAATAAGGTTGCCGATAAAATGATCGTGATAGGCAAGGTTAATACCCATGCCATGACAATATTTTTAACTGTACCACCTTGTAAATTTTTAATACCGCGATTGGCAACCATCGTTCCAGCGATACCAGAAGATAATACGTGCGTGGTACTTACAGGCCATTTGTAAGCAGTTGCCAAACCAATAGTTAAGGACGCGATTAATTCAGCAGATGCTCCTTGTGCATAAGTCAAGTGATTCTTTCCAATTTTCTCACCAATCGTTACGACAATACGCTTCCAGCCTACCATGGTTCCTAAACCTAGAGATAGTGCTACTAGCCACATCACCCAAGCCGGTGCAAAATCGGTAATCCCAGCAATTCCACTTGAAGAACTTGCCCCAAAACTAAAGAAAGGAGCCTTTTTACCGGCTGTCGCTTTTTTTAAAGCATTTAAATCTGTTGCAGATAAAGCTACGGATTCGCTTTCAATTAACTTTTTAGCATTTTTATTAATTGTCAACGCTGCCTTACGAATTTGGAATTTTTGATCTACCGATAGTTTGGCTGTTGTTAGCCCGTCAACTAAAATCGTATCTAATTCATCACCTGCTTTCAGTACTTTGTGATAGCTTTCTACTTCTTTCTCCGACAAAGGAACTGTATCAATTTTAGCAACAATTTGTCTCACTTGTGTCAAGCTCGTTTTCACTTCCACCAGGTCCAAATTTGTATTTACAGCAAAGTATCCAGGTAGGAAAGCGATTAAGATGACCATCACTAAACCGATACCTTTTTGACCGTCATTCCGACCATGAAAGAAAGAAACAAGCGTACACGTTGTAACCAAAATAGCACGAATCCACATAGGTGGAGGTGTATTTTTCTTAGGCTCTTTGAAGATCGCTTTATTCTGAACGGTCTTCTTCAAGATATACATCAAGATGATCGCCAATGCAAAACCAAACAAGGGAGATAGCAATAATGCCTGTCCAATTTCGATTGCTTTATCCCAGTTGATCGCCGAAATTCCTTTATTTGAATTCTCCGGTAAAAGTGCGTGACCTACCCCAATACCGATAATAGAACCAATCAATGTATGTGAACTAGAGGCTGGAATACCTAAATACCAAGTACCCAAATTCCATAAAATAGCCGAAATCAATAAAGAAAGCGCCATCGCCATGGAATGATAAACATTGGAATCTATAAGCAATTCCGTGGGTAACAAACCAATGATACTCATAGTGACACCCACCCCTCCTGTCAATAATCCTAAGAAGTTCATAAAACCAGACCAAACTACCGCCTGCGTTGGTTTCAATGAATGCGTGTAAATTACCGTTGCAACAGCATTAGCTGTATCATGAAAACCGTTGACAAATTCAAAGGCACATGCTGCGAATAAGCAGAAGAACAACAAAAAGAGGAGAGTTGGATCGAGTCCGAACATAGGAATTTATTTAAGGAATTCGAAATTTAACAAAATTAACAGAAAGCACACAGTCGAATATTAAGGAATTGTTAAGAAACCAGTAAGTCTAGTATTGAAAAAGTGGCAGAACAATGTCCTGCCACTTGATAAGAATCATTAATCAAATTAGAAAACTATAAACTTATTTAATCAACCACATTTGGTCGTTAATATCATCTTTGCCTGCGTATTGACTTGCAATTGCTGCATTGTAATTTGTTGCATTCGCAGTTCTTTCTGTTGTAGGATACAACCAACGCAAAGCGATACGACC
>JAHEAY010000094.1 GCA_024642485.1 Cytophagaceae bacterium
CGAACCATTTTCCCGTCCGACCGAAACCCGTCATGATTTCATCAGCAATGCAAAGCATTTGGTTTTCATGCGCAATCGAAATCAATGCATCCAATGTTTCGGGAGCATACATTTTCATGCCGCCAGCCCCTTGAATTAAGGGTTCAAAAATGAAGGCTGCATATTCATCTGCTTGATTCATTTTCTCGCGCATCGCGGTAATGCAAGCATCCGCGTCACAAGGGCTTGGAAGAAATTCTACCTCAAACAACATATCCTGAAAAGGTGCATTGAAGGCACTGGGTGAACCTAGACTCATGGCTCCAAAAGTATCTCCATGGTAGGCGTCTTCAAATGCAATGATTTTGCGCTTTTGCGTTTGGCCTTGATTATGGAAAAATTGCAGGGCCATTTTAATCCCAACTTCCACAGCTGTACTGCCATTGTCTGAGAAAAAAACCTTTTGAAAATTGTCAGGTAAATGCCCCAATAATCGTTCGGATAATTGAATTGCTGGTTCGTGCGTGAAGCCAGCAAAAATCACTTGCTCTAATTTGAGCGCCTGTTCGTATATTTTTTGTGCCAAATACGGATGTCCATGGCCATGAATATTCACCCACCAGGACGAAATCGCATCGATGTATTTTTTTCCCTCCGCATCATAAAGATAGATCCCTTTTCCATGCGTGATCGGAATCGAAATGGGTTCGATTTGATGCTGCGTGAAGGGATGCCAAATAACCGCGGCATCTCGTTGGGATAAATTAGCGTTGGAAAGATTCGGCATAATGCGCAATAATGCTAGGGTTAATTTCTTTTTCTTCGTTGACTCGTAACAAAACAGGCAAGCCTGTATGTTTCACAATAAACGCTTCGCCAGAAGCATTTGTTTGGCCATTGAAGATAATTCCGGCCATCAGAATGTTTCGGGATTTTAAAATTTCGTATGTCAACAGCGTATGATTGATGCTTCCCAAATAGTTTTTACTCACTAAAATTACGGGAAGTCCTAAATGCTGTATTAAGTCAAGGTTCGTTTGTTGGTCATTTAGCGGCACCATGATTCCGCCGGCTAATTCGACTACTAAATTTTGTGCTGTCTCTGGTACATGAAAAGCATTTAGTTCAATGCGAATTCCATCCAATTCTGCAGCTGTATGCGGTGAAAGTGGGTTTTTTAAGGCATAGGTAGACGCAAAAACATGTGTCCCCGGAACCCATTGTTGGATCCAATATGCATCTCCATCATTCAAATTTCCTGCTTGCACGGGTTTCCAATAATCCGCTTGCAAGGCTTTTGTGACGATTGCTGAGCAGACGGTTTTGCCAATTTCTGTGCCAATTCCGGCGATGATGTATTTCTTAGGCATTGGATTCAAGTGTTTGAATGAGTTTTTGCATCTCGGTACGAGAAGTAATCGCCGTTAGAGTTATTCGGATGCGTTCCTTTCCTTTCGGGACCGTAGGGAAAACGATGGGTTTTACGGCAAAACCTGCGGCTTGAGCTTTGGCAGCTTTCGCACGCACCGCTTCATTGCCTGTGACAAAAAAGGTTTGAATGGCCGTAGAGCTGTCGCCCCAATGTTCCGAGGTTTGTAAACTTTTAAAGTAAATGATGTTGTCGTATAGCGCTTTTCGTTGCTCATCTGCTTGCGCAACATAATCCATCGCGGTATTTAAACTCAACACATGATGTGGCGTAGGAGCGGTTGAATAGATGAACGGTCGGGCGAAATTGATCAAGTAGGAGCGAAGCACCTCTGAACCCAGCACGACCGCGCCAGCATTTCCCCAGGCTTTGCCAAAGGTTAGCACCCGGGCAAAAATGGAATCCTGAATGCCTAATTCTGCACATAAACCTGCACCTTGTGGTCCATAAACTCCGCCCGCGTGGGCTTCGTCGACGACTATTTCGAAGTTATATGTTGATTTGAGTTCGACTAATTCTTTCAGTGGAGCGATATCGCCATCCATGGAATAGATTGATTCGACGACCACCCATTTGATGGTTTCTTTGGGATATTGCTCCAATAAATGAATTAAATCCTTTAGGTCATTATGTTTAAAGATGCGTCGTTCCGCCGGTGCCAAACGGAGGCCATCAATTAAACTCGCATGCAATAATTTATCGCAGAAGATAACATGTTCTTTTTGAGCCAAGGAAGCAATAAGCCCCAAATTTGCTTCAAACCCGGAGCTAAATAGAAGTGCTGCGGGTGCTTGATGCATTTGTGCACATGATTTTTCAAATGCTTCAATGTAGCTATGATTTCCTGAAATTAAGCGCGAACCCGTAGACCCATTTACTGGAGTTTCCGGATTTTGCATAGATTCCCAGGTCCTAAATTCATCGGAAATTTGCTTAGCTAATGCACGGTCTTTCGCGAGTCCCAAGTAATCATTCGAACAGAAGTCGGTCAGTTGATCCACATCCACTAAAGCACGCAACAGCCCCGCGTCTTTTCGTTCGCTTAAGGCATTGATCAGAAGATTGTTAGCTGAATTTGTGTTTGGCATCTTGTGTGTAAAACTACGAAACAAGGGGCAATTCTGTGAGTAATGTGTTGAAAAAATGCGTTAATTGATTATTTAGACGAAAAAGCGGAAATAATGCTTGACAATCCGCGAACTCTGATGTAGTATTGCACAACGTTTCAATGTCGTAAACGTTTCTGTTAACAATTCACCCAATACATTCTCTGTTTGTGCTGCTAATCCTCCGGATTCAGCCTCATGTTTTAAGGAGATTTTTTTGTTAAGTTTTGGGAATTGTTCAATCAAAAAATATCAAATATTTCCCTTTTATGGATAATAAATCCGATTCAACCAACCGTCCTAAGCGCCAACGAATTTCAAAACCAACCGAAGATCAAGCTCCCTTATTACCGATGGGAGAGACTACTGCCGTAGAATCCACTCCAGAAGTAACTGAGTCGGCTACTCCTGCAAAACCTGCGAAAAATATTCGCCCACGGAAAGGAAAACCGAATCAAGCGGATGAAGCTCCGATCGAAGTAGAAGGAATCATTGAACCTGAAGAAGTGGATACGTCGTTTGTGACGAGTGATGCGCCTTTGGCTGCGGATAAAGTTTCGCCAACGGATGCACCGGTTGATTTAAATACTTTGCCGAAAGAGGATGCACCGGCCCAACAGCCGCAGCATCACCATCGTCAACACCGCAATAATTACAATCAGGTCATCAAAGAATTGGATGGTTTAATTGACAATGAAGGGGTGTTGGAAATCATGCAGGAAGGTGGATACGGCTTCATGCGTTCTTCGGATTATAACTATTTGGCATCGCCAGATGATATTTATGTGTCGCCTTCTCAAATCAAAATGTTTGGTTTAAAGACAGGAGATACTATTTTAGGTAAGATTCGTCCACCGAAAGAAGGAGAGAAATATTTCGCTTTATTGAAAGTGGAATCTGTGAATGGAAAGACGACGGATGAGATTCGTGATCGAATCAATTTTGAATACTTAACGCCTTTGTTCCCGGAGGAAAAATTAAACTTGTCTTCGACGCCAGATAATTATTCGACGCGTATTTTGGACTTGTTTGCGCCGATCGGTAAAGGACAGCGTGGAATGATCGTGGCCCAACCAAAAACGGGTAAAACTGTTTTATTAAAGGACATTGCCAATGCGATTTCGCGCAATCACCCGGAGGTTTATTTGATCATTTTATTGATCGATGAGCGTCCAGAGGAGGTAACCGATATGCAGCGTTCGGTACGTGCTGAAGTGATTTCATCTACGTTTGATGAGCAAGCAGAGCGTCATGTGAAAGTGGCTAACCTGGTTTTGGAGAAAGCAAAACGTATGGTGGAATGTGGTCATGATGTAGTGATTTTATTAGATTCAATCACGCGTTTAGCGCGTGCATACAATACGGTTGTTCCATCATCAGGTAAGATTTTATCTGGGGGTGTGGATGCCAATGCCCTTCACAAACCAAAACGTTTCTTCGGAGCGGCACGTAACGTGGAGAATGGCGGTTCATTGACCATCATCGCAACGGCCTTGATTGAAACCGGTTCGAAAATGGATGAGGTAATCTTTGAGGAATTCAAAGGTACAGGTAATATGGAATTACAATTGGATCGTAAATTGGCCAACCGCCGTATTTATCCTTCGATTGATGTAACGGCTTCTGGTACGCGTCGTGAGGATCTATTGATGGATCCAGCAGTATTGCAACGCGTTTGGATTTTGCGCAAGCATATGTCGGACATGAACTCAGTAGAGGCTATGGAATTCTTGCAACAGCAAATGAAAGGTACGCGTAATAACGAAGAGTTTTTGGTTTCTATGAATCGCTAATCATGTCGATTTTACCCATTGAATTACGTTCATCGGATCGTCAGCCCGTTTGGTTTATCGGGCATGGCAGTCCGATGAATGCGTTAATGGACAATCCATTTACGCAATCTTTGAATCAGTTAGGTGCGTCTATCGCGCCACCACAGGCTGTATTGGTTGTTTCAGCACACTGGTTGACCCGTGGAGGAACCTTTGTACAAGCTTCACCACAGCCAGAGACAATTCATGATTTCGGTGGATTCCCCCGCGAATTACATCAATTCCAATATCCTGCACCTGGCAGTCCATTTTTTGCTTCTGCTTTAGCCGACGAGGTGAAATCGGTGCAGCCTACGACTGAATGGGGTTTAGACCATGGCGCATGGACGGTGTTATGTCATTTGTTTCCTCAACATAATATTCCTTGTTTCGAGTTGTCGATTGACTATTCGCGGCCATTAGCTTACCATATTTCGCTTGCCCGCGAACTACAGTTTTTGCGTGAAAAAGGGGTGCTAATTTTGGGTAGTGGGAATATCGTACACAATTTGCAAGCCAGCGTGCCTAATTTAAGTTCAGGTCAAGAGAACTTTGGCTACGAATGGGCACAGGAATTTGATGTGTGGTCGGCGAAATTAATTGCCGATAAAAACGTCGAAGGATTACTTGATTACGAACGAGCACCGGGTGGACGTTATTCAGTTCCTACACCAGATCATTACATTCCCT
>JAHEAY010000122.1:0-15646 GCA_024642485.1 Cytophagaceae bacterium
CAAGCTCAGCGCTTAGTGAAAACCATGAAGCCGATTATCGATGAGCAATTACTTTGGTTTGCTTATACGCAATCGGGTGATCCTGTAGCCTTTTTTATTGTCATCCCTGATTTAAATCAAATTATCAAACACTTGAATGGTCGCCTGAACTGGTGGGGAATGATTAAATTTTTATTGTTGAAAATGCGTGGTGCATTAACGCGTGCATGTGGGGTGATTTTTGGCGTAGTGCCTGATCACCAAGGACGTGGCGTGGAATCAGCAATCGCCCTCAGATTCCGTACAGCAGCTCGGGAAAATCCATTTTATCCATATGAAACAATGGACATGAATTGGGTGGGCGATTTTAATCCCAAAATGCTACGATTTGTTTCCCAGTTGGGGGCAACAAATGAAAAGACTTACATTACATATCGTTTATTTTTTAATCCAGACCAAGCCTTCACGCGTTGTCCGAAGGTTGGTTAAATCTTTATTTATGAGCTTATTAACAATTGGAACGGTTGCGTTCGACGCATTGGAAACTCCTTACGGAAAAACTGATAAAATTATTGGAGGTTCTTGTACCTACATTGCCCTTTCTTCTGCGTTTTTCTTGCCTAAGGTGAATGTTGTCGCTGTTGTAGGGGATGATTTTCCACAGGCTTACATGGATACGTTGACTTCCAAAGGCATTGATTTAGAAGGTCTTCAGATCAAGCAAGGTGAAAAATCCTTTTTCTGGGCTGGCAAATACCATAATAACATGAATTCCCGTGACACCTTGGTGACGGATTTGAATGTGTTGGCTGATTTTAAACCGGCTATTCCTGCTTCTTACCAAGATTGTGAATATTTGATGTTGGGAAACCTAACACCCCAAGTTCAAATTGAGGCAATCGAAGGCTTAGCCAAGCGTCCCAAATTAATCGTGATGGATACCATGAATTTTTGGATGGATGTAGCGATGGATGATTTGAAGCGCGTCTTGAAAATGGTGGATGTGCTTTGTATCAATGATGAAGAAGCACGTCAGTTATCTGAGCAATACTCATTACGTACAGCAGCGAAGTTAATTATGGCTATGGGACCTAAGACTTTGATCATCAAGAAAGGGGAGCATGGTGCATTATTATTCCAGGATCAAAATATGTTCTATTGTCCTGCACTGCCATTGGAAGAGGTATTTGACCCAACGGGAGCGGGGGATACATTCGTTGGCGGATTCATCGGTTATTTAGCCAAAACAGATGATACCTCATTTGAAAATATGCGTAAGGCAATTGTTTATGGCTCTGCCATGGCATCTTTCTGTGTAGAGAAATTCGGCACGGAGCGTTTGCTTGAAATTACCGACCAAGATTTAGAAGGTCGCGTAAATGAATTCCGGGAATTGGCTCGTTTTTAACGACCTCCCACAATAACTTCATGGAGATTTGTTGGGTCTAGGTATTTATTAGCTAGTTCCAGCAAATCTTCGGAAGTACATGCGAGAATTTGTGCCTGAAACTGATCATAAAAATCCAAAGGAAGATTTTCCAATTGGATGACTTTAATCTTTTCAGCAATATCAAATGCTTGAGTAAGCTCGCCCGTAAAACTTCCCATCAGGTAATTTTTTACCAACTCAAGTTCCTCTTGTCCTACTTTTTCAGATCGTAAGCGTAACATTTCTTTGCGAATTTCATCACAGGTTTCTTGTACATTCGCGTTCGCTACATCCGTTCCTACGACCCAATAGCCAGCGCGTATCATGGGCACAATTGAGGATGAAATGCCATAAGTAAAACCTTTCTCCTCACGAATGTTTTTTTGTAATCGAGATCCGAAAAATCCACCAAATAAGGTATTCAAAACACTGAATTTAAAATAGTCGGGGTTGCGCCGGGTCATTGAATGCATGCCCAAGCGGATGGAGGATTGCAGCGCATTGTCCCGGTATTCATGGATTACTTCGGGTTTATGAACATGTTGCTTATAACCTGCCGCTAATGTTGCTGGCTTGGTTTGTAATTGCTCAAATGTTTGCTGTACCGCTGCTAATTCCTTGGGTCCAATATTTCCTGAAAGGAAAATTTGGGGCATTCCCCCGAGCCAGTTTTGTTGGTGAAACTGGATTAGCTCCGATCGTTGAATGGATTCAATACTCGCTTGAGTTGCAATGCGCCCGTAATTGTCTCCTTCAAATAGTTGTTTGCGTAATAATTGACTTGCAGAAAAGGCCGTTTTTTGCCAATTGAGTTTGTTTTTCTGAACCTCTATTGCGATTTCTTTCTCGAATTCTTCTGCGGGGAAAGTAGCCTCTTGAATGATTTCAAGCACATAAGGTAATAGTGATTGTAAATGCTTACTAAGGCCATATAGGACAAAGGTAGCATTGTCAAGGTTGGTTTGAACATCCCAAAATGCACCATAAAAATCAAATAACTTATGAATGGCAGTCGCATCACGTTGTTGCGTTCCTCGCTTCATAAGCGAACTCGTTAAACTTGCGATTCCTGCCTTTTCGGCCGCACTTGCTCCTGCTTGTACGGTAAATTCCAATTTAAAGACTGCTTGCTCGCCGAGTGACAAAGATTGGATTTCAATGCCATTAGACAAGCTAGTTGATGTGACATGTGGAAATTTAATGAGTTCAATCGGATAAGTCGCCGGGGCAAGGGTTCGATTCAGCATAAAATAGGTCTATAAAACAAATGACATTCCGCTAGGAATGTCATTTGTCAAACAAGAAATCTGTTTAATTATCTTTTACCGTTGTCGTTGTTGATAGCTGCCAACAATGTAACGCGTAATGTATTGGCTAATGGGCTACTAGATCCTGTTGGTACTAAGTAAGCAAAGTCAAAGCCGTATTTTTGATCCAATTTGAAACCAACACCCATCGTGAAGTATTTACGATTTCCTTTCATTTCGCTTTCGTTGAAATAACCACCACGAACTGCAAATGTATTGTTGAATAAGTATTCAGCTCCTAATGAAGTTGTTATCTCTTTTAACTCTTCGCCAAAACCATCTGGAGCATCAAATAAGGATCCGAAAATACCACCGATTGCTGATGTAGTTGTTGGGTCCGTTCCCACTTTGTTTCCGTTCGCATCAATTGATTGTGGCGTAGGAACCATCAATTTGTTGAAATCTAAAGTCAAAGTCAATTTGTTCTTGTCATCGATTTCTTTCACTGCAGCAACACCCGCACGTAAGTTTGTTGGGATAAAGTTTTTCTCTGCACCACCGTAAGAAACCTTACCTGAAATGTTAGATAGAACTAAACCGTATGTGTATTTCCAGTTTTTCTCAGAATTTGTATTCCAGTAAAGTGCGATATCAGCTGCAACTGTTTGAGCTGGCTTCATCGCAACACCTGTTCCTGAAGTACCTTGATAGTTACCCAATAAGTTCGAGTTAATATACTTCAAGTTGATACCTAATGAGAGCGTATTTGAAAGCTTTCTAGCGTGAGTTAACGAAAGTGCGTACTCTTTTGAATTGAAATTTCCAGCACTTGTTCCGTTCGCTAAAGTTGCTTGGAAAAGACCTTGATCAAAGTAATTGATTGAGAAACCAAAAGCTTGATCTTTAGCTGTTTTTTTGTAACCTGCGATGTTATACAAGGCCATGTCATTCACAAGGTTACGTAACCAAGGCGTGTATGAAATTGCGAATCCAAGATCTTTATCTGCACTTGCTAACTTGGCTGGATTCCAATAAATCGCATTGACATCTGACGAGATAGCTACACCCGCATCTCCCATCGCTGCTGAACGAGCATCTGGAGCCACATTAAGAAATAACATGGTTGGAGTTGGGATTCTGCCTGAATTTAATTGTCCAGAAACCAATGTTTGGCCATAAGCGACTGTAGCGAAGCATACAGTTAGTGCTGTAAATAGCGCTTTGTGGAAAATTGAATAATTCTTTGTCATTGTATATTAAATTATAAGAGAGTCTTTTTATTCAAAAATAGCTAAAGTCAAAAATAGGCAATTTTTAGTAAATTGATTGTGAGAATAACAAAAAAAATACGAAAACTTATTTTAGGGTACTTGTTTTTTGCCTAAATACTAAGATTTTATTTGTCATCGGGTCTTCAAGTTTAATTTGTAAAATCATATTTTGATTGAGTTTTTCAATTTCTGCCGTTGCCCATTCAAATTCAATCATACCTTGATTATCAATAAAATAGCTGCTAAGCCCTTTCTTTCGTAATATCTCCCTCCCGAGTAAATCGAAAACCTGAATTTCGTAAGGCATCGAATTCCAAGGCTTTTCCTGCCTAAAAACAAAATGAAATATTGAACCCAATGGGTTTGGATACATATATCCATCCAAAGATTCCCATTCATCTTGTTTAACCTGGAAACCTAACGATGCTTGGGCGTAATTATTGTAGATATCCCAACAAAATGCTTGAATTTTATGAGCTCCTGGTTTTAAGGATTTGAGTTGGAGTTTCAAAGACCCCTTGGTCGGGTTGTTAATTTCGGGGACAAACTTTCCCCCCATTTCTACTTGAATGCTATCATCTACAATAATATAGGCTAATTTTCCTGCAGCATTTTGCCAAACTAATCCAGAAGAATCTGCCAACGAAACGCTAAGCCATGGATTTCTGCTTGTCGCATTTACGTCTTCCCCTGGGAGCTCAATCTTGATTTCGGGAGCAACATTTTCGGTAGTCTGTTTGTTCCTCCACTGTTTGGGTTCGATTGCTGATGCATATTTTTCATTTCCATCCCCTGACCAGAAATGCAACTGATATACTTGACTTGGATCTAAGCTTGGCATGTTTTTGATACTAAGCGCTAATGAAGCACGACTACTTTGGCCTGCGGATTTCCAAACGAGTGGACTCATGACCGGATATTGGAATGCTGTGTTTTTGGTTCCTAATGTCTTCTGTACGTCACTTATGCGATATAGGCCCATTTGAATTTTAGCTCCTTGCAATAATCCCTTCAACAAAATTTCTTGCTTGCTGGTATCCATTTCCACCTGCAAATTTTTTGTTGTCCATGGTAAGGAAAGGGTAGGATCTCCAAGTAATTGAATGTTGCGATTGATAACTCCGGCTTGACTCGCATTTTTCGCGTCACGGAATAGGTCGCCAAGTCGATAATTTCCATTTTCTTTGTTGGCCAACATATATCGGTAAAATGCCTGGCCAAACAAGTAATTGCTGCTTTGAAAAACGGGTCTTGTTGTACTGATTAATGCAATCGCGCCACCTTGATCCGATAATAAACTAACCTCGCCTCCTGATAATATGTTCGGATCGTCATATCGGCCAAACTGACAAGTGGCTGTTAGTAAAATAGGTAAATGCGTGTTGTTTTTTAGTTTAACTAGTTCATTCGTCGTGAGGAGTTTTTCGTCTGTCCAGCCACTTTCAGAACCATGTCCCATGAAGTGAATGAAATCAGCTTTTTCTTCGAAGAGATTTACTAAGGCTTTCGTACCTGCCGGACTTGTGTAAACGCCATTGCTTAATTGCATGGGGTATTGATCTAAATACAACTTTTCTTGTTGAATTGGGAACAAGGCTTTTTGGAGCATCGTTGAAAAATCTTCCGCATCCTGCATGTGGATATTGGAATCTCCATCATCGGCAACCCAGGCAAATCGAGGGGGAGCTGCTAATTGTTTGGATTCAAAATCCATCAATTTATTAACAAACATTTCAGCCTCTTGTGGATTCTTTGCCGGAATTCGTCCGATGGCAACTTGTAAATTTTCACCTTCTTTCCATGCGCCTGAACCTTCAGAAAAAATCCCAAAGTAATCGTCTGATGCATAACTTAGTAGCGGATGAAAAGATTCTGCACTTTGGTAGGTTGGAACAAAACAAGATTTTTCTAAAGCTGTCGATACAACGTTTTTGCCTTTATAATCTATGGAGGCATCACCCAAGAGAATGACATATTTTAAATGTGATCCTGGTTTTTGGAATTGAAAACGAATAAAATTGCGGATAGCTGTAACGTCTTGTTTTCCCCCACTGAAATCGTTGAATATCGCCTGCGTGGTAATATTCTTTGCTTTAATATTTCGCTGCGAAGTTTTGTAGTTCACGAAATTGCTTGCTGCATTTTCCAATGGTGAACTTGACAATATGAGCAATTCCGTATCAGCAGCTATGTTGAATGTATTTTGGTTCCCTAGCTGTCCACAGAAAATAGGCTCATTCGCTTGGTCTAAATTAGCAATGGCTAATTGACTATTCGGATGAAAGGAATAGCTGAAATTTATATTACGTGCGAGCTTTTTCCAGGTAAGCCCTCCGTTATTAATCCAAATTTGTTGGCGCGATGTTAAATTCGGAATCGCGATGTTCAATAACGAATCTGTTTTATTGGGAAGGAGATATAAAGGATTTTCATAGTTGGCATCGAATCCTTTGGGGTACATGAAACTAATGTAATCTAGGTAACCAGTTCCGCCGGTGCTTTGGAAGTTGATCGGCCAAGTCCAGGATTTATTTGTTAAGATGGGGCTAGTCCAAGAGGATATTTCTTCGTTGAATGCCTTGATGTCATAGCGGCCACCTAGAATGGGTTTAATCGAAATGGATTTATCAATAATCGGAATGGAGAATGTACTAGGAGAAATACTGCTAGCAAAAAGTTTGATATTCAAAAAGGCCGCTTGTCCAATCGCATAATCTGCTAATGTGTATTGCAAGATTTTACTCGAATTTCCATAGAACGCATCGCCTAACCAGGATTGACCAGATTGCAGAAGATTATAAGTTTCGGGCTCATAATGTTTTAACGACCAGGCGTAGGGTAAAAAGGGGCCATTCGCGGGATTGTTTTCAATTTCTTCGATTGGGCTTGTTTTCGCTGCATCTAGCTGAACGAAATAATACGTGGAATCACTGTAAAGATTCGTTTCTTGTTTCCATGTTTCTTGTTGGCGAAGCGCATGAGGGGATTCTCCCCAAAACAGGATACTCCAATTTGCCGTTGTTCCTCCTAGATAATAAGCTGGGATAGGTTTTAACAAGCCATTTTGGTATGGCTCATTTGGATTTAGCATACCTAAATTCGCGGAATAGATGCAAATTTTATCTGGTTGGGTATTTTCAATGTGATGCTTCGCTAACCAAGCTGGATTGATTGTATAGAACCCCGACTGAGTAACCGCGAGTTTAATCCATTTTCCTTGTTGGAGCGGAGTGTCTGTTTGCCCAAAGAGATTCCAAGTAAACAAGAAGAGCACCAACAAAAGCAGGAACGGTTTACGCTTATGTGTCGAGTGTTTGTACTTGAGCATTTTTTGCTACGAGGTATAATTTGCTGGTGTGTACTTCTAAGCAAATGTAGCGGGTTCTGCGTAGTTTACCTTTCTGTAGAATAAGGTTTTTTAATTTGAATGTCGTGCCTTCGGGTAAGTTGAATAATAAGATGGCCTCAGTTTCTGTTGGTATATCAAATTTCTTGAGTACCTCAACCAGAGGCGTATAGCCATTCGAGGTTGCTACAGGATTAACCAAATAGGCCTTAAGGACATGAACTAATTCTAGTGGCAGTAGCTCTACATCTAATAATGGATCAAATAATGCTAGGAAAGCATCCTTCCATTCTTGGCCGTGTGGATTTACCTTATTTTTGTATTTCTGATAAGTAACCAAATGCGCGACTTCGTGCAAATAGGTAACTAAAAAAGCAAAAGGGTTAAGGTTGTGATTAACCGTGATTTGAAATCCTTTGGAAGGCGAAAAACGGAAATCTCCCAATTTTGTGTCTCGTTTCTTGGAAACAATAAAATCAAATTGGTGCTCGTCCCATAAGTTAAAACAGTATTCAGCCACTTTTGGAGGAAAGTGGTCTAAGAATGAAGCTATTTTTCTGCTTTTGTTCATTGACGGGCATAAAAAAAGTCCTTCGCATGCGAAGGACTCTTTTGTGAGACTGGCTAAAATTATTTAGCAGCAGCAGTGTCAGCAGCAGCTGTATCAGCAGCAGCAGTATCAACTGGTGCAGCAGCAGCTGTATCAGCAGCAACTGAATCAGCAGCAGCCTCAGTTTTTTTCTCACCACAAGATGCTAAAGTTACCATACCAGCAACGAAAGCCAAAGCGAATACTTTCTTCATTTTTGTAATATTTTAAGGTTTGAGCTACAAAACTACGCGATATATTTTTAATTGCAAACAATCGAGTGAAAATTTTAAGAAATTTTTAAGAATTAGAGCGGTTTTGGGTAAAATCGCTTCATACAGCGCGTATTAGCATTGTGAATTCTTAAGAAAATTAAGATTACTCTAAGACCTAAACGTGATTGATTAGACTTATTACTTAATAAGATCCTTGAAACGGTCGTAAAACCCGCTACTTTTGAAGGTGAACGTTTTGTGCAAAACGTAGTTTGATACAAAACTGAATCCCATTCCATTTAAGGTTGTACTAATCTGCGTTACATTGACCTTCTTGAATGAATATGGAATTTGAATGAATAAATCCTTGTAGCTCGATTGAATGATATGGTAAGGAAGAATACTAAATCCCCAAGTGACAAAGCCAGAAAATGTTGCGACCATCATGAATTTGATCATTTCCCGACGGGTCTGTTGGGATTGGCGTGCATTAAATGCAAACAATTTTGTCAAAATAAATCCTGCAATTAACGAAATGAAATAAGCTGGTAAAATGCTTGATTCATAGGCTAAATGAAACCAGTCTTTCAATAAGGCACCCGCCAATAATTGAATCAAAGCCCCTGTTCCTGCAATGAGGAAATAGGCGATTAAATCTTTCCGATTAAAAAGTTCAGATTTTTTCTTCAATTAAAATAAGCTTTTAACTAGGTTGGGAAATAAGCCTAATACCAATGTTCCTAAGGTTGTTAAGCCTAATGCCACTTGATATAGTGTACTTAACTCTATTTTTTGAATATCCCCTTGTTTGAAATACACAGCAATAATTCCTTTGAAATAATAGTAAATACCTACGGCCGACATTAAAATGGCAATGATGACCGGATAGACAATATTGCGATTGAAAGTATCCGTGAAGACGAAGAATTTTCCCCAAAATCCAGCTGTTAGTGGAATTCCGGCTAAGGACAATAAAGAAACGGTAAAGCAAAATGCTAAGAATGGATTCGCTTTTGCTAAGCCTTCAAAAGATTGAAAATTATTTGGCTTCTCTGTTCTACCTGTTTGGTATTCCGAAACGATTTTAAATACAGCAAAGGCTGTTAAGGTCGCTAATGTATAAGCCAATGAATAAAACAAGATGCTCGATGTTGAACTTCCTTGTCTTGCCGAAACTGTCAATAACATGTATCCTGCATGGGAAATGCTTGAATAGGCCAACATTCTTTTAATGCTTTGTTGGTACACCGCCGTGACATTACCGATTAATAAGGTCAACATGGAGATATAATAAACAGGCATAACCCAAGTCGAATATAAGCCTCCGAAAACTCCCGCAAAGATGTGGTAAATGGCCGCAAATCCAGCCGTTTTCACGACCGTCGACATGAACATAGTAAAGATTGTAGGCGCGCCATCATAGACATCTGGTGTCCAAAAATGGAAGGGTGCCGCAGATACTTTGAATAGCATGCCAACTAACATTAACAAAACACCAGCATACAAAAATGATGGCATTGACTCTGGCGCTGTGCTTGCAATAACATTTGCCATATTGGAAATGTAGAAGGTACGCGTTGCGCCATAAACTAATGTCATACCAAATAATAGGATTCCTGTCGCAAATGATCCCATTAAGAAATACTTAATCGCCGCTTCGTTAGAACGTAAATTACGCTTGTCAGAACCTGTCAACACATACATTGCCACGGATAAGATCTCAAGGCCTACAAACAACATCATTAAGTGGTCGAAGGAAACCATGATAATGGCGCCCACAGTTGAAAATAGCATGATGGCGTAGTATTCTGCCGGATGTGTATGCTCATCATCTTGACCGAATGCATTCGAGAATGCAACGACAAAAAATGCTGCGAGTTGGATAATCACGCTGAAGTTGATCGACGTATTGTTCGTACGGAACATATTTCCAAACCACAAAAACTCATGATTCCAATCTGTCAACGTAATACCAATGCCTATTGCTAGAAAAAGCATCGTGATTTGTTGGATCATTTTACGCGATAACCAAAAGCCTAAAAATAGGTTAAGGATTCCAAATAATGATAGAGCAATGATAGCTGTCATAATTCTGCTTTGCTGTTGTTAAATTTCCGCTTAGTTTAATAATGCGACAAGTTTTTCTACACTTGCTGCACTATAGGATAATACATATTGAGGGAACAAACCTCCCAAAATTACCAAGAGGATTAAGGGTATTAATACAAGTTTTTCGCCTAACAAAAGATCTTCAAAGTCTTTTGTCACTTTGGATACATTGCCAAAGATTGATTTTTGAATCAAACGTAAGGTGTAAACGGCGCCTAAAATAATTGTGATTCCTGAAATGATTCCTAAGTACATTTCTTGATCGAATACACTTTTTAATAATAAGAATTCACCGATAAAACCATTCGTTAATGGGAGCGCAACAGAACCTAAACTCAAGACAATGAATGCTACAGTTAGTACATAAGATGATTGCGTAATGCCACCTAATTGTGCTAATTCGCGTGTTTTGGTGCGACGTTCGATCACTTCAATCACAAAGAATAGGCCAACCAAATTGATACCATGTGAAAGCATTTGGTATAAAGCTCCTTGAATTCCATCCACACTTTGTGTCATGATTCCAGCGGCCATTAAGCCAACGTGCGCAAAAGAAGAATAGGCAAGTAAGCGTTTCGCGTCTTTTTGTTGGATCGCAATCACTGAACCATAAATGATTCCGATAATAGCTAAAATCGATACGCTTAATCCCCATTGAGCAATTCCCAAAGGAAACATCGGGATAACTAATCGAATCATTCCGTAGGTACCCATTTTCAACATGATACCTCCAAGTAACATACTTCCTTGAACCGGCGATGTTGTATATGTATCAGGCTGCCAGGTATGAAACGGAAATACAGGCATTTTAATCGCGAATGCGATAAAGAATGCTAAAAATAAGAACCCTTGATGTTCAGCACTTAAGTTACGTGCCGTTAAGTATAACGTTTCTATGTCGGCAGAATGCGTTTCTCCTGGCGTACGTAAATACACGTAGATCAACGCAATCAATAAAAACAATGAACCGAATAAGGTGTACACAAAAAACTTAAACGTGATGGCTGTTCTGTTTTCTCCCCCATATTGTGCTGCAAGAAAATAGATAGGTAATAATGAAGCTTCAAAAAAGAAATAAAACAAGAAGGCATCTTTTGCTAAAAATGCACCCAATAAAGCCGTTTGCATGGCCAGGATTAATCCGAGGTAAGAAGCATTTTTCGACTTATCTGAATTACTTGTGGATGCGATAATAAAGGGAATTAACAAACCTGTTAAGCCAATCAAAATTCCATTGATGCCATCAATCCATAGGGTAAAGCTGATACCCGCTTCTGGAATCCACGCCTGACTAAATTGCAAGTTGGCCGACTCAGCCGGGCAAAGTGCATACGCAATGGCGGTGGCCTCGATAATGGAGCCCGCTAATGCGATAGCAAATGGCTTGCTTGGTTTTGCAAGCATTAAGCCTGCACCGAGTACCAACGGAAATAATAGGATAAATAGTAATAACATACCTTTTTGTTCTATTTTAAATTACAAGATCCAAGTGCGTAAACTCACAGCGAGAATTACTGCAATGGATAAGACCATGACGAAAATATAGTAGCCAACATTTCCTGTTTGAATGCGGCGGAACTCCGTAGATGCATAGGCTACAATTCTGCCTACACCTTCAACGATTAAATCGATTACCAAAAATTCTACAACTTGAGAACAGAAATTACCCAATACCGAAATCGGTTTTACAATAATTACATCATATAATTCATCGATGTAGAATTTATTGTAAATCACTTTTTGGATACCAGTTATAGACTCATCTGCAGCTGGAACGGATTTTTGTACACCAAATAAATAAATTGCGAAAAATGCCGGTAAGAAAGCAGCTAGCAATGGAGCACCCATTTCTAAACTTAAAAAGGAAACCTCAGAGGCTTCACCCGATGCAGGTAAAATTGGCGCTAACCAATGTGCTAAGAACTCATTGCCACCAGCGAAATGGGGAAGATTAATTAATCCACCAACAACTGATAAAACAGCCAATACCATTAATGGGAATGTCATTGAAATTGGAGATTCATGCAAATGATGTGCTTGAGCCTCCGTTCCTCTGAAATCGCCAAAGAAGGTTAAAATAAATACGCGGAACATGTAAAATGATGTTAATGCTGAGCCTACAATAGCCAAACACCACATAGCAAAATCATGGTGGTATAAATGGGCAAGAATTTCATCTTTTGAGAAGAAACCAGCGAACGGAGGAATACCTGCAATCGCAATAGTACCTAATAAAAATGTGATGTAGGTAATTGGCATTTTGGATTTCAATCCACCCATTTTTCGGATATCTTGTTCATCCGACATGGCATGAATAACTGATCCCGCACCTAAGAATAAAAGTGCTTTGAAGAATGCATGCGTCATTACATGGAAGAAGGATGCTGTGTAAGCCGATGCGCCCAAGCCCATGAACATGTAACCTAATTGGGAAACCGTTGAATAGGCTAATACTTTCTTAATGTCGTTTTGGAATAAACCGATAGCAGCACCTAATAAAGCGGTTGCTAAACCAATCCAACCTACAAAGTGTAATACCTCAGGACTTAATTCGAAAATCACATTCGCACGAATCACCATATAAATACCCGCTGTAACCATCGTTGCCGCGTGAATTAAGGCAGAAACGGGAGTGGGGCCAGCCATCGCATCGGGTAACCAAGTGAATAATGGAATTTGCGCCGATTTACCCATTGCTCCAATGAACAAACAAAATGCGATTAAGCCGACGTTTTCAGGAACGTTTCCTGCTGCAATTTCTTGGAAAATAACCGAGTAGCTCGTCGTGTTGAAGTTTTGAATCAACAAGAATATACCCACTAAGAATCCTAAATCACCAATACGGTTCATGATGAAGGCCTTGCGTGCCGCATCCCCGTAACTGTTTTTCTGATTCCAGAATCCGATAAGCAAGTAAGAACAAAGTCCTACGCCTTCCCAGCCGATAAACAATACCGTGAAATTAGCCCCTAAAACCAAAATCAACATGAAGAATACGAAAAGGTTTAAAAAGGCAAAAAACTTGCCAAACCCTGCATCATGCGCCATGTAACCCATGGAATATACGTGTATCAAGGTGCCTACTCCCGTGATGATCAATAGCATCAATAGGGATAATTGATCCACTTGGAATTCAAAAGGAATCGATAGGTTTCCTACCTTAATCCATTCTGCCAGGGTATAAATCTGCGCTTGACCATCAAAGTTCAAAAACAATTGAAGCGACAAGGCAAAAGCTACCAATGGAGGAATGGTGCCAATGATACCCGCAACTGATTTACTTAGTTTTGGGAATGCTAAACCATTAATGGCGAAGCCAAGAAACGGTAATAAGGGAATTAAATAGAATAATGACATAGGAATTCTGATGGATTGTGGCGCTTAATTAATTTTTGATTTTATTAAGTACACCAATATCAATACTTTGAATATTGCGGTAAATCATCACGATAATGGCTAAGCCTACAGCTACTTCTGCAGCAGCAACCGCCATAATGAAGAATACGAAAATCTGTCCAGCAGGATCAGCATAATACGACGAAAATGCAGCTAACAATAAGTTGACAGCATTTAACATAAGCTCAATGGCCATAAACACGATAATCGCATTGCGACGTGTCAAAACCCCTAAAATTCCGATACAGAAAAGTGCAGAACTGAATAAAATGTAATGCGTGAGCGGAATCGTACGTAATACTTCTGGAATCGATTGCATAGTTATTAGTTGGAATGCATTTATGCGAGGCAAAAATACGAATTAAACTGAATTTTTATGTCCCTAGCGTTGAAAACCTTGTAATTTAATTTCGGTCAATTTTCGTTTTGTGTCCATCGGAAAATCGCCCTTCATCATCCAATCATAATAGGATGGGTCAGATTTTAAGACGTCTAAAATGGGCCGACCAATATGCTTACCGAAGTTAAACACAGCAACTTGATCTTTGTTATAAACCATGCGATTTGCAAAATCAATTGAGTTAGATGCGCTTAATTCATGTAATTTGTTGACATCATTCTGAATTGGGAAATATTCTTTGCCTTCTGCATCCTTCATCGCTGTTTCTGCATAGCGTTTAACTTGAGCGTTCAGTACTTCAAGCGTAGCTAAAACGTCAGCTTCAGCACCATGCGCTCCCACTAATTCTTTGTTACAGTAAAAACGATAGGCTGCCGTTAAATTACGCGGCTCCATCATGTGGAAAATACGTTGGGCATCCACTAATTTTCTGTTTTTCATGTCAAAATCTACTTCTGCACGCAAAAACTCTTCTACGAGCATCGGCACATCAAAGCGATTTGAATTAAATCCTGCTAGATCACATCCATCTAAAAAACCGGCTAGCGATTTGGCTACTTGTTTGAAATTAGGTTCCTCTGCCACATCAGCATCATAAATTCCGTGAACCAAAGATGCTTCTAATGGAATCGGAATACCCGGATTTACTCGACGCGTCTTAATATCTACTGAGCCGTCTATGTTGGCTTTCGCAATCGATATTTCAACAATGCGATCCTTGTTGACTTGTATGCCTGTCGTTTCTAAATCGAAAAACGCTAACGGTTTTTTTAATTGTAATTGATGCTCCATAGCTTATCAGAAATTAATAGCGACAAAGGTAGCTTATTATTACCTTTGTTCGATGAAATTTAGTCCAAAAGCGATTTTTTTTGATTGGGACCATACCCTTTGGGACCATGACCGAAATGCCTCGGAAGTTATCCAGGAATTATTAACCGAATTAGCGCTGCTAGAATCTATTTCACATAGTCCCAAGGTGATTTGGCAGGAATTCACCCGAATAAATGATGCATTGTGGGATAACTATCAGCATGGACGCATCGATCAAAAAACCTTACGAGAAACTCGATTCGAGCGTTTTTTTGAGGCTTTAGGGATTCAAGGGGACGCTACTTTATTTTCAAATATTTACCTCGAACGAACTCCTCGGAAAAAGCATCTAATCCCAGATGCCTACCAGGTCATTGAAGAACTGGCCGCAAAATACCCGCTTTACATTTTAACGAATGGCTTTGATGATATTCAGCATGTGAAAATTGCCGGGGTTGGAATGTCGCATTTTTTTGAGCGTGTCATCACTTCAGAGCTAGCAGGTTGTAAAAAACCGGCAGCGGAATTTTTTGAATTTGCGCTGAAGGAAGCGAATTGTTTACCAGCTGAAGTTGTGATGGTAGGAGATCATCCCATCATCGACATACAGGCTGCGGAAGCCTTAGGTATAACAGCCATTCATTTAAATTTTCGCGAGGAAGATGTCCGTACCAAAAATCAAATCTATCAATTGGCAGAATTACTCCATTTATTCGAATAAGGATAATTGGTTGTCATTCGATTTGCGATCAAAAATCTTTTTGTCGCGAATGAATTTCTTATTTTCCTCCAAGAATGCTTGAAATTGTTCGATTTGGGTATATAATGGACTGAAGTCGTATTGATTTAAAT
>JAHEAY010000122.1:15746-25477 GCA_024642485.1 Cytophagaceae bacterium
GGGTAAACGACCATGGCGGGCCCTTTGCCGCAAAAATCCAAACAACCCGCACGTTGGATACGGATTTTTTCAGGGCTTCCTGCTTCTGCGTAGGCTGCTTTAAACGCCTCGACTAATTCCATTCCATGACCTGAACCGCAGCATTTTTTAGGAGCGTCTTTGTCGTTTGTACAAATGAATACGTGTTTTTCGAAATGCATATTAAGCAGGATTTAGTTCAAGAACGATAGGGCAATGGTCTGAATGCATCGCATCAGGTAAAATATAAGCATTGGCAACGCGAGGTTTTAACGCTTCGCTCGCCATGTGGTAATCGATACGCCAACCGAGGTTTTTTCCACGAGCTCCGGCACGATAACTCCACCAAGAATAAGCATGTGCTTGATCGGGATTGATGTGTCGGAACGTATCTACGAACCCACTTTGTACAAAAGACTCCATCCATTCGCGTTCCTCCGGCAAGAAACCCGAGCTGTTCGCGTTGCCTTTTGGATTATGAATATCGATCGCGCGATGGCAAATGTTGTAATCTCCGGAAATAATTAAATGGGGTATTTCTTGTCGTAATGCCTGAATGTACACATGAAAATCACTTAGCCATTCCATTTTGAATGCTTGGCGTTCATCTCCGCTTGAACCCGAGGGCATGTATACACTCATGACAGAGAAATTATCAAAATCCAAACGAATTACACGTCCTTCAAAGTCGTATTTTTCAATGCCACAGCCAATTTCAATATGCTGAGGCTTTAATTTGCTGAAAATGGCAACGCCCGAATAGCCTTTTTTCTGTGCAGAATGCCAATGAACCGTATAACCCAATTGCTCGATTTCTTTCGTGTCTACTTGTTCGAAATCCGCTTTTAATTCTTGAATGCAAATGACATCAGCTTGCTGTTCAGCGAGCCACTGGGTAAAACCTTTTTGAATGGCAGCGCGAATTCCGTTGACATTATAACTGATGATTTTGATCATGGCTTAAAATACTTCTGTTTCGAAATAATGGATGATATGGGCTTTTAAAAGTATGTCTTGTTCTTTTAAGTTTAGTGAAGGAACGGGCGTTACTAAATTCCAATGCGGCCATCCCGCCTCATCGAGTCCTTCCAGTTCGTAAAAGCCGCTAAAGCTTAAAACTTTACAGGTTGCAATATGCATCAAGTCTTGTTTTTCTTCTTTGGTAAAAACACGGTGACCAATCCCCAATTCTTGAACGCCTATCAAGAAGAGTATCGATTCTAAATCACTCGGGCGTTTGTTGAATTGTTTTTCGAAAAAATCTAGAACATTTTCCCAGGCGGCTTGAACCAAGCCCGGTTCGAATTCGATCATGTCCATTAAGGATGTAGGTTTACTTTGAATTTTGCCGCACCCAATATGGCCTGCTGACCTGCTGGATTGTTGCCTATGATTACTAAATCCCCCATAATCACATCCGATGTATATGAGGTTATATTTACGCGGCCAACCCCGTTAGAAATGCCATTTGCATTGGGTTGAGTGGCTTCGTAAAAGTTATTTTTATTTTGAAAGTCTTGTAAATTTTTAATCAAATTTCCGATGTTCGTTGATTCTTGATCACCTGGAATAAAATAGGTACCTACCCCTTTGAAATTCTTAATCTTCGTGTAAACGGTCGCAGAGTCATTTGTGCTCGTTGCTGTAATTTCCAAGGTGGCCAATTCGTTTTCTTTGGTAATATTGGCCGTTATTTTTTGTGTATTGATTTGAAATGCGGGTTGCTTGTCGAACTCGATTGAACCGGAGAAATAACCAGACTGCTGAATAGATTCACTAAATGAGTGCTCTACATTTATTAAAACGACAAAAACAAAGAGTCCTATGTACAATATGCTAATAGGATTACGGAACAACGAAATCATTCCCCTGCTGAGAGGATTTGATAAAACATAACGCCAAAACCGAAACCTGTCAGTTGTAGACTTGTTCATTTTTTTCGTATTGTGTTGTTGATTTCGTTGAAAATTCAAATGTAAAATTAACACAAACAATCCATTCCTTCACAACTTCTTGTCAAATCAATTATTTAAAGGTAATTATATGGGACATGCATTTTTCCAAACTGAGTTTTGTAAATTTGAAAACACTTATGCCTAATCTGAGTTAGGTGTTCGATTTTTATTGTTTTAAACCTCACGATGAAGTCTTTCTCTATTCCAAGTTTATTTAGCAGTTCTTTGATTAGTTCCGTCAAAGAAAAAAGACGCATACACGATAAATTAAAGAAGGATTATCGCCCATCTCATTTCAATTTTGGACCGGTTGAAATCTATTTGTCTAGGCACTTTGGCTTCTGTTATGGGGTAGAGAATGCTGTGGAAACAGCTTATAAAATTATTGACCAGAATCCCGGGAAGAAAATCTATTTGCTTTCTGAAATGATCCATAATCCAGCAGTTAATGCTGATTTGTTGGACCGTGGCGTTTCGTTTATTCAGGATACGAAAGGGAACCAAATTATTCCTTGGGATGCGCTGAAAGCCAACGACATCGTTATTGTTCCAGCATTTGGAACCACCTTAGAAATTCAAGCCAAATTAGCTTCGATTGGAATAGATACCTATGCCTATGACACCACCTGCCCTTTTGTGGAGAAGGTTTGGAATCGCGCCAGCGCCATAGGTCAAAAATCTTATTCCGTCATTGTTCATGGTAAACCAAGTCACGAGGAGACAAAGGCAACTTTTTCGCATTCTCAGTCGGTTACGCCTACTTTGGTCATTAAAGATTTCCAACAAGCGCAACAGTTGGCACATTACATTCGCAAAGAAAAATCTGCGGAGGATTTTTTCGATGAATTTGAAGGACAATTTTCTAAAGGATTTAATCCGGAAACGGATTTGGAGCGAATCGGCGTTGTGAATCAAACGACAATGTTAGCGACGGATACACAAGAAATTACGGATTACCTACGGGAGGAAATTGTCGCTTTTTATCAGTTAAGTCCCGATCAGGTAACGGAACATTTCGCAGATACGCGTGATACGCTGTGTTATGCAACGAATGATAATCAAAGCGCGACTTACGGATTATTGAAAGCGGATGCCGATTTTGCCATTGTGGCGGGAGGGTATAATTCATCCAATACTGCCCATTTAGTAGATCTTTGTGCAGAAAAATTGCCAACTTATTTTATTAAATCTGCGGATAAATTAATTAGCCCTACGGAGATTTGGCACTATAATAATCGTCGAAAAGAAGAAATTCAAAGCCTCGATTTCATTCCTGCTGAACGACCTGTCAAAATTCTTTTGACCTGTGGGGCCTCGTGTCCTGATGCGGTGATGGAAGAAATTTTACGCAAGCTGGTTACTTTTTTCCCAGGTGCATCAGATACCGATGAGGTAATTCAAGCTTGGTTAGCTGAAACGGTTTAATAGCTAGATAATATTTTGCTTACAGCAGGTAAGTATCCTTCGCCAAACAAATTTACGTGCACCATCAAGGGGTACAGATTGTAGAGCGGAATACGCTGGTGAAAATCTTTTTCAATCGGGAAGGTACGATGGTAGGTTTCGTAAAACTCTTTCGGAAATCCACCGAACATTGTCGTGAAAGCCAATTCAGCCTCGCGAAGTCCATAATAACAACAAGGGTCTACTAGTGTTACCTCTCCTTGGGCATTGACCATTGCGTTGCCCGACCATAAATCACCGTGCAATAATGCGGATGATTCATTTGGAATCAATTGAGGTAATTTCTCGTACAACGCATTGAATTTTTCTTCCATCTCAGCCGAAATTTTTCGGTGATAAATGGCCGTATCCACTTGTTTTTTCAAGCGATTTTGAATGAAAAATTGCACACCATCGGCTTGCCAAGCATTTTCTTGTTTCGCCGCACCTAAAAAATTATCATAATCAAGCCCATGACCTTTGCCGGCATGTTGTTGATGTAAATGGGCTAGTTTACCACCGAAATTCGACCAGTAATCAGCCGATTTTTCAGCGGATTGAATGCAGTCCATCATCAAATATTCCTTCTCGTCCAAGGTGCCCACGCCGAGCACGCTGGGCACATCAATCGCACCTGTTTTCTGAATCAGTTGGAGGTTTTTGGCTTCCGCCTCAAAGAGACCTTTATGTTCTCCTTGCGTCCATTTGATGAAATATTCAGTGGCCCCTGTTTTTACGCGGACCGCAAGATTGAAGTTTCCGCCATAAAAAAACTGAAGGTCGTCAATGTTTGTTCCGGCACCAATATGCTTCGTTAATATCGCAGAAATGAATTGGTATTGTTCTTGAGATTGTTGGGACATACGGTTCGGGGAAAGCGCAAATTTACGAAATGCGAAGGACTATTTTGCTTTTTTATAAATGGGTACCGTGCTGCAAGGTTCCCCAAAAAAGAGGCTTCTTGCCAGTGGACGCAGGCGATTTGTTAGGCTAACATATGCTTCTAATGGAACAGACTCTTTGGAGCAACCTTTGATAACAATCTTCGCATCGTCATAAGGAGCTAAGTCCATTTCTTGAATCACTTGTTCGAATAATTGTTTTTCTAAATCCGCTAAACTGCCATAAACAATGGTCGAAGCCTTCCCACTTAATTGCGAACTAATGAGCATATAGGCCCAGGTAGGAATGATGGCGTCTGCCGTACAGGCAATTGCCACATGTTTACCTTGGTATTGTGACCAATCATGTGTTTGAATAAACGTTCGAAAATCTTTTTCACGAAGCGCTAAACCCATAAACAGCTGTGGTGCAATGTCAATAAACACGCGTTCATCTTTCGGACGTAACTCTTCCAAGTCAATTTGGATGAGTCCACTTTGCTTGACTTTGTTGATGATCTCTTCCATGTTTACAATGCTTTGATTTTGGGTTTTGTACCCATGAATTCTTTTAAATAGGCTGGCTCAGTTAACACGAGTGATGCAAATTTCTGGTTTGCAAAATCACTTGCAGCATCTGCTCCCATAAATTCGGCATGTGGATAGGGATGGTCTTCAGAAAAGGAAATTTGCGAATTTTCGCAAGTCTCTTTCCATTTTAATGCACCATTTCCAAATGCAATCGTGGGTTTACTCAGCAATTCAAACGAGTTCGATTCCAAAATAACGGGATGCGTTTCTGTTACTGGCTCTTTGCTTTGGCCATCAAAAACGGCTGCATAAACTTCCATGCGGCGGGCGTCCAACATAGGTAATAACAAGGTGTTTTCAGGCAATCCTGTCCAAGCATTCGCCATAACCTGCAAGGTGTTCATCGTAATTAAGGGAATATCTAATCCAAAGCATAGCCCTTTTGCTGTTGCTAAACCTATCCGTAATCCTGTGTAAGAACCAGGGCCGTTGGATACCGCAATGGCATCTAGTTGGTCCATCGATATTCCAGCATCTGCACAAGCCGATTCAATCAAACGGGTTAGTTTTTTCCCATGCCCACCTTCTTCTTGTGTTTCCCGCGTGGCAATTAATTCCCCTGCCCGATGAAGAGCAACGGAACACAAAGGCGTGGAGGTTTCTATGCTTAAAATCAAACTCATGGTTTCTCTTTGCGGCTTAATATACTTGCAAATTTAGCCGGTTTACCCAACAAATCTAATGCTGCCAAAATGCTCGGATCTTTTCGTGTTGACCAAGTATTTAATCCTTTTTGCAAGTAATAATGCATGATCATTTCCTGCTCAAGCAAGGGCGTGATTTCCTGGGTATGAAGTTTAAGTTCACGTTCCAAATTGGTTTTCCATTGTGCCGCTTGTTTTTGAAGGAGCTCACTTAGTTCAGCGTATTCTGCTTGTTCGCGCGTTGATTCCAATACTTTTTTTACTTGGGTTTCCACAGGTGCTTCATAATTGAAATTCGATTTGCCTAACCAAGTGTTAAATTTTGCCAAAATTTCTGCATCCACCGCAAAGTTTTCCGCCGGAGCAATATTGCTTCGCGATCCATGATAATCGCTGGCAAACAAAAAGAGCATATCTTTCGTTAATAAGGCCTGCGAAAAGGCTGATAAGGGTTTTTTGTCGGTCAATTGATCAGGGACAATTCCTCCTCCATCGACCACCTTACGGCCATTTTGCGTGTAGAAAGTTTTGACACTAGAATCCTGAAAAGCTTTAGCAGAACCATCCGGATTTTTATGTTTGTAGTCTAAAGCTTGAATACAACGGCCACTTGGGATATAATATTTGGCAGTGGTAATTTTCATTTTGGTTCGATACGGCAAGTCGCGTGTTACTTGTACGAGACCTTTACCAAAACTCTTTTGGCCCATAATCACTGCCCGGTCATAGTCCTGCAAAACACCTGCTACAATTTCCGCCGCTGAGGCGCTTCGGTTATTGATCAAAACAATAATGGGTGTTTCAGTATCCACCGCCTGATTGAGCGCCTGGTAACTTTTGTTCCATTCTTCGACTTTTCCGCGGGTTTCTACGATTTTTGCTCCTTTGGGGATAAACAAATTACAAATATCAATGGCTTGCGTTAATAAGCCGCCAGGGTTGTTGCGTAAGTCCAAAATCAATTTTTGCATCCCTTGTTTTTTCAACTCAAGCAAGGCTGTTTTGACTTCCTTCGCTGCGGAGGCATTGAAATCTTCGAGTAAAATATAGCCTACACCTGGTCGAATGATGGATGCGTTTACAACATTTTTAATCTGAACCGTTTCGCGTTTAATCGAGAAGGTTTGTGGAGCGGTTTTCCCAACTTGCAAGACGTCAATGTTGACAACAGAACCGGCACTTCCTTTCATTAGCACGGATGGATCAGTTTCTGGCGTTTCACCTAATTTCGTTCCATTAATGCTAATAATTTGATCGCCTATCCCCAAACCCGCTTTGAGCGCAGGACTGTTTTCTTCAATGAAACTGATTCGATGACTTTGATTGATGTCGGATAAGATGATGCCTATTCCCTGGTATTTCCCTGTGGTCATCTGGAGAAATTCATCAATCTCACTTTCTGGATAGTAGACAGTATAGGGGTCAAAGCTCTTGAGTAAAGCTTCAATGGACGTTTCGATTGACTTTTTCGGGTCAACTTCATCCACATAATAGGTATTAAGTTCTTTGAAGACTGTTGCGTAGATATCAAGGTTTTTAGCAATTTCAAAAAAACGATCACCCGGATTTGTGAAGGCAAGGAATAAGCCTGAAACGAGGATTAATCCTAGGAAAGAATGCTTAAATGAACGGGGATTTATTCGCATGGCTGAGGCGTGCTGAGTTCTTTTAAAATGCCAATGACTCTTTTTTCGATTTTAGCATAAGGTTCAATGACAGAACCAATATAAACAAAACCCAAGTAATCCGGTAATTTTTGAAATTCAGGTCCGACAAAATGGGGTTTATTCAGTCGATAAGCCTCCCGAATCCGTCTTTTCAATAGATTTCGGTCTACCGCTTTTTTGAATTTACGCTTGGGAACTGAAATGATTATTTGGGGTGCTGGCAGATTTGCAGCCGAATTGGTCTTATACAAAACTCGAAAAGGATAGACAAAACGTTGTGAAACGCTTGTGCTATCCTTTTGGAATAACGAATCGATTACCTTGATTTGAGTTAATCGTTCGGATTTAGGGAAACTGAAATTCATGGCTTAATTACTTATAGGATAAGTAAATGGCCTCAATCAGCTTGAACTAAATTATGGCTTATTTACCTCTTTTTTCGTCAGAAACAGACAACTTATGGCGACCTTTCGCGCGACGTGCTGTTAACACACGACGACCGTTTGCAGTAGACATACGCTCACGGAATCCGTGCTTGTTCTTTCTTTTACGTACTGAGGGTTGGAATGTTCTTTTCATTGCTTTATTAATTAAAATCCGATTTAGAATCGAATTGGGTTTGCAAAGGTACGGAAAAATATATTTTTGTCAAGTCTTCGAGAAAAAAAATATTGTAATGTTCGAAATAAGCAATGGGAGGGAATTTTATATCTTTGGTTTTTAATCTTAGAACTTGAAAGTATCCATCATTACGGTAAGTTTCAATGCTGCGGCTACGCTTCAGCAGACAATTGATAGTGTGCTCGCACAAGATTATCCGAATATTGAATATTGGGTGATCGATGGCGGGTCTTCGGATGGAACGAAAGAGCTGTTGTCCTCTTATGGTTCCCGGATTAATTTTATTTCGGAACCAGATAAGGGAATTTACGATGCATTTAATAAAGGCTTATCTCGCGTTACTGGCGATGTGGTGGGCGTGATTGGGGCAGATGATTTTTATCCGAGCAACGATGTAATTGGTCAAGTTGTTCAGTCGTTTGGTCAAAACCAAGTGGATGCCGTCTATGGAGATTTGCAATTCATTGATCCTGTTAGCCTAAAAGTCGTCCGACAGTGGAAGGCCGGTGCCTATAAGAAATCGAGTTGGTTATGGGGCTGGATGCCGCCGCATCCTTCTTTTTTTGTCAAACGTACTGTTTACGAACAAATTGGCTATTACCAAACGCATTATACCTGTGCCGGTGATTATGAATGGATGCTTCGAGCGATGTTTAAACATGGTATTTCGGTTGTCTATTTGCCCAAATTGCTCATGACAATGCGCACAGGAGGAACGAGCACGGCTTCCTGGAAACACCGCTGGGTGGCGAATCGAGAGGATCGCAAGGCATGGCGAGAGAATGGCCTAAAGCCTTATTTCTTCACCGTTACATTGAAACCTTTGCGAAAGATTTTCCAACTATTATCATAAAAAAAACCTCTTCGATTGCTCGGAGAGGTTTTCTTTTTGTGTTTGAAACCGAAGGTTAAACTTTGATTTCAACATCAACACCTGATGGTAATTCTAATTTCATCAAAGCATCTACAGTTTTTGCAGAAGAAGAGAAAATGTCAATTAGACGCTTGTACGTACATAATTGGAATTGCTCACGTGCTTTCTTGTTCACGTGTGGTGAACGCAAAACTGTGAATTTCTCAACTTTAGTTGGCAATGGAATTGGACCAGATACAACCGCTCCTGTAGCTTTAACCGCTTTAACGATTTTTTCAGCTGATTTGTCAACCAATGTATGGTCAAACGACTTCAACTTGATGCGAATTTTTTGATTCATCTTGTTTGGTTCATTAGGTGAATACATGTCGAAAGAACCATTGACTCCGCCATGCATGTAATTTTGGTCTGCAAAACTACGCGATAATTATCTGATACACAAGTGCTCACTAGAATTTTTGTCGGCGTATGGCATCTTGTAATGCCTTGTTGAGAATCGCTTGGTTGGCCATATAGATGTTGGCGTTTCGTTTTTTTAACTCCAAGACCGCATCGTTTCCATAGGTGATTTCGCCTATTTGGTAGGCTTGCATGGCAAAAATCAAGTAGTAAACAGGTATCTCTTCATTCCATTGAAGTGCTGCCAATGAAGCATCATAGCCGGCTTTTTCTTGCTTGTTTTTGTTTAATATGGGCAAAGCTTGTTGGAGAACATCCACCTGAAAGGGCATTTGTCTCAAAGCTTTTTGTGCCTCATCCAGCGTTCTGATTGTTTGAAATGCTTGAGGTTTTAATAAACTTGTTTTCCAAAAATCTAACATGTTCTGAAGTCCAGTCGCGCCAGAAGCTGTATCTTTTTTGATCAATAAGTCGATTTTTTGTAATGCTAGCAACGGTTTGCCCTGGTGGTAGTCTTGCCAGGCCAACAATATACTTTGTTCTGGAAAGGCAGCTTCTGCTAAGGGATTTTTAGTCCATTGGCTCAAAGGATATTCAGGTGCTTGTTTTTTGGCGTACATCAGGTAATTATAAACATA
>JAHEAY010000102.1 GCA_024642485.1 Cytophagaceae bacterium
GTTGATAATCAAGACCCTAGCCAGCCTTTGTTCAAAAAATACTTTATGCATGGGGTTGCGCATCATTTAGGATTAGATGTTCATGATGTGTGGGATAAGTACAAGCCATTTGCAGCAGGCATGGTATTGACTTGTGAACCAGGAATATACATTCGAGAAGAAGGCATTGGGATTCGACTAGAGAATAATTTATTGATTACCGATGGACCTGCCATTAATTTAATGGCAAATATACCTATCGATATCGAGGAGATTGAATCGTTAATGTCATAGGCATGATTCAGGGAGAGCTTTCCATATTTATCAGTTTGATTATCATGTTGGCAGGTATTTTCTACCTGTCAAAATTAAAATCGCAAATCATCAAACTCGTATTTAGTGTCATACCTCCTTTATTATTTTGCTATTTTCTACCTTCCTTATTAGTCGAACAAGGAATCATTGTAATAGGAAACACAGATCTAAATGGAACTTTAGCTAAAACGCTATTACCCTTTTGTATCTTTTATTTTACCTTAGGACTTCCTTTAGCTAAACTAAAAGCCATCGGTCGGAAACCGATTATTTTATTCCTCGTTGGAGCATTGGGAGTCATCATTGGTGGACCTATTTCCTTAATGATTAGTCATTATTTTTTTCCAACTGAATTTAATTCCGAATCATTTAGGGGCTTAGCGACGATTGCTGGATCCTGGATAGGTGGAACAGCGAATCAAATGGCATTAAATGCGATATTTTTGCCGAACGCAGATGAATTAGCAAAAGCTGTAACGGTTGACGTATTTTTTGGTGAAACGTGGTTGGCAATTTTATTATTTTTGATTCCATTCCAACACAAGATTAATCAATATCTAAAGGCCACTTTTAACCACCAAGTGATTTCAGTTGATTGGGAGGTAGATTTGACAGTCAAGAAATTTACGTTCAATAATCTAATCTATATTTTAGGTTTAGGATTTCTAATAACAGTCTTAAGTACTTATGCGGGTAAGTATCTGACCGATATAATTGTTATAACATTCCTTAATCAAAGTTTCTGGACATTCTTCATTTGTACCTTCATGGGAATTGGATTAGGATTAAGCCCATTGAAGCGCTTTTACGCAGCCGGAGGAGATGTAATCGCAACGCTATTTCTCTATTTTATCATTGCATCCATTGGGTTAAAAATATCATTAAGCCATTTATTTTCAACTCCACTCCTACTATTTACAGGATTTATATGGATAAGCATACATGGCTTAGTTATATTTGTAGTTGGAAAATGGATTAAAGCACCATACCACTACATGGCGATTGCATCGCAGGCTAATGTTGGTGGTATTGCTTCTACATCCGTAATAGCAACAGCATTTAGTCCCATTTTGGCTCCATTGGGTGTCATATTGGCATTATTAGGTTATGCTATTGGTACCTATGGAGGATATTTATCGGCAATACTCATGCAATGGGTCAGCCAAACATATTAGTAGTAAATAACATACATGAAAAACATTCGTAATTTTTGCATTATCGCACACATTGATCATGGTAAGAGTACTTTGGCCGATCGATTAATTGAATTCACCAATACCGTGCAGAAGCGCGATATGATGAATCAGTTATTGGACGACATGGACTTAGAACGTGAGCGTGGTATCACAATCAAATCGCATGCGATTCAGATGCAATATCCAAAAGATGGCGAGGTATATACATTCAATTTGATTGATACACCTGGTCACGTCGATTTCAGTTACGAAGTTTCCCGTTCCATTGCAGCTTGCGAAGGAGCTTTATTAATCGTGGATGCCTCTCAAGGAATTGAAGCACAAACTATATCCAATTTATATTTAGCGATCAATCACGATTTGGAAATCATTCCTGTATTGAATAAAATCGATTTACCTGGCGCGATGCCTGATGATGTTTCTGATCAAATCATAGACCTAATTGGATGTAAAAAAGAAGATATTATTCATGCCTCAGGAAAAGAGGGAATTGGTATTCAAGATATTTTAGATGCCGTAGTAACGCGCGTACCTGCACCTAAAGGAGAGCCCAATGAGCCACTTCAAGCTTTGATCTTTGACTCTACTTTTAATTCATATCGTGGAATTGAAGTTATTTTCCGTGTCTATAATGGGGAAATCAAAAAAGGAGATCGTGTCAAATTCATGAATACAGGCAAGGAATATTTTGCCGATGAAATTGGAACCCTAGGATTAGAGCAAGAACCAAAATCTATCATCAAAACAGGTGATGTAGGTTACTTAATTTCGGGTATAAAAGAGGCCAAAGAAGTTAAAGTTGGTGATACCATTTCTCATGTGGCGAATCCATGTAAAGCAGCTATTCAAGGATTTGAAGAAGTTAAACCGATGGTATTTGCGGGTATTTATCCGGTAGAAACGTCAGAGTTTGAGGACTTGCGTGATGCCATGGAGAAATTGCAATTGAATGATGCATCCTTGGTTTGGGAGCCTGAAACATCAGCAGCTTTAGGTTTTGGTTTCCGTTGTGGGTTCTTAGGGATGTTGCACATGGAAATTGTGCAGGAGCGATTGGAGCGTGAATTTGATATGACGGTTATTACAACCGTTCCTTCTGTAAAGTTCAAAGTATTAACGACGGCAGGAGAAACGCAATGGGTTTCAGCGCCGAGTGAGTTGCCTGAACCAAACTTGATCAACATCATTGAAGAGCCTTATATCAAAGCACAAATCATTACAAAATCCGAATACACGGGTGTGATTATGAGCTTGTGTATGGATAAGCGCGGAATTTTAGTTAATCAAATCTATTTAACAACGGATCGTGTTGAGCTAACATTTGATATGCCATTATCTGAAGTTGTATTTGATTTCTTTGACCGATTGAAGACCATTTCGCGTGGATATGCTTCATTGGATTACGAATACAAAGGATATGAGCCTGGTTACATGGTTAAATTAGATATCATGTTAAATGGCGAAAAAGTAGATGCTTTGTCGGCCATTGTACACCGAGACAAAGCATACGATTGGGGTAAACGTTTATGTGAGAAATTACGTGAGTTATTGCCGCGCCAACAGTTTGAAATTGCGATTCAGGCAGCAATTGGCCAAAAAATTATCGCTAGAGAGACAGTAAAAGCATTACGTAAAGACGTTTTGGCAAAATGTTATGGGGGTGATATTTCGAGAAAGCGTAAATTATTAGAGAAACAAAAGAAAGGTAAGAAACGCATGCGTCAAGTAGGTAATGTTGAAATCCCACAAGAAGCGTTTATGGCCGTTTTAAAACTGGATTAATTCAAATAATTTTTAATAATATCTTTTAAAATAAGCGTATAAAGCGTATTTTTGAAATTCAAATATAAAAGCATGGCTGAAGTAATAAGAATGCCCAAGATGAGTGACACCATGGTAGAAGGTGTTATTGCAAATTGGCTTAAAAAAGAAGGAGACGTAATTAAGTCTGGAGATATCATCGCGGAAGTGGAAACTGACAAAGCGACGATGGAATTAGAAAATTACGAAGATGGTACATTGTTATACATTGGCATTAAGGCTGGTGAAGCTGTACCAGTAGATGGCATTATTGCGGTAGTTGGAACCCCTGGTGAAGATTATTCAGCTTTATTGCAAGCTCCTGTAGCTGCAGCCACAGCTACGGCGCCTGCTGCTGTTGAAGCAGCCCCACAAGCGGCAGCACCTGCACCCGTTGCAGCAGCTCCAGCCATTGATTTAAGTGGAATTAAAGCGAAAGCTGTTCGTATGCCTAAAATGAGCGATACGATGGTGGAAGGCGTAATTGCTAAATGGTTGAAGAAAACAGGTGATGTTGTCAAGAGTGGTGATATCATTGCTGAAGTTGAGACTGACAAGGCTACCATGGAGTTGGAAAACTACGAAGATGGTACCTTATTATACATTGGAGCGAAAGAAGGTGAAGGTGTTATTGTTGATGGCATTATTGCTATTGTTGGTGAGCCTGGTACAGACTTCCAACCGATTTTAGCAGCTGAGTCAGCTGCACCCGCTGCGGCGCCAGTTGCCGCTGTAGCAGCTCCAGCACCAGTACAAGTTGCAGAAGCGCCTAAGGCCGTTGAAACAAAAGCAGCTATCCCAGCTCCTACGAAAGTTCGTATTTCTGAAGATTCGATTAAAGCATCGCCTTTAGCTCGCGCCTTAGCAAAAGAAAAAGGTTACAATTTGAACTGGATTCAAGGTACAGGCGAAGGTGGCCGAATTACTAAGAATGATATTGAAGATTACAATCCAAGTGCAGGTGGCGCGATGTCGACATTTGTATCAGGTGTTGAAAGCTTTGAAGATATTCCAAACAGCCAAATGCGTAAAACAATTGCGCGTCGTTTATCTGAATCTAAATTCAGTGCCCCTGAGTTCTATTTAACGATGGAAATCAACATGGACAAGGCGATCGAGGCTCGTGTTAGCATGAATGAGGTATTACCTGTTAAGATTTCATTCAATGACATGGTAATTAAAGCAACTGCTTTGGCTTTAACGAAGCATCCGAAAATCAATTCGTATTGGATGGAAGATCGTATTCGTGTGAACAAACACGTTCACATCGGTATGGCAGTAGCTGTTGAAGATGGTTTATTAGTTCCTGTGATTCGTTTTGCTAATGAAAAATCAATTGCTCAAATTTCATCTGAGGCGAAAGAATTAGGTGGAAAAGCGAAAAGCAAACAATTACAACCTAAGGATTGGGAAGGAAATACATTTACCGTAAGTAATTTAGGTATGTTTGGTATTGACCAATTCACTTCGATCATCAATTCACCAGAGTCTTGTATTTTGGCTGTAGGTGGTATTAAAGAAACTGTTGGCGTGAAAAACGGTCAGTTTTATGCAACCAACATCATGAAATTAACATTAACATGTGACCATCGCGTGGCAGATGGGGCAGCAGGAGCAGCATTCTTGTTAACCTTAAAGCAATACCTCGAGGATCCACT
>JAHEAY010000106.1 GCA_024642485.1 Cytophagaceae bacterium
TTTGTCAATCCCACGCAATTCAATGATCCAAGCGATTTTGAAAAATACCCGAAAACCTTAGCGAATGATTTGCTGCTGCTAAGCGAAATGGGTTGCGATGTGGTGTATACGCCGGAAGTTGCCGACTTATATCC
The DNA here is from genome assembly GCA_024642485.1 of Cytophagaceae bacterium. GTDB lineage: Bacteria > Bacteroidota > Bacteroidia > Cytophagales > Spirosomataceae > Aquirufa. The sequence continues at coordinate 135 of JAHEAY010000106.1, forward strand.
TTCAGGCATGACGGATTTACCGCATTACCCGCTTGGCCGATTAGAGGAATTGCTCGAGGGAGCTCACCGACCAGGTCATTTCCAGGGAGTTTGCGTAGTCGTAGACCGACTCCTTCAAGCGGTAAAACCTGATTATTTGTTCATGGGGCAAAAGGATTTCCAACAAATTGCTGTCGTTCGAAAAATGCTCGAAATCACGCAATCTCAAGTTAAATTAATCGCCTGCCCTACCGTTCGCGAAGCCAATGGATTAGCGATGAGCAGTCGGAATACCCGACTAAGCGCCGAACAAAAAACGCAAGCCTTATCAATCTATCGAGGATTTCAGAGTGCCTCCGCAGCGGAATTTGAGGCAGCATTGTTGGCAAACGGATTTGATTCCGTCGACTACATTGCATGTTGCGACCCGAACACGTTAGAAAATAAACCTTGGGGAGAACGTCCCTGTCAACTATTAGTCGCCGCTTTTATTGGAGGCGTCCGACTGATCGATAACCACTATATGCCATGAGCTATTTGAAAGAATTCAAAAAAATTACCACACACAGTTTGCTTCTGATGAAGCAGCAGGCTGAACGCATTTCGATGCTCACCTGCTATGATTATTCGATGGCCTTGTTATTGGATGCAGCGGGCGTAGACTGTCTGTTGGTAGGCGATAGTGCTAGCAACGTCATGGCAGGACACGAAACGACCTTGCCGATTACACTGGACCAAATGATTTACCATGCCCAATGTGTCGTTCGGGGAACGAAACGCGCACTTGTGATTGTGGACCTTCCTTTTGGTTCTTACCAATCAAATTCCGAAATCGCCTTGTCGTCAGCCATCCGCATCATGAAAGAAACGGGTGCACATGCGATCAAGTTAGAAGGGGGATTAGAAGTAGTCGAAAGCATTAAAAAGATTGTGGGCGCCGGAATTCCTGTCATGGGACATTTAGGCTTAACCCCACAAAGTATTTACCAGTTTGGCTCGTATGCCGTTCGTGCGAAGGAAGAAGATGAAGCCCAAAAGCTTTTGGAAGAAGCTCAACTTCTACAAGCAGCGGGATGTTTTGGCTTAGTAATGGAAAAAATTCCTGCCGGACTTGCTAAACAAGTGACGGAGACACTCAACATCCCGACCATCGGAATAGGCGCGGGAAACGCTTGCGATGGTCAGGTATTGGTGATGCACGACATGCTTGGAATCAATACAGAATTTAAACCGCGATTTTTACGTCGCTATTTAAACTTAGGGGAATTAATTCCGCAGGCTGTCAAAGCCTATGTTGCGGATGTGAAAAGTCAAGATTTCCCTAATGCGGAGGAATCGTATTAGACTAATCGGTTCGCTGCATTTGGAAAAACTACAGTTGGTTTGAAGGTTTTGGCTAATTCAAAATCCATCAACGCATAAGAGATGATAATGACGATGTCGCCTACGACCGCTTTCCGAGCAGCTGGGCCATTTAGACAGATAATGCCTGAACCCCGTTCTCCTTTGATTAAGTAGGTTTCAATGCGTTCTCCATTGTTGACATTAACCACTTGAATTTTTTCGTGTTCAAGCATGTTGGCAGCCTCCATTAAATCAGCATCCATGGTGAGACTCCCCACGTAATCGATGTTGGCTTCTGTAACTGTTGCCCGGTGAACTTTGGATTTTAATATTTGTATTTGATACATAAAAAGGCGGAAATTGTGAGCAGCAAAATTACCGAATATAAATTTGAATGAGATGAAATTGTTATTGGATTTTGGGAATTCCCGCTTAAAATATGCGGTTTATGTGGGTGATTCGAAAGTTACCGAGGGATTTATCCCCACATTAACAGAAAAAAATCTGTGCGAAATTCCTCATTTTACGGAGCTTGAATCGATTCATTTAAGTTCGGTCATTGACATTCCCCCAGCGATTCATGTATTACTTTCCCCAAAACTAATTCCCAATCAAACAATCATGCGTGGAAATGGCTACGATGTTAGCAGCTTAGGAGAAGACCGGAAACTGATTGCTTTGGGCGCGGGACCTAGCCATTTAAGTATTTGCTTGGGAACCTGTATCACCTACAATCTCGTCAATGAAGCAAATGAATTTGTAGGCGGAGCCATCAGCCCTGGTTTGCACATGCGTGCAGCTGCTATGCACGCGCATACGGCCCTTTTACCGCAGGTGGCCCCCCAACATCCTTATCCATCTTTTGGACACGATACGCAAAGTAATTTAATCGCTGGTGTGATGGCGGGTGTTGAATTTGAAATGCAGGGATTTATCCAGCAAGCCAAAAAACAAATGCCGAATCTTCAGGTGGTTTTGACGGGGGGAGATGCCCACCACTTTTCAACGTTATACAAAGTAGATCCTGATTTAATTTGGAAGGGAATGCTGATTTGAATATCAGTTAATAGATATAATTTTTTTCTCCAACCAGCGTTAGCTTTGGCAAACCTTTAAGGATTGCCAAAGCTTAACTTTATCATAATAATGACTTAATCAAGCCCTAACAGATGACTTGTAATTTTGGTAAACGAAAATACAAGCCATGCGGCCAACCTACAAGACAATCGTCATCTCCGACTTACACCTAGGGAGTAAGGGAGCAAAAGCAAAAGAAGTCAACGAATTTCTGAAGTCAAATTCCTGCCATCAATTGATTCTCAACGGAGACATCATCGACGGATGGCAATTAAAAAAAGGAGGAACCTGGAAGAAGAAACATACTGGGTTTTTCCGCGCTGTGTTAAAAATGATGGACCGCTTCGATACAGAGGTCATCTATTTACGCGGAAATCACGATGATTTCTTGGATCAAATCTTGCCCTTGAAAATTGGAAAGCAATTCTCCATTCGTCAAGATTATATGTTGGCCTCTCACGGCAAAAAATATTTCATCACCCACGGCGACATCTTCGATAGCATTACTAGCCAAATGAAGTGGTTAGCCTATTTAGGCGACATTGGTTACACCTTTTTATTGTGGTTGAATAAGTGGTATAATCAATACCGTTCTTGGCAAGGAAAACCCTATTATTCCTTATCACAAGTCATCAAGCAAAAAGTAAAGGCAGCCGTGAATTTCATCTCTGATTTCGAAGAGAAATTAGCTGAATTAGCGAAAGCTAAAGGTGCCGACGGCATCATTTGTGGACACATTCACAAAGCAGAGATCAAGCAAATCGATGGGATTACCTACATGAACTCAGGTGATTGGGTGGAATCCTTAACAGCATTGGTTGAAACGCATGCGGGTGAATGGCAATTAATCGATTATCCTAGTTTTGATTTAACATCTGAATTAACAGCAATATGGGCAGATTCATCTTTACCGTCCAAGGAGAAGGTCGCGGGCATTTAACGCAAGCAATTTCCTTAACCCAAATCGCACGCGAAGCGGGACACGAAGTGGTCGGCTATGCCGTAGGCTCCTTTGAAGGCAGAAAAATTCCTGCCTTTTTTGCTGATTTCATCGGCGAGACGCCCTTCATTCAGTACGAAAGTCCTTCGATCAATTATGGCAAAGGGAAATCAGTACAATTAGGTAAAACTGCGATGCAGGCTTTCACCAAATTTGGTACCTATTGGAAGAGTGCCACGCAATTGGGTGAATTCATCGAGGATTTACAACCGGATGGAATCGTCAATTTCTATGAATCCATTACGGGTTTATATAATTTAAAATCGGGCTCTAAAATACCGTGCATGTCGGTAGGTCATCAATATCTCCTACTTAGCGAGCATTTTGAATCCATTCCCGAAAAAGCGCTTGATCGCTATTTATTGAATGTGAATACGCGGATTACGGCCATTGGCTCTCGCAAATTATTGGGCTTATCTTTCCGCGAGTTGCCTAATGATACCAAACGGAATATCATTGCTGTTCCGCCCCTATTGCGTCAAGAAGTTAAGTCGATCCAAGCACAAGCAGGAGAGCGCTGGTTAGCCTACTTAACTCATTACCGACTCGCCGATGAAATCATGGCTTGGTCGAAGCAAAATCCGGAAGTTAAATTGGATTGTTTTTGGGATAATCCTACACGCAAAAGTGAATACCCATATTCCGATTCGCTTACCTTTCATCCGATTGATGCAGAAAAATACCTGGATAAAATGACCCATTGCGCAGGTCTTATCTCGACCGCAGGATTTGAGTCGGTGGCAGAAGCCATGTACTTAGGCAAACCGGTTATGATGGTACCGGTACCCAATCACATTGAACAAATGATCAATGCCCATGACGGTGTATTATCAGGTGCTGGCGTTCGAGCTCGTTCGTTTGATCTGAATGTTTTCAAAGACTATTTGCCACTCCACAAACCGGTTCAAGATACCTACCAGCACTGGGTTTCTCAGGCTAATTTTGGTTATCAATTGACCGATTTAATTCGTAAACCAGTTGCAAGTCCTACTTTCAGCCCACGTAATGAAGGTGGCTTATCTACGAGTTGGTAAAAAATTTAATATTTGAATTCCAGGATAATTTAATAATATGCTCCTGGAAATTTTTACATAAAAGATGAAGTAGAATACAAAAAAAGCCGAAGGATTTTCCTTCGGCTTTTTCATTTAAGACTAGATGCGACTAGAATGTATAGCGTGCACCTGCTTGCATCTGCCATCTTGAACCCAATTGATCAATTGAGTAAGGTGTCGTAGGTACTGCAAACTTATATGTTGGATCAGCAGCTGTACCCGAATTAACACGAGATAAACCTAAGCTAGCTGTTGAGTTAAACGTGTTTGGAGAGAAATAAAGTCTTCCCCAATCCTTGTTAATCAAGTTCGTTGCATTGATGATATC
>JAHEAY010000108.1 GCA_024642485.1 Cytophagaceae bacterium
GCGAATTATATACGCCTGAAACACCTTCGAATTCCATGATGGGAGGTATTGGAGTTTCCAATTCCAATGGTATTTATTCCAATCAAATCAACCCTGCATTATTAGTTCGTAACCATTATACTATGTTCGAAGCAGGTGTTAATGTTGAATTGAAAAACATGCAAGATTACCGTCAGCGCCAACAAGTTTTGGGGGGCAATTACCAGTCAGTGAATCTTACCGTTCCAGTTATTCCAAACCGCTGGACGATGTCTTTTGGTGTTCGTCCCTATTCAACTGTTAACTACGAAACACGTTCATATCGCCGCCTAAACGTATTAGGAGTAGATAGTTTATTGTACACTTACAAAGGTGATGGGGGAGTTAGTAAGCTCAGCATTTCGAATGGTGTCCGTATTGGAAAAGAGCTTTATGTAGGTCTTGAAATGGGCTTTTTGTTTGGTGTGGTCAATCGCCATGTAGGAACTCAAAACTTGTCTGACGGTCAGTATTATAAGATTCAATTAGAAAATCAATCCCATTACAATGACGTTACCTTTAAGGCCGGAGCCGCTTGGCGTAAGGTTCTCAAAGATGATGTGGTTTTAAACTTAGGAGCTACGATGGACTTAAGTCCTACCTTGAATTCTAAAGTTTTAAAACGTTTTGTTACTTATGATTTAGGTGGATTGAATGTGATCAACTCAGATACACTAGCAAAATCACAATCCTTTACGCAGCAATTGCCAATGTCAAGTCGAATCGGTTTTAGTGTTGAACGTTTAGCGCACTGGATGGTGGGCGTGGATTATGTTCGCACAGATTGGTCAAAAGTTGACAACAATTTAGGACGTAGTACGACTTTGCCTGTAAGCCAACAAATTTCAATCGGTGCTGAATATACACCTGATTTTGAATCGATTTCAAATTTCTTCAAGCGTGTTACCTATCGTGTCGGTGTGTCTCAAACGACAACGCCTTACGATTTTGTCGGGAATGGGAAGTATGCAAAAGACCAAAGCGTTTCCTTTGGTGTTGCCTTGCCTTTGCGAAATTTCTTGAATTATATCAATGTTTCTTACCAATTAGGTAAACGCGGTTCACTCGCTGATAATATGTTGGAAGAACAATATCAACGTTTGGTGATTGGTTTAACCTTAGGTGATATTTGGTTCCGTAAAGTCAAAATCGATTAATTCCATGTGGGCCCAACTGAGACTCCTGCTTTTTGTAGCGATTTCTCTGCTGATTTGGTCTTGTCAAAAAGAACAAGCTGAGGATAAACGCGTCTATCGCGGTCCTAAATCAGAGCTTTTGGGTATTGATATGGTTTATTCTGATTCCGGAAGGACGGTGGTGCACATGATTACGGACCAACAAATTACTTCACCTACTGAGGATCGAATCTATCCCAAAGAAATGAAACTCTGGTTTTATGATAAATTGGGGAACGTTAGCTCGCAAATTCGTGGGGATTCTGCACATTTCTTCCGTACCGACAATTCCTATAAATTAATGGGCCACGTGGTCATTAACAATGTGCTGAAAGGGGAGGTCATGAAAACGGATGAGTTTACTTGGTTGCCCGATGAAAAACGGATCTTTACGACCAAACCTGTGTCGATTAAAACTCGTACCGATATCGTCCATGGTGTGGGATTTGATGCCGCACAGGATTTTTCTACGTACTCTTTACGCCGCGTTAGTAATTCGATTTTAACGGTGGATGAGTTGCCTACAAATTAAGGGCAATTTTTTAAGGCCGCTCGCGCCTCATCAAAAGAATAGATTTTTTTGTCTCCCCAGCTGTCTTTCATAAACGTTACAAGTTCAGCCATATCGATCGCTTCTAATTTTGTGTTCGCAGGCATGTAACCTGAATAGGACTTTCCATTCACGTTGATTTCACCTTTTTGTCCTTGCTTAATGATGCATACGAGTTGCTGTGCATTTACTCTTTTCCAAAGATCCGTTTTGGCTAATGCCGGATATAAATCGCGCAATCCGCTTCCATCGCTTTGATGACAATTCGCGCAGTTTTTTTCATAGATTGACCTTCCCTCCACAACGTATTGTTGGTGCATGATTTCTTCTTTGCTTTGGCAAGATGCGAACAATACAACTAGACTGATAAATAGAATCGACTTCATTATTTTTCTTGTAAAAGGATTTCAATGTCTTCAATCAAATGATTGACTTCGGTTTCTTGTGTGCCGTCATAAATACCGCGAACATGTCGGTTTTTGTCTACCAAAATAAAGGCTCCACTATGCACAAAACCTCCTGCTTCGTTTTTGTCTTCTTGGGCTGTTACCATGTAAGATTTTTCGCCCAACTTGTAAATGGCAGCTTTGTCACCGGTCAACATATTCCAGCGGGGAGCCTTAACCTGTAATCGTTCTGCGTATTGTTTCAAGACGCTCGGCGTGTCAAAAGCTGGGTCAATGCTATGCGATAGAATGCGAATCTGGTCATTTGCTGCATAACGTTCATAAATACGCAAAAGCTGCGTTTTCATTTTAGGGCAAATGGTTGGGCAGGAAGTAAAAAAGAAATCGGCAATGTAAATTTTACCCGCCATATCCTTTTCGCCAACCCAAGTTGAATCTTGATTCAAAAACCGGAAAGGTGGAATTTGATGGTAGATCGTATCCACTTTTCCGCCTACAAGATGTGTGTCCTTGGGTCCTAAAAAAGGCAAAGATTTCTTTTCTTGGCAACTTGCTATGAACAAGCTTATGGCCAATAAAATACTAAGGGCGATAGGCTTTAGCTGCATGTAAGGTAGAATCAGTGAGTTTTTGTAAATCCTTTAATTGAGCGTATTGCTTGCCTAAGTATTCGACTTTAGATTTAACATCCATCTTACTCAAGCTATCTATTGAAAATTGATGCATCCAATCCATCATGGCTTGATCTGATTTGGCTAATGCCTTTTTCAGTTTGTTGACATGAACAGAATCCTTGCCCGTGGACAGACTATCCAATTGAGCCTGTAACGAAACAATTTCCTCTGTCTTAGGCATCAAATCATCATGTAAGCCCAATACTTTCCCCTGTAATTCCTCGCTTAATTTTTCTTCAGCCTGTGAACAGGAAACAAGACACATTATGAGTCCGAATATGAATAACTTATTCAACATGATTTGCTTGGATTAATTTTCTGACATTATCTTTCAGTTCGACATAGCCTTGTTGGCCACCTATCATCTTGGCAATCTCATCGACGCGCTCTTCCCCTTTCAATTCTCGTAGGCTTGAAACCGTCTTCTCCCCCGCATGATCTTTGTAAACATACCAATGCGAGCTGCCCGCTGCAGCAATTTGGGGTAAATGGGTAATGGCAATGAGCTGATGTCCTTGACTCATTTGGGTCAACATTTGACCTATTTTAATGGCTATTTCCCCCGAAACACCTGTGTCGATTTCATCTAAAATTAAGGTTGGCAATGCGCGTTTCTGGGCTAATAAATGTTTAATGGAAAGCATCAAACGGCTTAATTCGCCTCCAGAAGCAACTTGCTTAAATGGCTTAGGGCTCAATCCTTTGTTGGCCGAAAATAACAATTGAATTTTGTCGATTCCATTCGCACGCATCTCGCGTTGCGTATTTTCCCATGCCAATGTGGCATTCGGAATACCTAATGAAGACAGCGATTCCCTTAATTGGCTTACGATATTGTCCAATACTTGATTCCTGCTTTTACTTAATTGCGCTGCAGCTTTTTCAGCCAGTGTTTGAGCATTTGCTAAATTTTCTTTCGCCTTTGCAATCGATTCATCCATATTGGTGAAGCTCGCAATTTGATCATCCAATTTATTACGCATTTCGATGAGCGATGGAATATCAGCAACTTGATATTTTTGCAAAAGTCTATTGAGTAAATCCAAACGTTGTTGTTGGCGTTGTAAGCTCGCTGGATCAGATTGGAAATCTTCCGCTTCGCGTTCAACCTCGTTGCTCAGATCTTTGAGTTCAATCCAGATGCTATCCAAGCGAGCCTTCCAATCCTCATAGGTTGGATCCCATTTGCTTAATGCCTGCGTATGTTGAAGTGCCAAACGCATTTGTTGGCCCATGGATATTTCATCTAAACTCAACAGATTGACCAATCCAGCTAATTTTTCGTGGATTTGTTCCGCATTCTCGCCTTTTTCAACGGCAACCTCTAAACCCTCATATTCATCATTGCGTAATTGTGCCGTGTCTAGTTCTTGAAATTGGAATTGCATAAAATCAAGTCCTTGCATGCCGGAGGCAGCTTGTTTGACTAAATTATCAACTTGATCTTGGGCTTGAATAAACGCTTGAAAGGCGATTGTATAGGAATTCTTAAGCGATTGGTTTTGGGCAAAACTGTCAACGATTTCCAGGCTAAAGTCGGGGTGCGACATCCACCATGTGTCTTGCTGCGAATGAACATCGATTAATTCCTGGCCTATTTTCCGCAAGGAATCCAAGGTCACCGGACTGTCATTTACGAAGGTGCGTGATTTCCCTTGGGGATTAATTTCCCGACGAATGATGCAGGGATCCTCGAAATCCAAACCCTCCGTTTCGAAGAGTTGGCGTATATGTGGGTAATTTGTCAAAGCAAATGTCCCTTCGATGATGCATTTTTTTTCGGGATCGTACAGCGATTTGCCGTCGGCGCGGGCACCCATCAGTAAGGCAATGGCGCCTAATAGGATTGATTTTCCGGCGCCAGTTTCTCCGGTAATGACGCTCAAGCCATCAGAAAGGCTCAAATTGACGGAGTCAATGAGGGCATAGTTCTGTATGTGCAATTGTTTGAGCATGCGATTATTTTGGAATTCGAATTTACATAAAAAAATCTGTTCGAATTTTTATTTCATCCGATTAAAGGTTTTTGATGAATATTATCAATAATTTGTACCTTTGGAAAAATTTTACGCCTACGTTTATTTA
>JAHEAY010000110.1 GCA_024642485.1 Cytophagaceae bacterium
GTGAAATTAGGTAGCGGTTGGTTGTCTTTAGGACCTTTTCCCGCATTTTGAACCAATTTGAAATCTTTGTCAAACATATAGGTTTGAACAGCAGATCCTACAGAAACAACAACATGGTAATGGATAACCACATTATCAGCCGCAACACTTACTGCGTTTTTGAGTGTCCATCCAGCTGCATTCGTATTTAAATACGTGGTGATGGCTGCTGGTAATGTTGTCAAGTCTGTTTTTGTGATGATCGGTTTAACTTCCTGTGCTTCACTTTCGGTAATTGTACCATTAGCTGCGATTTCCAATTCATAAACGATACCTGCTTTTTCGGCATGTACATGGTAAATGGTCACTCCCTTGTCGTCAATTTTCGCCATTGCCCGTTGGAACGTATACCCCGTTAGTGCCGTTTGAACCGCTGCTGGTAGGTCTGCAAGTGTCAAGCTAGTAACAGTAGGACCATGGCTACCTTTTTCCTTACCCCCTTTAGGTCCACCAGGCATTCCCGTCGTTTGGGAAACAAATGCTCCTTTTTCATCAAATAATACGGAATAAAATTCGGTTTTATATTTTAACTCAACTCGGTAACCCGTAGGTGTACCTGTTGTCTTTTGCGACGCATGCAATAAATCGTATCCTGGATAATTAGTAGATAAATAGGTCAATACACTTGCTGGTAATGCCGTTGAATCAATTTTAGAGAAAGCTTCTTTTATTGAACCTTTTGATGATAAGACGATTTGCATTTCCGTTGAAGGAGTCGTTACATCCGCAACATACAATGCATTCGGTTGGATGACAGAATAGGCTACTTGTGCAGTTGGAAAACTTTGCTGGATCGTAGATTGTACCGCTTGTGGTACATTGGCCGCGTTAATTGCTGTAAATCCTTGTGGATTCATGGCCTCTTCTTTGCTACATGAGCTTAAAAGTACCGTACTAGCAAAGGCAAATAGAATGAGCTTTTTCATGGTTGTTAAATTTAGTTGAACACTGTGTTAACGTAGGTTCTAAGCGAATCTTGTACAAATATGTACGCTTGGATTGTAATAAGGATGATGCAATCGACGAACCGACACATCAAGTCTACGAATTCATAAAATTATTAATATTTACAGTACCTTGTATTGCATAGTACTATTTATGTTGTATGTTTGCGCTATGAAAAATCACCAACGAACCTTATTGGTACTAGTCGTATTTCTATTTGCAACGCAGAGCATGTTTGGTTTAGGTTTACCTCAAAGGCTTTATCCAGCAAAAGTCATTAAAAAATCGATCCAAGTACTCGTGCGAAAAGTATCGCGCTAATTCTTAAAAATTCTCTTAATTTTGGGTTTCATTCGATAAGCCCATGTTCACAGCTTTTATTTCCTGGGATCCCAATCCCGTAATCATTGACATTTTTGGATTTCCGATTCGCTGGTATGGCTTCTTTTTTGCCATGGCTTTTTTGGCGGGTTTTCGAGTTGTGAATTATATGTTCAAACAGGAGGGACGTTCGACTGAACAGGCTGATCAATTACTCATGTATACGATGGTTGCGACAATCGTAGGTGCACGCGCTGGGCATTATTTTTTCTATGAATTTCCCTTATTGCAAGCGGATCCTCTGCGTTTTTTCATCCAAATGATTACGCCACCATTTTCGGGTTTAGCCTCACATGGCGCCTCGATTGGCTTATTTGTTGCTTTTTATTTGTACGCTCGCAAAAATCCAGGCATGTCTTATTTATACATCACGGATCGGATTGTGCCGGGTGTAGCTTTGGGTGGATTCTTTATTCGAATGGGGAATTTGATGAATTCGGAGATTATTGGAAAGCCAACAGAATTGCCTTGGGGCTTTAAGTTTTTGCGTGATACGGAGTTTAATCCCTATGGTGACCCTAATTTGGTGCTTGCGCGTCATCCCTCTCAATTATACGAAGCCCTTTCTTGTTTGTTGATTTTTGCCGCTTTGATGTGGTTTTGGTCCAAAAAGAAAAAGGACACACAAGAAGGTTTAATGACGGGTTATTTTATGATTGTGCTCTTTACGCTTCGTTTTTTCTACGAGTTCTTAAAAGAAAACCAAAGCGCATTTGAGAATAATTTGACCTTGAACATGGGTCAAATTTTATCTATTCCTGCTGTGTTGTTTGGCGTGATTGTGCTAGCATATTCTTACCGAAAAGCTTAGTCGATTTTTTGTACCTCTTTTGAAATTGCATTTATTCGTTTTGTGAATAAATAACGGTTCAAATTGTAGGCATCAAAATCCTTGGATTGCGGATCTACGCTGGCTCTACGTGTCCGGTCGGCGGCATGAATGTATGCATTATGACCTTCCCATAATCCCACGTGGACGACTTTATTAGTCCCGTCTGGTCTCTTTTCACCAAAGAATAACAAATCCCCCGGTTTTAAATTTTCCCAGTTTCTCAGGCTGTCAACAAATATTCCCTCGCGAGCTTGCTGGCTCGCATCCCTCGGTATAATCCAGCCATTCGACTGGAAAACTAATTTCGTAAATCCACTGCAATCCATTCCTTTGATGGATGTGCCTCCCCATAAATAGGGAATGCCCATGAATTGATGTGCCGCCTGAAGCATTCGATGTTCCGTAGGACCTGAATTCGATTTCTTCCATGAAGCATAGTTTTCCACATCCCGCATAGAAACATATCCAATGACACCATCAGCCATGCGAATTTCCCAAAATCCGATCTTATTCCGGGTAGCCATTAAGCGGTTATATTGCACTAATTCGCTGATGATCTCCGATTTATTACTTGGGAATTGATAGACTTTACTGAACGGTGCCGTAATAATGAGTTCCGTTCCTGATTTTCGGTATGCCTGAAATTCGGAGCTATCCATCCGAATAATTGTGCTTCCCTCGACCCAGCCTTGGTAATGGTCAGGCAATTGAACGCGATACCAATTTTTTGTTGCCGCTTTTTCAAGCAATTGAACGGGTGTTCCCAACAATGCTTGTGTACTCATTTCGGCCCCTTCGCGCGCCTCTGAACGAATATTCGCAACAGATATGTTGACGATTCCGATGGTTTTTTGTGCCCAAGATAGGTGGGCCAACAAGCATAATAGAATGATTTTAATCCGCATAATTGAATCTCAAATAGTCTAAATGAGGTTGATTTGTTTTTGGTCGGCTTAGTTCATGTTGGTAGATTACCTCGCCCAAATGCTTGAAAAAGGGAAACCCGACGGTTTCATAATCGTATTTGTCGTCATTGAATATTTCGTCTTCATTGCAGTAGATTGCTGCGGTAACCATAAATTCAATCTTGTTTTGGAAGTCGACGAAATAGGCATTGTCCAGCAAGAATCCATAGGCATCGCCTACTTTGTTGAAGATGCGAACATTCGGATTCATCTTCGCCTTTTTATCCCCGCCGTAGTATAAAAATTTGCAATAAGCAGGCCCAATCGTGGAATCTGCGCTGTAGTTCGGGAGTTTAGATTCGATTGGGTACTCCGACATATAACGATATAAAAACGAATAATCTTCAGAACTCAATTTAAACCGGTCTTTTTTCTCGTAGGAAGCTGGAAACATTAAGCGTTTCAAGAAATCATGTTGGGCCTGAAGCGGATAAGCATTCTTAAAGCTAAAATTAACCGGATGTGGAATGATGCGCCCCGAATCGTTCATGATTCCTTTTCCCATAATTATAGGAATCGTGGAGACGATTTGCTTCTTGTAGAACTGCTCTTTTTGTTGATAAATAAGTCGGCCTTGCTCATCCACAAATTCCACGGGGTTTGTGTATTGATTTTCCAACAAGGGAATGCTTGTCTGCAAACGATGCGTGAATCGAACACCCTCAAAACCTTTGGAAGCCATGGTTTTGTTGAAATCTTTTTGGCCTAAAAACTCATATAAACGGTTGTAGGCCTCGTTGTCGGAGACCAATAAAATCTTCTTAATATAATGCTCAATGCTCGGTTTACCATTCGCTGCGCTGGTGTCTGTTAGGACCTCCAACTGCGTTGGCCGATTTTTCAGGGTATTGAATGTTGTCGATTTATCAATTTTCAGTCGGTTGATTTTTTCCAAAGCCAGCACACTCGCGGCCAATTTCACCGTACTCGCGGGGTAGAAATATTCATTGGAATTCACTCGATAGGCATGTGTGGTGAATTGGGCCTTATTCTCCGCATCTCGGTCAATTTGCGTGTATAAAATTTGCAAACGGTATTTGGATGGGTTGTCGGTGAGTGTTTTAAAATATGTGGGATTAGCCTTTAATAATTGATCGATCACATTTTCTTGGGCATGAAGCAGTGACGTTGAAAAGAGTCCCATAAAGAGTACTAGTTTAAGCTTTTTCATAGGTTAATAGGGCTTGGCTTAGTTCTTCGATATCCTGAACATGCAGGCAAGCGGGTAAAATAGCTTTGCAAATAGGAGCAGCTTTTGGATCAGGATAAGCAAATTGGTTACATAAAAATCCATGGGATTTTAAATGATCAAAAAGCTTCGTGTCAGCGGAACTGAATGCTGGATAATTCTTGACATAATTCACCTGCATCGCATTTTTTGTAAACGCCTCAGCGAGTACTCGTGATTGTCCGATCCGCTCATCATAGGCTTCTTGGGCATGTAAACAGGCAAATACATAGGCCGGATTTGCTGGCGAACCACCTACCCAAAAGGGATCTTGTTTGATTGCGTCGATGTCGGCTTTTTTACCCAAAATAATCCCCGCTGGAATCCCAAAGGCTTTTGATAAAGAACTGGTTTGAATCAAATTTGCTGGCGTTTGAATTTGCGTAGAAACGATTCCTAAACGATGGGATTCGTCGACAATCAATGTCTGGTCGGCCGTTAATTTATGCTCAAAACCTGTTAAGAATTCTTCCACCCAAGGAGCTCCAATGCCATCCATGCAGAGAATTTGGG
>JAHEAY010000113.1 GCA_024642485.1 Cytophagaceae bacterium
CAAAATATTCAACAAACTGATGTGTTTGAAAATTATAATTTAGAGGAATCTGATTTTGTAATCCCTTCAGTCGGCTTGAAACAATCGAAGGATCAATCATGAATGCTGTAGGCAATCCTTGCTCGACCAAAGCCAATGAATCAATCGCAGCTAAATCATCTGCAGGGAAGTAATTCTTACCAGCACTATTTTCTTGTGTGGGCGGCATAGAAGCTGTAACCTGCCCCAAACTAGGGAAAGCAAAAAGCAGCATTAGCACAAAACACAAACGATAGTACATCTTCTATTGAAATAAATTTGCAAATTCTATTAAGCCCTGCTCATCATACGCCTTTCCCGTAACTTGAAATCCCATAGGCAAACCTTGCGTATCCTCACCCATCGGAATGGACAAAGCTGGTAATCCCGTAATATTTGCCTGAACCGTGAACAAATCACCTAAATACATTTGAAGCGGATCCAACGTCTTTTCACCCATTTTATAGGCTGTAGACGAAGTAGTCGGCGAAATAATAAAATCTACATCTGCTAAAATCGCTAACGTACGCTCCTGAATAAGGCGTCTTACTTGTTGGGCTTTCGTATAATAAGCATCGTAATAGTCGGCACTCAACACAAAAGTCCCTAACATAATTCTTCGCTTCACTTCCTCACCAAATGCCTCATCCCGCGTCTTTTTATAAAGCTCCATTAAATCTTTGGCATCTGCTGTACGATGACCGAATTTCACACCATCAAATCGGGCCAAGTTGGAACTCGCTTCCGCCGTTGTCAACACATAATACGTCGGCAATAATTGCTCGATATATGCAAAATCAACCGACACAACTTCATAGCCCGCCGACTTCAATGTCTCCACATGCGCAAAAAATGCATCACGGATCTCTGGTTGCAAACTTGGATGCTCAACGATTTCTTTGATGTAAGCTACTTTTTTCTTGGATGCATATGACGTATCAAAATCATCCACCACGGTACTATCGTATCCATCTTTCCCCTCAATGGTCTTTAACACAAGGGCCAAATCTTCCAGATGATGTGCCATGGGTCCAATCGTATCAAATGATGAGGCATAAGCAATTAAACCCCAGCGAGAAACGCGACCATAAGTCGGCTTTAAGCCCATTACGCCACAAAATGCAGCTGGCATACGAATCGAACCACCTGTATCAGTCCCTAAGGAAACCTGGCACATTCCAGCTTGAACTGCCACAGCAGAACCACCAGAACTACCTCCTGCTACGTGAGCTGTATTCGCAAAATTCAATACGGGCCCAAATGACGAATTCTCATTCGTAGATCCCATCCCAAATTCATCACAATTTTGCCGACCAATAATAATCGCATCTGCATCTAAAAGTCGTTGAACAGCTGTAGCCGAAAATGTAGATTGAAAGCCATTTAATATTTGACTACCCGCCTGACTTGGGTGATCTGCATAGCAGAGTAAATCTTTAATCCCAACAACCATTCCCGCTAAAGAACCTGCTGTACCCTGTTTGATTTTAACATCAATTTCTGCCGCACGCGCTAATGCCTCTTGGTCATAAACCGTCAAAAATGCGTTCAATTTAGCATTATAAGCATCTATTAGATCTAAATGACCTTGCACAATTTCCACGCATGTACGCTTGCCAGCCAATAAATCTCGACGTATTTCCGAGTAGGCAACAGGAACTAAATTCATCAAATAAGGGGATTCTTTTTAAACACAAAAGCATAGTTGGCTTATGCCAACTATGCATTGAAAACAATAAACGGGAAGACTATTTCTTCGTTTCGTCTAATTCTTTGTTGATCTGATCTTTTACTTCATTCTTCGCGTCTTGGAACTCACGAATTCCTTTTCCAAGTCCACGCATCAATTCAGGTAATTTCTTACCTCCAAAAAACAATAAGATCGCTAAGCCGATTAATAATAATTCACCGCCACCTAAACCATTTAAAAACAATAATATACTTGAGATGTTCATTGTAGTCTAATTTTTAATTTTGTAAATATATTCAATAGTCGTTAATAATCCTTATTCAGGCGTTAAACATTCACATGTTTTTCAAATTCATCAAGTTCATTTTTAATCGACTTCCCTACCCATAAAACAACGGCTAAATCATCTGTAAATCCCACAAAAGGCAACACGTCGGGAATGAAATCAAAGGGCGATATAAAGTAAATCAATACTGCCACTATTTTAACTAACGTAATTGCAGGCAATTTCTTGTACGTACCTGCAACATATGCTTTAATTAATTCACTAAACAACACAATATAATGATTAAGGAGCTTTACAACCGATATATTACTTGTTGCCGCTATTTCCTGAACCTTTACTAGTGCTTTTTGGAGTAAACCCAATAAACCTAACTTATCCTTCATGAAAACCGCTTCCGCTTTTTCCATGGCCTGCTGAAAATAATGCGAGGAAATAATCCGATCGATAAAACTTTTCTCTGTTCCCATATTCACTAATTAATCCTTAAATATACTAAAATGCTGCTAAAATCAAATCGGGTCTATCCTTGAATAATATTGATTTTAAAAAGAACGTCGAAATTTGATGATTATGTCTTATTTTTGCAGCGATTTTAGTATAATCATTCCTAAAAATAAAAACAATGAAAATCACCGTAGTAGGAGCAGGTGCCGTAGGTGCAACTTGTGCTGACAACATCGCTAGAAAAGAATTAGCTGATGAATTAGTATTATTAGATATCAAAGAAGGTATTGCTGAAGGTAAAACCCTTGATATGTTTCAAACGGCCTCTTTGTTAGGTTTTGATACCAAATTAGTAGGATCAACAAACGACTATTCAAAAACTGCCAATTCAGACGTCGTAGTTATTACTTCAGGTCTTCCTCGTAAGCCAGGTATGACACGCGAAGAGTTAATCGGTGTCAATGCGGGTATCGTGAAGAGTGTTGTAGAAAACATCTTAAAATTCTCTAAAAACCCAATCATTGTAATCATTTCTAACCCAATGGATACAATGACATACTTAGCGAAATCAGTAGCTGGTTTAGATAAGCACCGCATCATCGGTATGGGTGGTACATTGGATTCAGCTCGTTTCAAATGCTATTTAGCAAAAGCGATGGATGTTTCAATCAATGATATCCACGGAACGGTAATCGGTGGTCACGGAGATACTACAATGATTCCATTGAAGCGTTTGGCAACTTATAACGGTGTTCCTGTTAGCCAATTCTTAGATGCAGAAACATTAGACAAGGTAGCTGCTGACACGATGGTGGGTGGTGCAACTTTAACAGGCTTATTAGGTACTTCTGCTTGGTATGCGCCAGGTGCTGCAGGTGCTGCTTTAGTTGAGGCAATCGTTCGCGACGAGAAAAAAATCATGTCTTGCTGTGTATCACTTGACGGAGAATACGGTCAATCAGATATCTGCTTAGGCGTTCCTGTCGTTTTAGGCAAGAATGGTTGGGAGAAAATCGTTGATTACAAATTAACAGAAGACGAGCAAGCAGCTTTCAACAAATCTGCGGAAGCTGTTCGTAATATGAATTCCGTATTAGCGACATTGTCTATCTAATATCGGATTATCAAACATTTAAAAAGCCACCCGTCAACTAACGGGTGGCTTTTTTTATTTCGATCGAATTGCCGTTACCGGATCCATCTTCGCGGCGACCCAGGCGGGAATGATTCCCGACAACACCCCAATAAAACTCGAGATAAACAGCCCTTTGAATATATTAGATGCGGATAAAGTCAAAGGCAGGGCCTCCTGTGGAATAAGCGTAATAAGTACGACCAAACCTATCCCAACGACACCACCGATCAAACTCAAAAACACCGCCTCAAACAAGAACTGATACAAAATCACGTAATTCTTAGCACCCAAGGACTTTTGAATTCCAATGATATTGGTTCGTTCCTTCACGGACACAAACATAATGTTGGCGATTCCAAAGCCACCTACCAACAAAGAAAACCCGGCAATAAGTGCTCCCGCGATATTCAATGCCGCAAAAATCCCATCAAAAAAGGCTTGCAATCCATCCAAGCGATTAACAGAGAAATTATCTTCTTGTTTCGGCTTAATAGATCGTAGACTACGCATCATTCCTGTAATCTCGCCTTCGAGAGCAGCTTGACCCTCGTCCGACTTAAATGCTTTTACCGCAATATCGGGTGCGGGTTTATCTTTTTGGAATACAGCCGCAAAAGTTGTGTATGGAATAATCACCTTTTCATCCGGAGTTCCCCCAAAATTCAACATATCCTCCCCTTTCTTTTCAATCACCCCAATCACTAAAAACTTAATTCCATTTACCTTAATGATTTCCCCTACTGCGGATCGTCCTTCTACCAAAGTTTCTGCCACGCGCGCTCCTATAATGCATACAAATAAACCATTGTCAGATTCTATTGGAAGAAAATAACGCCCATCTTGAATCGGCGTACTCGTGATTTGATTATACTCATACGAAGCTCCGGTCATATTGGCATCGATGCTATTACTTCCTCGGGAGACATTCGCCGTCCGACCGCCGTCCATAATCGCGATAGCTTCCGCGTTCTCTAAATGCTCTTTTAGGTATTTAAATTCCGTGTATTTCATCTCCGGCCGATTCAAATATTTCCACCAAGGATAATTATTCTGCATCAACCAAGGCCATTTTCCTACATACAAAACGCCGGAACCCGCAAAGGAATCAATCTCTTTCCGAATCTTATTATTCAAAGAATCTACCGCCGTAAATACCGCTACAATAGCAAAAATACCTACACTTACGCCCAAAAGCGACAAAGTCGTACGCATCACATTCGACCGCAATGCCTGATAGGCAAACAAAAAACTCTCGTAAACTTGACGTAAAAAGAACATAGATTTCAGTTTGAATTCAAATTTACAATTAATAACGAAAGGAA
>JAHEAY010000114.1 GCA_024642485.1 Cytophagaceae bacterium
ACGCAAACCGCTTTCGTGAAGAAGGACATAAAGCCTAAGCCTACGCCATGTTTCTCCTTGAATTTATCTTTGTATTTTCCACGTAAATCCATGACCGGCTTCATGTCCACCTCGTTGAAGGTTGTCAACATTGCCGTCTCATTTTTCACAGCGACCAAACGACGGGCCACTGTTTTACGCAATGAACTCATTTTCTCACGACGCGTTCCTCCTTGAGCTACGGCTGGTGCAGAAGCAGGAGCTGCTGCTGGTGCAGCCGCCGCTGGTTTTGAAGCTGCCATCGCATCTTCTTTTGTAATACGACCACCTACACCTGAACCCGCAACTGTTGCTGCTGCAATTCCTTTTTCATCTAATATTTTTGATGCTGCTGGCGAAGGATGACCTGCTGCATAATTTGCATCTGAAGATACAGCTGCTGGAGCCGCTGCGGGTGCCGGAGCTGCCGAAGGTGCTGCTGAAACGGAACCACCTACGGTGATTTTCGCTAGCAAACCTCCAATCGGAACTACAGAACCTGGTTGAGCAATTACCTCTAACACGCCTGCTGATTCCGCTGGCAATTCGAAGGTCGCTTTATCCGACTCTAATTCGCAAAGAACTTCATCCAAGGCAACTACATCCCCTGTTTTCTTGTTCCAAACCGAAACGGTTACTTCTGAAATAGACTCACCTACCGCTGGAACTTTAACTTCCAATACGCTCGTTGGGCCTGCTGCAGGTGCTGGCGCTGCTGCGGGTGCAGGAGCGGCAACGGCTGCTGGAGCTGCGTCTGCCACGGTTACGGATGCTGTTGCACCGCCCGCTTCAATCGTGCAAATAATCGCACCGATCGGCAAAACATCGCCTTCTTTTGCCACAATGTGCAAAATACCTTCAGCCTCAGCTGGCAATTCAAATGTTGCTTTGTCCGACTCTAGTTCGCACAAAACCTCATCTAATTTCACGTGGTCGCCTTCTTTCTTGTTCCAAGTAGCAACCGTTACTTCCGTGATTGACTCGCCCACCGCGGGCACTTTCATTTCTATAGCCATAATATTCGATTATTCAAATGCTCTGTTTATCAATGCTGCCTGCTCCTCTCCATGCACCTTCAAGAATCCTGTCGCCGGTGAGGCCGATTTCTTACGTGCGACTAATTTACTGAAACGTGACCAACCAAACTCACGAATCACATACGACCAATAGCCCATGTTTTCCGGTTCTTCTTGCACGTAGAATACCTCAGCTGATTTGTATTTCGCTAATTCTGCTTCCACTTGCTTCGTTGGGAATGGATGCAATTGCTCCAAACGGATAATTGCCACATCCTTACGCTTGTCTTTCTCTTGACGATCCAATAAATCAAAATATACTTTTCCAGAACAGATCAACACGCGTTTTACTTTCGATTTGTCTGCAAATTCATCTCCAATCACTTCTTGGAAAGAACCTTTCGTAAAGGCATCCATCTTCGAAACAACTTTGGGATGACGGAAAATCGACTTAGGTGACATCACGACCAATGGCTTACGGAACTCCCAAGTTAATTGGCGACGCAATGCATGGAAAATATTGGCTGGTGTTGTCAAATTGGCAATTACCATATTATTCTCCGCGGCTAATTGCAAGAAACGTTCCGGACGAGCATTTGAGTGCTCTGGCCCTTGTCCCTCATAACCATGCGGCAACAACATCACCAAACCGTTTTGTGTCCCCCACTTCGATTCATGGGATGAAACGAATTGGTCAATCATCGTTTGAGCGCCATTGGCAAAATCACCAAACTGTGCTTCCCAGATAACCAAAGCATTCGGATTCGCTAAGGCATAACCAAACTCATAACCCAAAACGCCATATTCCGACAATAAGGAATTGTAGATTTGCGCTTTTTCCTGCTTATCTGAAATATGATTTAATGAACTGTAATTCTCATTCGTGTTCGCATCATGCAATACAGCATGACGGTGCGAGAAGGTACCACGTTGAACGTCTTGGCCCGACAAACGAACTGCTTTGCCTTCAACTAATAAAGACCCATAAGCTAATAATTCAGCCGTAGCCCAGTTCAATTCGCCTTTTTCGAAGAATACCTTACGGTCAGCAATTACTTTTTCAATTTGCTTCAAAGCAACAAAACCCTTTGGCAAAACAGTAATCGCTTTCGCAACTTGATCAACAGTAGCTTGTGAAATAGCCGTATTAGGCGATTTTTCGAAATCTTTCTCCGTTGAGTAACGTAATTCCGACCAAGCATTATCCAATTTCAAAGGAATGTATGGAGGACGAACTTTTTGTTTCACCAAATCCAAACGTGCTTGTAGCTCAGCTTTGAACTCAGCGTCCATTTGTTCCGCTAACTTCGCTTCGATTTCTCCTTGCTTGATTAATTTTTGCGTATAAATCTCGCGTGGATTCGGATGATTCGTAATGTTGGCATACAACGTAGGCTGCGTAAAACGAGGCTCATCTGATTCGTTGTGTCCATTCCGACGATAACAAACCATATCCACAAATACATCACGGCCAAACTCCTGACGGAATTCCGCAGCAATACGCGAAACGAAAACCACAGCTTCAGGGTCATCTCCATTCACGTGGAATACAGGTGCGTCAATAATTTTGGCAACATCCGTGCAATAGATCGCCGAACGTGCATCTTCAAAATCTGTTGTAAAACCTACTTGGTTATTGATAACAAAGTGAATCGTTCCACCCGTTGAATAACCTTTCAATTTCGCCATTTGCGTCACTTCGTACACGATGCCTTGGCCAGCGACCGCCGCATCTCCGTGAATCAAAATAGGCATTACTTTCGAATAATCTCCGCTGTAATGTGCATCAGCACTTGCCCGACAGAAACCTTCAACTAAAGGATTCACTGCTTCTAAGTGGGATGGATTCGGCGCTAATTTCAAAGAAATTTCGCTACCGTTTGGCGAGATGTGCTTCGATGAATAACCTAAGTGGTATTTCACGTCACCATCACCATGAATTTCGTTTGGCACATTTCCTTCGAAACCATCAAAGATCGATTCGTAAGATTTGTGCATAATATTCGCCAACACATTCAAACGACCGCGGTGCGCCATACCAATCATGGCTTCCTTTACACCTAAGTCGGCCGACGTATTAATAATCGCATCCAAACCCGCGATGGTTGATTCTCCACCTTCAAGACCGAAACGCTTTTGGCCTAAGTATTTTGTTCCTAAGAAATTCTCGAAAACAACTGCTTCGTTCAATTTCTGAAGGATATGTTTTTTCTTTTCAATCGAAGGATTGAAAGACAAAGCTTCTTTTTCAATTTTGTTACGCAACCACTCCTTCGTAGCTACCTCACGGATGTACGAATATTCAAAACCGATAGTTCCCGCATAAATTTTGTGCAAAGCATCTTGAATTTGACGCAAGGTCGCAGGTCCGATTCCTAAGAAAACACCCGCTTGAAATACGGTATCTAAATCAGCATCAGAAAGCGCATAATCGGCCAAACCTAGACGAGGCTGACGGTCTTTGCGTTCCCTAACAGGATTCGTTTTAGACAACAAGTGTCCACGTGAGCGGAATGCTTTGATCAGGGAAATAACCGCCATTTCTTTTTGAACATGTGCAGAATCTGCAGCATTGCCCACAGGCGCTTCTGTTAACCAGGTTTGTGAAAAATCGAATCCCTTAAAGAAATCTCTCCAAGAGCTGTCTACGGAATTAGGGTCTTGTTTATATGCTTCGTACAAGTCAGCGATGACTTGGGTATCAGCATTGGCAACGTAGGAAAATGGATCCATAATGTAAAATTCTAGCCGTTGACTAGAAATAGTTTCAAACGTTATTGTTTTGGTTTAGGTTAATTTAATTCTCTCGAAAAAAAATCCTCGCAATTTAATATACTCTCGGCAATAAAACCCAACAATTCGAAGGTTTTTATACCATATAAGGGCACAAATTTCTTTGGAAAAAATCCTATTTATTCGCGCACCAAATAATTCTTTATTTATTCCAATAATATCCTACCAAAGTCAAAGAAATCACATAATTACTTAAGGCCGGAATTCTGCAATTTTTCCATTTCCCAAATCCACCTCATAACGGAGGATCAATTGATGAAATCCAGCACGTTCAGATGATACTGTTGAACCAAAGCCCGCGGGATAATAAGCTGTGGATTCCCCTAAAAAATCATAGGCATATCCCAAGCGAAAATTCTTACCCAGCGCTACCTCAAAACTTCCTAACAATGCCTTGGAACCTAGTTCAGACCCTGTTGCTTGATACCAAATTCCCAGACCCAACTTTTCTTTCACCCAAAACACAGCATAATAATCTGCTTTCATGGATTCTTGTTGGTTTCGAATAACTGTCCCCAGCTTTAAGGTATGTTGGGAAACATGTAAGATATATTGCCCAGTCAGGTACATAGGCTTATTTATAGACCCATAACTCGATTCGAAGGAATTCGAAGGCGAACTAAAACCTATTTGTAAATCCCCACGTTCATATTGTAGGCCCCAACCGTAATGACCACCCAGAACACTCGTTCCACTTTTTCCAATGATGGGATATTGATTAACTCCTAATTCCAAACCCATTCGTAAATGATTCCCTCTTCCCCATTGAAATTGCTTCGACCCAACAGCCGCTAAACCCAAATTAGCTGCAATTCCACCAGAAGCCAAAGCATAAGATTGATCCGTATTATAGGCCAAAAAACCGATGCCTCCTTTTTCCTGCGCGATTGGCATGTCGAAACTAAAGTATTGTTGGGACGATGTCGTATTCGTAATTCCCCCTTGAAAAAGTGGCTTTTTCCGATAAATCCCCGTCATTGAAGCGACGCCTTTGGAACCTGCAATGGCAGGATTAATCCCCATGGGTATAAAGGGATAAACCATGCGCAGGGATTCTTGCTGGGC
>JAHEAY010000013.1 GCA_024642485.1 Cytophagaceae bacterium
GGATGTATGGGGTAATCGGCTCATTTCCCAAATTCTTCAAGATGATTTCATCTTGTGAAATAATGGCCAATTCATAGTCATTCACGTAAATTACTTTCTTCGTGTATTCGATAATCGGCGAAGCATCGGATGCCAAAAAGTGTTCGCCATCACCCACACCAATCACCAATGGACTTCCTTTGCGCGCAGCGATAAGTCGGTCTGGGAATCCTTCCTCCATCACAATGATAACATAAGCTCCCACCACGCGCTTTAATGCGATGCGCATCGCCTCTTCCAAGGAATAATTGTTGCTTTGTTGGATTTCCTCAATAAAATTCACCAAAACCTCCGTATCCGTCGCACTCTCAAACGTATAGCCCTTTTGAATTAACTCTTGCTTCAAGGATGCATAGTTTTCAATGATTCCGTTATGGACCAAAGTCAATTTGCCTGAATTTGATTTGTGTGGGTGTGCATTCACATCAGACGGTTCGCCGTGCGTCGCCCAACGGGTGTGACCGATGCCCACTGAGGCCGTTTTTGTGATGTCGTCCGTCCAGGCTTCCAGTTCGGCTACACGTCCTTTTTTCTTGAAATTGGTGATGTTTTTGCCGTAAAGTGCGATCCCAGCGCTGTCGTAACCGCGGTATTCTAAACGCTTAAGACCTTTTAAAATGATGGGATAAGCGGCTTGTGAGCCGATGTAGGCGACGATTCCACACATAGGATGCTTGTTTTAGGGCTGTTTTAGCTACAAATATCTCGAAATCTAGGTGGAAAAGCAAGATGCTGCCGGGATCTCTGGCCCCGTCAGGATTGCACAAAGAACTCAATTTCGCCCGTTTAACTGCCTAAAACATGATAATTTTCAGATTTTCATTTCATTTTATGCAATTTTTGAGGCATTTCAGCTAATTTTAGACCACAGGTCGTTGGGGTCCTGACTTCGCCAACCTGAACAAAACCCTTTAGATTCATGAAGAAACTTATATTATTCCTATTGGCAGCCCTTAGCCTGCAAACGCTACAAGCACAAGAATTACGCATCGAACCGCTCAACTGGTGGGTGGGCATGAAAAACCCCAAATTACAGCTCCTGATCCATGGAAAGGACTTGAAAGGCGCAGAGGTTATCGCGAAAAAACCAGGTTTGAAAATCGTGAAAGTGCATACGGCCGACAGCCCGAATTACCTATTCGTGGATTGTGAAATATCGAAAAACGCGCTGGCGGGGTCATATCCGATTGATATCAAAAAAGGCAACAAAATACTCCATCACATCGACTACAAACTCGATTCCCGCACACCTAATTCCGCGAATCGTCCGTCGTACTCAACCAAAGACGTTATCTACCTAATCACACCCGATCGTTTTGCAAATGGCGATCCAAGTAACGATGCTGCTCCAACGTACCGCGAACCGAATCCTGCACGTAACGAAATGTACGGTCGGCACGGGGGTGACCTAAAAGGCATCATTGATCGTTTGCCTTATATTCAGGACATGGGATTTACGGCGATTTGGAACATGCCGGTTTTGGCAAATGATCAGGCGAAAGAAAGTTATCACGGATATGCGATCACGGATCATTATTTGATCGATCCGCGTTTTGGTACGAATGCACAATACAAGGAATTAGCGGAAAAGGCAGGCCAAAAGGGTATTAAACTTGTGATGGATGTCGTGTTGAATCACTGTGGTGATGGCCACTGGTGGATGAAGGATTTTCCGTTTAAAGATTGGATCAATTTTGATGGCAAGTTCGTTTCGACAACCCATCGTAGAGAAACGGTTCAAGATCCCCATGTATCACAATACGATGCCAAAATGCAGACAGAAGGTTGGTTCGTTCCTGCCATGCCGGATTTGAATCAAAAGAATCCATTTATGGCGAATTATTTGATTCAAAATACGATTTGGTGGATTGAATATGCGCATTTGGGAGGTATTCGCATCGATACGTATCCTTATTCTGAAAAGCATTTCGAGGCACGCTGGTCGGACGCGGTACTCGCGGAATATCCCAACTTGAACATGGTAGGTGAGGAGTGGTCATCAAATCCAATCATCACTTCGTATTGGCAGAAGGGAAAAATCAACCGTGATGGCTTCAAATCATCCTTGCCGGCTTTGATGGATTTTCCTTTGCAAAACGCCATTTCGGAGGCGATGAATGAAAATGATCAAGATTGGGGCAAGGGCTTGAATAAGATTTATTCGGTGATTTCGAATGATTTGGTTTATGCGAATCCGGATAATTTGGTGGTATTTGGTGACAACCATGACATGTCTCGTTTCTATTCGCAGGTCAAACATGACCAAGCTTTATTCCGTATGGGAATGACTTATTTGTTGACGACACGCGGCATTCCGCAGATTTTTTACGGAACAGAAATCTTGATGTCGAATCCCAAAAGCAATGAACATGGTGAAATCCGTGGGGATTTTTATGGCGGTTGGCCCGGAGATATCAAAGATGCGGTAACCCAACGCGGTTTTACGGCAGATGAGAAGAGCACGCAGGATTTCTTTAAGAAATTGTTGAATTGGCGGAAGCATGCTGAAGTCATTCATACTGGGAAATTGACGCATTTTGGCCCAGAAAATGGGGTCTATGTTTATTTCCGTTATTCGGAAAAAGGCAAGGTGATGGTCGTGATGAATAAAAATGCCACGGCGAAGACACTCAGCATGGGAAATTATGCGGAATTAATTAAGCCCGGTGCCAAATTGACTGATGTGTTGAATGACAAGACGCAGGTATTGGGAGCGAGTTTAGAGGTTCCGGCGAAAACGGCGTTGGTGTTTGAGGTAAAATAAGTTTAACATTTGATTTTTGATTGGAAGGTCTTAACTTGGGGCTATAAAGCCCTGAAAAGGCCCTAGTTCTAATTGAAAATCAAATGAAATTTAGTCGCCTTTTTAAGGCCATATTGTGTCTGTTTTTGCTCGTTTCTTTCCGAAGCTGGTCTGACGATTCCTATAATCCCGATAAATTTAAACGTGATTTACGCTACCAAAACCCCCAGTTTATGTGGGAGACTTGGGACCGTATTTTTCGTGTAGATGGCAGTTTTTTTTCGAATGGGAATGTCACAGATTTAGAGCGAATTCTGGAGAAGCAATGGTTAGATGCCGTGAAGCGGAAGAACTTAGACTTAATGGTCAAAGCTGCGATTCCTTTATCTATGGTTTATCATAATCAGGCTAAATTTACGCATGGAATCCCATTATTTGAGTTTTTATTTGAGCATCAAAAGCAAGTTCCAGCTTATTATTGGCGCCATATTCTCATTAAGCTAGAGGAAGAATACCGTGGGAAAAACGACATCGAAAAAGCCATTCCTATTCGGCGCCTACGAATCAAGTTAGGCTACATTAAAACCTTTTGGGAAATTTATCGAGAATGCGGACTCTTTGAGGATGCCTTACGAGATTTTAAGCAATTTCAGTTTGTGCCGCCACGTGGAGATTACAGTAGACTTTTTTATTTGGAAAGGTTGGGCTGGTTGTATTCTGATTTGAAGAATTTTAAGAAAGCGCGGGAAGTTTATGCCCAGGGATACCAAGAGGTTGATGAAGTTCGTAAGGCGGCGAAGGCCAACTATCTTCCAAGGGAATTGCGCTATTGGGAGGGATTATTCAAGGGATACATGGCTGCTTGTGATATGAAAATGGGTGATTTTCGCACGGCGATTCCCATGTTGAAATTTGATATTCAGGCGAGCGGCGATAACCCTGATAATCAAATTGGGAAGGAAATATTATTGGCACGCGCTTACCTGCATGATAAACGCTGGGAGTTAGCGAAGTATTACATGGATCACGCACGCGTTTTGATGGCTCAAAAAGTCATTATGCCCGTTAAAGTATTGATGCTAGAAGCCTATGCTGATTATTATGCCGCTCAAAATCAATTTGATTCGGCATATTTTTATAATTCAGCTTTACACGCCTATCAAGATACGGTGAATGCGCATATCAATCGGAATAAGTCTATTCTACTTTTAGGTCAATTAGAGCTTGCAAAACACCGGGAGGAGTCGCTCAAAAATAAGCACCAAGTGGAGGAATATACAGAGGCGTCAAAATTACAGGATTTCAAAATTAAGCTATTGAGTATTATCCTAGGGACAATTCTCTTTGGCTCCATTTTACTTTATGTCAATTTTCGCCAAAAAGGTTTGCTGACTCAGAATCGAATTCAGCTTGATTTGGAACACGAACGAAATGCCGTGTTGCTCAAGGAATTGCATCACCGTGTGAAGAATAATCTGCAGGTGATTTACAGTTTGTTGAATCTTCAGAAGCGTCGGACTAAAAACGAAGAATCAGTTGACCTGATTACAGCTCTTCAAAACCGAATTCAAACCATTGCTTTGGTGCATAATAGTTTATTTCAAACGGATGAAATGGAATATGTCGCTTTGGATAGTTATGTGCGGACCTTGGTTGAACATTTGCATCAGATGTATGCGCAAGATGACTTAAATCCTGTCACGATTGATTTTAAGATGCATGATTTCATCAAATTGCGTTTTGAGCGTATCGGGACATTGGGTTTGATTATCAATGAAATTGTGTCAAACGCATTTAAATATGCCTTTTTGGGGGATTCTGCTGGCGTATTAACGATCGAAATTAAGCAAAAAGACACACAGGTTATTTTATCCATCGAGGACAACGGTCCGGGTCTGGTGGAGGAGATTAATCAAAATTCGAATTTAGGGATGCGGCTCATTCGCATATTGAGTGAGCAAATGGGGGCGACCTATACCCTGCATCAAAGCCAAGGCATCAAGCATTTAATAACGTTTACAATTTAAGTATGGATCAAAAGCGAATTATAATCTTAGAAGATGAGATTATTGTGGCCTTGGATATCAAGGAGATTTTGGAAGATTTGGGCTATGAATGTCAGGTATTTCATGATTTCAATTCAGCATTGTTGGCTCTTTCATCCTTTAATCCTCATTTGGCTATTTGCGATATTAATATTGGGGATGGGCCTAGTGGGATTGATTTCGTGAAACAAGCGCAGCAGTTGAAACCTCAATTAGCCGTAATTTATTTGACCGCATTTAGTGATCGTAAAATTGTGGAATTGGCCGGTAAAACGCATCCCGTCAATTACATCTTAAAGCCCTGGAGTGATCATCAAATTCGGGTCTCAGTGGAGATGGCATTTGATCAGATTTTAACGAAGACCCAAGAAAGCCAAAAGTTGGGGGACCTTACACAATCCGAATTGAAAATTTTGGAATTGATTGCTCAGAACAAAAAGAGCAAGGAGATCGCTGATATCCTATTCATCTCCGAAAAGACGGTAAAAAATCACCGTTACCACATTAGTAAGAAATTAAATTTGTCGACCGAAAACAACAGTTTGCTCGCTTTTGCTCTTAGTCATTTTGGGTATAAAAATGAGGCCTAGGCCTCATTGTAGGAATCGCGGGAACCTTGTTCCTTTGTATAGTAAATAACCCTAGTTCTATAACAACACGCGATTACCTAACCCTAATACCCTTAAAATTATGCGAAGCCCTCTGCTAGGAATAGTGGGGGGCTTTATTTTCGCATAAAAAAAGAGGCAAAATATGCCTCTTGGGTATCCAAACTCGAAAACATGTCCGAGTCCGCGCGATCAAATACCATGTTTTTCACATCCGAGCGGTTCATGTGAAAATTAACCTGAAGCAATTGATTGTTGGTTTTTCTGATTTACCTAAGTATATCGTAATAAATTACTTATGGATTAATCCTTCAATAATCGGGTTTATTTGCCCGTATCACCAAGTCCGTGTCAATCAATTCTAAACCCAAAACCATATCTTTCACCGTTTCTTTATACTTTCTGAAATGGGCGGTTGCAATATGGGATTGATATGATTCAAGGTCTGCATAGACCTCCAAAATGGTCATCGATGTGGGATCTTTCTTGTCTGCCACAGCGGTATAAGACAACACGCCGGGCTCTAGGGTTATGGCAGCTTGCATTTGCTCTTCTAAGGCGGCCGTGTATTTTGCTAATTGGTTCCCATCTACTTTTATTTTGGCAATTCGAAACATTCGACTTGAATTCTGTGCGTGTAATGAAATGCCTGTCAACATAATTAGCAAAATGACCGTTTGAGAAACGCGTGTTAACATGATTATTTAGTCAGTTTTTTCAACAAATAGGGTTGGCCTGGAGCAAGTACGATAATTCTTTCCGGGTTGATTACGCGCGCTTTAAGTTTTTCAGGGTCTCCATTAAAAGGAATAAAATCGGGTGCGTCTACAAAGCCCCAATGGCCCAATAATAATGGAGTATTCGGATAAGCATTCGCAATTTTCACTGCACCATCGAGTCCAGAATGAAAAGCTGCATCTTCTGAATAATCAAATAATATCAAATCAGGCGTAGGCATGTGTAGTTGCTCTTCCATAAATTTGGAATCCCCGGGTGCCCATATACTACCATCCGGCGTATCAAACCAAAAGCCACACGCATCACCCGGTGAATAATAGCGCTGGCCAGGTCTTTTGTAATTATTTTGCCATGCATGGTCGGCAAGGGTTAATTGCACCCCCACGTTATTTAGCTTAAATCTTTCCCCGATGTAATGCCCAAACGATTTTAAACCATCATTTTTCATCAAGGAGTCAACAAAAATTGTTGAGTGAAATGATTTAACAACCGCCGACATATCTTTGCAGGTTTCAACACTGTAATGGTCGTTATCACTGTGTGTTACAAAAACGGCATCAAGATTGGGAACGGCCTTCGGTTTAATAGGGAATTCCATTAATAATGGTAGATCATAACCTTCTAATAAGGGGTCAACCATAAAATTCGTCCCTCGGCTATTGACCAAAAAGCCGGCCATCCCTAACCAGGTAATGGCTGTGGAATTTGATTTTGAAAATGCTTGCTGGCTAATTTGAATGGTTGCGGGAGCTTTGGCCTGATATTTTTTATCCTTTTTTAGTGACTCTGTTATGGTTTGTGCATTGACAGCGAATGAGAAAAGGGAAAATAATAGAAGTATCCTTGTTTGATTGTACATACCTTATGTGTTTAAGATGTAAAAATCGAAAATGAATGTGATTAAATGATTATACCCATTGCCTATTTACTTACCATTTTTCCTGAATTCAAAATAAAGTAGGGAGGAAACCTATTAAATTTGTTCAACTTTTAAATCAAGGTATGCGTGAAATTAACAAATTGCAAAGTGTGTCACAGTTCTCAAATGAACGCGGGCAAACCACATGGCATCCATTAGTTAACATTTTAGACCAATCGAAATCTTGTCAAATTAAAGAATCACAATACTTGTCCGAATTGTACATTGTTTTTTTAAAAGACGCTAAATGCGAAGAGTTTAAATATGGTCGAAACAAGTATGATTACGAGGAAGGGTCTATACTTTTTATTTCACCAGGTCAAATTTTTGGGTTTCAAAACAATGGAAAACTGTTGCAGCCTTCGGGCTGGGCATTATGTTTCCATCCCGACTTACTCAGAGGGACCCATCTTGCCAAGTCCATTCGCGCATATAGTTTTTTTTCTTACGATTCGACCGAAGCCTTACATGTGTCGGAAAATGAACGAAAGACCTTAGTCGACTGCTTTCAAAATATTTTAATTGAACTAACACAGCCTATTGATCCACATAGTCGGAGGTTGATTGTAAATAACATTGAATTATTCTTAAATCTTTGTAGTCGATTTTATGATCGACAATTTGTTACACGGGAATTTGCTAATATAGATGTGTTGAGCAAGTTTGAGGGTTTAGTTAACACCTACTTTCATTCAAGCCAATCGGTCAATTTAGGCTTACCATCTGTCTCCTATTTTGCGAAAGAGTTAAACCTATCACCCAAGTATTTTGGAGATTTAATCAAAAAAGCAACGGGTACTTCTGCGCAGGATTATATTCAACTTACGTTGATCAATATAGCCAAAGAAAAAGTGTTGGATAGCTCCAAAACCATCAGTGAAATTGCTTTCGAAATGGGTTTTAAATATCCTTCGCACTTTACGCGTTTGTTCAAACAGAAGGTAGGTCAAGCGCCTAATGCATACAGGAATTTGAATTAGTTGACCTGATTAGCTTCTTCAAACGAAATTACCTGGATCAATAAAAGGACATCTCTTTCGAAGGAGTAGCCCTTTTAGGGGATTATTGGACCTACATCAAAGGTGGTGGATACCAACATTATCACAATACATCTGTTTATTTAATTTCTTGGACGTTTTTGGGGGGGGTACTTCACAAGTGCTGCACAAATTATTGTATCTGGGAATTTCGTGTAAATTGGAGGAAGTTATTCAAAATGGTATTACAATCGAATGGAAAGAAAAAGTGCTTAATAACACAGTATCTACAGTTTTGACAGTCTGAAAAAGGAGGTACTTACAGTTGAACTTCGTGTAAAATTACTTGGAAACACTCTCTTAGGAAAAGTCCACTTTAGTTTGAAGACGTACAGTGGCGAAAAATCTCAATTCATCCGCCACTCATTAGGCGTTACCCCTACTTTTTGCTTAAATAATCGAGTAAAATGCTGTGGATATTTGAAACCCAATTCGTAAGCAATTTCAGAAACTGATTTTTGAGTGTCGAATAGCTGGTTTTTTGCCATATCCATCAATCGAAGTTGTATGTATTCTTGGGCAGTTTTTCCTGTTTCTTTTTTGATTAAATCACCAAAATAATTGGTGGAAATATGCAGTTTTTCGGCACAAAATGACACGGTTGGCAGCCCAAGGTTTTGAAGATTTTCTGATTTGAAATATTCATCCAGCACCTTTTCAAACTTCTCAATAACACCTTTGTTGGCATTCTCCCTTACAATAAATTGGCGGTCGTAGAACCTTGTACAATAATTGAGCAATAACTCAATGTTGTTGCTTATGAGTTTTTTGCTGTGCTTATCTACTGGGCGTTGTATTTCGGTTTGTAGCTTTTCGAAGCAATCGAGCACAAATTGCCGCTCAGTTTCTGATAAATGCAAGGCCTCGTTTACCTCATAAGAAAAAAAGCTGTAGTCTTTCATGCTTTGACCCAATGCTGTACCACGTATGAGGTCAGGACAAAAAAACAAGACCAAGCCCGAAGGCTGATGCAGGCCTTTTTCGTCTACATCTTCTATTTCTACCACTTGGCCAGGAGCCACAAAAACGAGCGTACCATTTTGATAATCATAATACTCACGACCATATTTCATGGCACTACAGCTCGAGTCCTTCAAGAAAATGCCATACAGCTCAAACCTTAATTTTACGGAAGGTCCAGGTTTCGACATTGCCAAGTCTAACACCGTAACCAAGGGGTGACTCGTGTCTTTGCCGTTGTTGCGGTTGAGATGGTCAATGCTACCTAATATTTGGATTTCGCTCATTGCGTTTACTAATATGTATGACAAATCTACACGCTTTGTGGTTCATAAATACAGTCTTTCCATCAAAACAGGAAAACTGGTAGCAAATGCAGGAATTTGTATACGATAGGGTTTAAATATGTATTGCAATTTTGCATCATCAAATAATTTATACATCATGAAAAAACTATTTTTAACAATCCTTTTTTGCGGTTTATTTACCATAGCATTCGCTCAAAAAACAACGGAAAAACGCCTCCAAGACATCGAAAACCGATTGGCATTAAAAGCTTTGGTTGATGAATTTTCAAACTTAGCTGATACCAAAGATATTAAAAACCAAGTATTGCTTTTTAATGAAAATGCTGTGGTAGAAACGGTTATGAACGGGCAAGTTGTGGGCTCAATGACAGGCAGAAAGCAAATTGGTGAGGTTTTCGGTAGTTTTTTGGCAGGTTTTGAAACAGTTTATCACCTAAACGGACAACAAACATTAAATATTGACGGCAATAATGCTACAGGAATATCTTATTGCCAAGTGATGTTGGTTGGAACTGAAAACGGTAAAAAGATGAAAACTTCGATGTATGTTTTTTATAACGACGAATACGTTTTAGAAAATGGCAAATGGCTGATTGCTAAAAGAAGGTCAAATTTTTCATTGCAGGATAAGAAGGAATTGTAAAAGAATGGTGAACGATGTAGTGAGATGTAGTTAATTTTTCTCAAAAATCGCGCATCAATTATAACTAAACTTATGTTAAAAAATCTTCTACTAACTTTGCTACTAATGCCAGCGTTAGTGATGGCTCAGCAGAAAACTATTGGTTTGTATGATCACAACGAACCTTCAACTGTCGAAGAGAAAGTAAATAATTCCAATGCCGAAATGCCTTTGGTGTACAACATTACTGCTCCGGCTTTGACGGTTTACGAACCTGATTCGTCAAAGTCCAACGGTACGGGTATTGTTGTAGCACCGGGCGGTGGTTTTATGTTTCTAAACATGAAATCGGAAGGCTCAGAAGTTGCAAAATGGTTGGTAGAAAAAGGTTTTACCGTTTTTGTTTTAAAATACAGAACGCTCCCACTTGATACCAATGACCCGATGCGAGCTTTACAGGTGAATTATAATAATCAAAAATGGGAGGATTTGATCAAAAATCAAATTCCTATATGTGCTGTAGATGGAAGAGCGGCAATTGCTTATGTTCGTTCGCATGCCACCGAATATCACCTAAATCCCAAGCGAATTGGCATTATCGGTTTCTCGGCTGGTGGTACCGTGGCTGCCACTTCAGCATTTGATTATAATAAAAACAATCGCCCTGATTTTGTGGCTTCTATCTATCCATATTTTCCTGATTATATGCAAAAACCGGTCTTGATCGATGCTCCAGCCATGTTTTTGTTGGCAGCAAGCAACGATGAAGGCGGTTTTAATTTGCATTGTATTAGTTTATACAAACATTGGGTTACTAATAAGAAGTTGGTAGAGTTGCATTTATACCTAAACGGTGGTCATGGGTTTGGAATGTTGAAACAAAATCTTCCGAAAGATAATTGGATAGAACGTTTTTATGAATTCCTGCAAGGTCAAGGCTTTGCTGAAAAAAACAATAAATAAGGAAATGGCTTCTTCATTATTAAAAAATAGACTGATGAAAAACAACGAACTTAATCGCAGAGATTTTATCGTAAAATCTACTGCATTTGCCGCTACGATGGCCTTGGGGAATATCTCAAATGCTAATATGCTTAAATCAAGTAATAATCGCAAAATTGGCTCTTTAGAAGTTTCTGCACAAGGCTTGGGCTGTATGAGCATGGCAGGAATTTATAACGCACCTTTGCCTAAAGACGAAATGGTGGCGGTTATCCGCAAGGCTTATGAAAACGGCATCACGTTCTTTGACACTGCCGAAGTTTACGGACCCTTTTTGAGCGAAGAGTTTGTGGGTGATGCACTCGCACCTTTCAGAAACAAGGTGAATATCGCCACAAAATTTGGCTTTAATTATGATGGAAATAGAACCATTGGCAAAAACGCCAAACCAGAATACATCAAAAGCAGAGTTGAAGGCTCACTGAAACGCCTCAAAACAGACGAAATAGACCTACTTTATCTACACAGAAATGACACAACCGTTCCTATCGAAGACATTGCAGGTGCAGTAAAAGACTTAATTGCTGCTGGAAAAGTAAGAAATTTTGGACTTTCAGAAGTTTCTCCCGAAACCATTCGGAAAGCTCATGCTGTACAAAAAGTGGCTGCTCTTCAGTCAGAATACTCCTTGATTGAGCGTGTTGTTGAACATGATATTTTGGGTATTTGTGAGGAACTGGGCATTAGTTTTGTGCCTTGGGGGCCAGTAGGAAGAGGGTTTTTGACAGGAAGATTTGACGAAAATACCAAATTTGATTTCCGCCGAGCTCAGGTTTCACAATTTACGTCAGAAGCCATCAAAGCCAACATGGCAATGCTTGCTTTGGTAAAAGATTGGGCAAAACGCAAAGACGCAACACCTGCCCAAATATCCTTAGCATGGCTGCAAGCTCAAAAACCTTGGATAATTCCAATTCCTGGCACAACAAACGCCATCCATTTAATGGAAAACATTGGAGCAGATAAAGTAAAATTTAGCCCAAAGGAATTGTCTGAATTAAATACTGCTGTAAGCAATATTCAAATCGTAGGCTCACGCAAAGCAGAATCGGTGTTTACAGACCTTTAAATAAATGATGAATTATACATATTAAATGAAGATGGGGGTGGCGTTACTTATCATTATAATAAGAAATTTAAAAAATCTGTGTTTTAAAATCACTGGCATCTGTGTTCCAATTTTAATTTAATATGAAAAAAATATCCTTACTTTTAATACCGTTTGTAGTCATTTTTGGTATAAATGCTCAAAGTATAAAAGACATTCAATCTGTTCAAAAACCACTCCTGCTCAAAGCACAAGGCAGTTTTTATGTAGGTGGTGAGCGTTTAAATCAAACTTTTGAACAGTTGGGTAGTTTTGGGCCAGCAGGAAATATCACTGTGAATCAGATGTATGTGCATTACATGATTCCACAGAAAATCAAAGGCTTGCCAGTAATAATGATTCACGGTATGACACTCACAGGCAAAACTTGGGAAACCACGCCTGATGGACGCATGGGTTGGGATGAATATTTTGTAAGAAAAGGACATTCTGTATATATACCTGACCAAGTAGGTAGAGGACGTTCGGGTTTTAATCAAGCCGTTTATAATGATGCCAAAGCAGGTAAAATAGAAGCCAGTAAAGTACCCTCAATCTGGCGTTTTAGTGATGAAACTTCGATACCAAATTTCAGAATTGGAACTACCGAAGGCAATCCAAATGCCGAAGGTAAATTTCCGTTTGAAGCCTTGTCAGAGCTATCAAAACAAGCAGTACCAGATATTAGCATGAGCTTGCCAAACCCCAACCCTACCTTCAAAGCCCTTGCAGACTTATCCGCTGATTTAGGAAAAGTGGTTTTGCTTAGTCATTCACAGTCAGGCTCTTATCCTTTAGATGCAGCTTTGGTAAATGCGGCTGGTGTAGGTGCAATGATTTTTGTAGAACCGGGACATTGCCCAAGTGGTTTGAAGCCCGAACAACTTTCTGTGCTTACAAAAATACCAACATTAGTCGTATTTGGAGACTACTTAACACAACCAACCGGCGTGCCTCATTCGTGGCAAACTGCTTATGATGGCTGTAGGAAATATGTAGAGGAAGTAAATGCTGCAGGTGGAAAAGCTGAAATGATGCATTTGCCGGAAAAAGGCATAAAAGGTAACAGCCACATGCTCATGCAAGACAAAAACAACCTACAAGTAGCTGATTTGATTTTGAATTGGCTGAAAGGTATTTGATTTTCTCAATTCATTCGATAATCATGGGGCCTTTTGCTTGAATAATCTCGTAAAATGCTGAAGATATTTAAAACGTAATTCACATGCAATTTCAATGGTTTTGTTTAACATATATTCTTTGGCAGATTTCCCTGTTTTTTTATTAAATCACCAAAATAGTTAGCAGAAAGGTGAAATTGGTCAGCAAAAAAAAGCAATAGATGGCAAACCTAAATTTTGTAGATTTCCTGAAAATCCCATACATGCCAGCGGAGGGGTGGTAATTTTTCGATCTTTTTCTAACGAATTTTTAGTTTATGCTATGGAGGTACTTACAATTTGCTTACCACATGTTGGAGAGTGATGCCATGATAGAAGAGATTTCATTTGCTTTGGGTCGTGCATCTGTTCAACAAACGCAAGGTTATTTGAAGCAGTTTCTGCAAAAATTTGCTGATAATGCAATCAGTAAATTCGACAACACTTTTGAACTATAAATGATAATGACTTCACAAATTTACTTCACAAGTTTGGTTTTTAACCAAAATACAAAAGGACATCTCATTACGAAATGTCCTTTTGTATTGACCAGAGGTCATTTTGTAGCCCCGGAAGGAATCGAACCTTCATCTTAGGTACCGGAAACCTACATTCTATCCATTGAACTACGGAGCCAAGGTTGCAAATTTACGAATACTTCTCCAATTGTCTTACCAAGACATTGAAATCTTTTGGATAAGGTGCTTCCACAGTGATTGGACTTCCGTCCATTAGCTTAAAGCTCAAACTATGTGCATGCAAGGCCACCCGACGCATCAAGGGACGCTCCTCCGTATCTTTTTTTAAATGAAAATTGCGTTTTAAATCCGATAGATAGACATCTTTTCCCCCATACATTTCATCCGCAACGATGGGCGCATGCAAACAAGTTAAATGAATACGGATTTGGTGCATGCGTCCCGTAATGGGCATGCATTCAACCAATGTATATCCTTTGTAAACTTTCAACGAACGAAACCATGTTTCCGCATGTTTGCCGTTCGTTCGCGCAATGATTACCTTTCCGTCTTTGAGGGGGAGGATGGGTAAATTTACCAACATGCCATCCCAGTCGTGCATGCCTTCTACAACGGCATGGTAACGTTTGGCTGTTTCCCGATGCTCAAATTGCATGGAAATATGTCGGTAAGCTTCTGGATTTTTCGCAATCACCAAAGCCCCCGTCGTTTCCTTATCCAAACGGTGACCCACCTGCGCATCTTCTGAATAGACTTTCGCCATGCGCAAGATGCTCGGAGCATAATCGTCTTTCCGCTCATCCAAAGTCGCTATTCCGGAGGGTTTGTTGATGACGATGAAGTCCTCATTTTCAAAAAGGATGTAATCTTGTAATTTGTATTTCATATATCAGTCGCAATTCTTTGGTCGGAAAGCTTCACTCTTAATTCTTTACCAAACTTTAATCTGTTTTTCCCTCGGCTATAGCCCAGGGTTATCAAAATAGTCTTTAGTCGAAACTCTTCACTCTTATCTCTTCACTCTTATCTCTTCACTCTTCACTCTTAACTCTTAATTCACCAAGCTAATTTTCCCCATCGTCATCCAAGGCGAATCCCCTAATCGCCGATCGCGCGCCACACCCGGATCCATCAAGGTTTCATTGGCCAATAAGGCAAATAAAACAGCCTCCTTTGCCGCAGATTCAATGCCCAAAACGGCGGAATCTTGAACAATAAAACCGGGTAATAATGCGCACAAATGCTCCATGATCAAGGGATTTCTGGCTCCACCTCCACTGGCGAATATATGGCCTGTATTGATTTTCGTATAGGACTGTATGGCCAATGCAATGCTCTCTGCCGTAAATCGAGTTAATGTTGCCAAAACGTCTTCCGAGGAAATTCCTGATGGCGTCAATGCTTTCACTTGATCCAAATTAAAATATTCTGGCCCTGTACTCTTTGGGAAGGTTTCTTTGAAGAAAGATAAATCCATTAATTCCCTCAGAAATGTCGTGTTTACTTTTCCTGCTCGCGCAATTTGCGCATCTTCATCAAAGCTTTTACCCGGATAATGTGCCCGCACCCAAGCATCTATTAGTGTATTTCCCGGTCCGGTATCGCTGACCAAAATACCCTTGGGGTCTTGATTTGCAGGCAAATACGTAAAATTGCCTATGCCCCCCATGTTCAATAAAATCCGATCTTCTCCCGCTTGGGTAAATAGAAAATAATCTCCAAACATCGCCAAAGGCGCTCCTTCTCCTCCCGCAGCAATGTGTTTTTGGCGAAAATCTGACAGCGTAATTATGCCAGTCAAATGTGCCAAATGATCCCCATCGCCAATTTGTAAGGTGGAGTGCGGTTTTTCCCCCGACCGATCCGGTCGGTGCATCACCGTTTGTCCATGTGACGCAATGGCATCTACCTCCGAGGGCTGAATGCCCCAGCGCTGCAATGTTTGCAGTATGATCTCCGCATGTGTTCGTGCGATTTGGACGTTCAAGATGCTTAAACTGGGGAAATGAATGTTTTCCTTCGCAAATACCGCTCGAATGGACGCTTGGAATGATTCTTCAAAGGGAACAGATGTAAAATGCAATACCTCGCATTTTGTCGCCAAACCATAATTTTCAAAACGACATAAGGCCATGTCTAAACCGTCTAAGGAGGTCCCCGACATCAATCCCAAAATAATTCGGGATGGCTTTTGCGCCATGCGATACAATTGTTCAATCTGTGGGTTCAAGGCTTTTGTGCTTATCCCCTCAGCTTCGCCAATCCTTGGAGGTTTGGCGAAGCTAAGATGAGGGAGCACAAAGCTACAAAAAAATCACCCAAGCTATTTCGAAAAATCATCAAGTACCAGATAATTAATTGATAATTCCCCGCCCCGATTTCGTATCTTTGGAGCTTAGTTATTTCACTCATCCACTTTATGGCTTTAGATGTAATCATCGTCGGCGGAGGCATCGTGGGCCTCGCGACGGCTCAGCGCTTATTGGAAGCGAAACCTAGTTTGAAAATTGCCCTTTTCGAAAAAGAGAAAATGGTGTCCATGCATCAAACCGGAAATAATTCCGGCGTAATCCACTCAGGACTTTATTATAAGCCGGGCTCTTTGAAGGCCAAAAATTGCATCGAAGGGTATCACCAATTAATCGATTATTGCAAGAAAGAAGACATCCTGTACGAATTAACGGGGAAAATTGTTGTTGCAAGTACACTAGGCCAACTGGGTCAATTGGAAAATTTATACCAGCGCGGCCAACAAAATGGCTTAGCAGGTTTGAAGAAATTAAGTTTGGAGGAAATGCGCGAGCACGAACCGCATGTGATTGGAGTTGAGGGAATGTGGGTACCCCAAACGGGAATCGTGGATTACCGCGCCGTAGCGGCCAAATTAGCACAAGGAATTCAAGCGAATGGCTGCGAATTACACCTGGGTGAAAAGGTAACAAGTATTACGAAAGGCCTCAGTTATTCCATTGTGGAAACGAGCAAAGCCGTTTATGAAGCAAAACTCATTATTAATTGCGCAGGTTTGTATTCGGATCAAGTCGCACAATGGACCCAAAAAGCGCCTTTGGACGTGCGAATTGTTCCTTTCCGCGGCGAATATTTTAAATTAAGAAAGGATAAAGAGTACTTGGTCAAAAATTTGATCTACCCAGTTCCTGATCCGAATTTCCCATTTTTGGGTGTTCATTTCACTCGCATGATGCGCGGTGGGGTAGAGGCTGGACCCAATGCGGTTTTGGCATTTAAAAAAGAAGGATACAAGAAATTAGACATCAATGCCAAGGAACTTTGGGATACCTTAACGTGGCCGGGCTTCCAAAAGGTAGCAGCCAAATATTGGGAGACAGGTCTTGGGGAAATGTACCGCAGTTTCTCCAAAGAAGCATTTACCAAAGCCTTACAAGTTCTCATTCCCGAAATTCAAATCGACGATTTAGTTGAAGGTGGTGCCGGAGTGCGTGCTCAAGCTTGTGATCGTAATGGAGGTTTGCTCGATGATTTTTCGATTGTACAAGACGAAAAAGTAATCAATATATTAAATGCTCCAAGTCCAGCCGCAACATCTTCATTAGCCATTGGTAAGACCGTAGCGGAGATGGCTTTGGCGCGGTTTGAGTAGCCAAGGCTTCATCGTCCCAGATAAAAGTCCGAGGTTTTTATAACCCTGGGTTTTAGCCTAGGGTCTGACTGAGAGGTCAAAAACAAAAAAAATACAACATGAAATTATTGCTCAATTACCTTTCTCATTACCGCTGGCGTGTGATTGCTGCCTTAGGGCTTGCTGCCACAAATCAGATTTTCTCCTTGATGGATCCCTACATCTTCCGAAAAATCATTGATGATGTCGCAGCAGTCTATCACGCGGAAACGCATACGATGGCTCAATTCATTGATGCCATTTGGCCTTTAGCCTTAGCATCTGTAGGAGTTGCCTTTGTGAGCCGGGTTGCGAAAAACTTCCAAGATTATATGATCAATACGGTTACCCAAAAGGTGGGAGCGAATCTGTACTCAGATGGAATTCGCCATTCCTTGGAATTGCCTTATGAGACATTTGAAGACCAACGTTCCGGTGAGACCTTAGGCAAGCTGCAAAAGGTGCGCATTGATGTGGAAAAACTGATTACTTTAGGTATCAATATCCTTTTCCAGTCGGTGATTGCCTTGGTTTTTATCTCTGTGTATGCATTTTCCGTACATTGGATGGTGATGCCCTTGTTCCTCGTGACGGGTCCCTTGATCGCATGGGTTTCTTCCGTATTAAGTAAGAAAATCAAGGTTATTCAAATTGAAATCGTCAAAGAGTCGACAGGTTTAGCGGGTTCTACAACGGAATCTTTGCGGAACATCGAATTAGTAAAGTCGCTCGGTTTGGCGGAACAAGAAATCGCTCACTTGAATGCGACGACGGAGAAAATTTTAAAACTTGAATTGAAAAAAGTGCGTTATGTGCGCTCAATGGCCTTTGTACAAGGGACCTGCGTTAACCTGTTGAGAATGCTCATGGTCGTGGTTTTAATCTATTTGATTTACCAAGGTAAAATTACCATTGGTCAGTTTTATTCGCTCAATATTTACTCGTTCTTCCTTTTTAATCCGTTGCAGGAAATCGGGAATGTGGTGAATACCTTCCGTGAAGCTGAAGTTTCATTACAGAACTTTGAGCAAATATTAGCGATTCCAGGTGAGCAAAAGCCGACTAATCCCAAGCCGATTACCCACATTCAGGATTTGACGTTTGATCATGTTTCGTTCCAGCATCAATCCGCAACCCAAGAAGCACTATCTGATATCTCTTTTCAAGTCAAAGGGGGTGAAACGATTGCTTTCGTGGGTCCTTCGGGCGCAGGGAAATCGACCTTGGTGAAATTGTTGGTGGGCCTCTACCGACCGAAAAAAGGACAAGTCTTCTACAATGGCGAAGCGGGAGATGCGATTGATTTTGATCAATTGCGTAAGAAGATTGGTTTTGTTACGCAGGATACGCAATTGTTTTCGGGCTCTATTCGTGAAAATTTATTGTTCGTAAATCCACATGCCACGGATGCGCAATGTTTGGAAGTATTAGAAAAAGCAGCCTGTCAGAGCTTATTGGCCCGAGCAGATAAAGGATTGGATTCATTAATTGGCGAAGGGGGTGTTAAAGTTTCTGGTGGAGAAAAGCAGCGCTTAAGCATCGCACGTGCTTTGTTGAGGGATCCCAATTTGCTCGTTTTCGACGAAGCGACATCTGCTTTGGATTCCTTGACCGAAGAGGAAATTTCCGAGACCATTCGGGCTGTATCGCAGGATGCAGCGCATTTGACGATTTTGATTGCCCACCGTTTGTCCACGATTATGCATGCGACGCGCATTTATGTGCTGGAGAAGGGTCAAGTGGTTGAATCGGGAAATCATGATAGTTTGTTGGCCGACAAAGGTTTATACTATGCTATGTGGCGGCAGCAAGTAGGGGAAAACAAATAATTTATTTTGTATTTCCTTGATTGGCCATATATTGTTTGGCAATCCTTTGGCTTGAACAAATAGGATTGCGTATATTTGTTGTTTGTAAAAATTTATATTATGTCATTAAATAAATTCTCGAGAACACTTACCCAAGAGGTTACAAATCCGGCGGCGAAAGCGATGCTTTATGGCATTGGGTTGACTCCTGAGGATATGAACAAGGCGCAAATCGGTATCGCAAGTACCGGTTATGAGGGTAATCCCTGTAACATGCACTTGAATGGATTATCTGTTCACGTTAAGAAAGGGATTCAAGAGAATGGCATGGTGGGTTTGATTTTTCACACCATTGGTGTTTCAGATGGGATGACAAACGGGAACGATGGGATGAGTTATTCCTTGCCTTCACGTGATATTATCGCTGATTCCATTGAAAATGTCGTGGGTGCGCAATGGTATGATGGTGTGATCGCGGTCGTAGGTTGTGACAAAAACATGCCAGGAGCGATGATGGCTTTGGCTCGTTTGAACCGTCCAGGTATGCTTGTTTACGGAGGTACCATTCGTTCCGGATCTTATAAAGGAGAGAAATTAGATATTGTTTCGGCTTTTGAAGCCCTAGGAAAGAAGTACGCAGGAAACATTTCCGATGAAGATTATGAAGGAGTAATTCGTAATTCGATTCCGGGTCCTGGCGCTTGTGGAGGTATGTACACAGCGAATACGATGGCTTCTTCGATGGAGGCTATGGGTTTAGTTTTGCCTAATTCATCCACATATCCAGCGACCCACGAAGGGAAAAAAGAGGAATGTTTGGCGATTGGAGCGGCAATGAAAGTATTGTTGGAGAAAAACATTTGCCCACGTGATATCATGACACGCAAAGCCTTCGAAAATGCGATGACTGTGGTGATGGCCTTGGGTGGAAGTACAAATGCGGTGTTACATTATTTAGCAATCGCACATTCGGCAGGTGTTGAATTTAGTTTACAAGATATTCAAACGATCTCGGATCGCACGCCTTTGTTGGCCGACTTAAAACCGTCTGGTAAATATTACATGGAAGATGTATTGGCGATCGGTGGAATGCCAGCCATTTTGAAATATTTATTGAAAGAGGGCTTCTTGCATGGAGAATGTCTGACCGTTACGGGAAAGACGATGGCCGAAAATTTAGCAGAAGCTCCGGAATTAAATTTTGAGACACAAAAAATTGTGTATCCGATTTCGAATCCGATGAAGCCAA
Source organism: Cytophagaceae bacterium (assembly GCA_024642485.1). GTDB lineage: Bacteria > Bacteroidota > Bacteroidia > Cytophagales > Spirosomataceae > Aquirufa. The sequence goes on from JAHEAY010000013.1 coordinate 20,445, forward strand.
CGGGTCACTTGCAAATTTTGTATGGCAATTTGGCTACGGAAGGTGCGGTAGCAAAAATTACCGGAAAAGAAGGTGAGCGTTTTGAGGGAATTGCCAAAGTTTGTGAGCGTGAGGAAGAGGTAATGGAATATTTGTCAAAAGGTGAAATTCAAGCAGGTCATGTTGTTGTTATCCGCAACGAAGGTCCAAAAGGGGGGCCGGGCATGCCAGAAATGTTGAAGCCAACATCCGCCTTGATGGGTGCTGGTCTAGGTAATTCGGTAGCCATGATTACGGATGGTCGTTTCTCAGGAGGAACGCATGGATTTGTGGTCGGCCACGTAACGCCTGAAGCGCAAGAAGGTGGGAATATCGGTTTGGTCCAAGATGGTGACAAGATTACCATTGATGCTGTCGATAACAAAATCATCTTGCATGTATCAGATGCAGAATTAGCAGAACGCCGGAAAGCTTGGAAACCCCGTGTTTCTCCGCATACGTCAGGCGTTTTACGTAAGTATATTAAGAATGTTGCTTCAGCCAGCCAAGGATGTGTAACAGATTTGTAAAAAATCAACATTTCAATTTTTTTCTAAAGCATGAAGGCTTAAATTAGCTATTCGTTTTAGATAGAGACAAAATAGGATAAAAACCATGGGACAAACCCAAACCCAACCCGCTGATTCAAAACAACCCGAACAGAAGAAATTCTTAACGGGCGCTCAGGCTATCATGGAGTCGTTGGTCGCGCAGGGGGTTACAACTATTTTCGGTTACCCAGGTGGTGCCATTATGCCTACCTACGATGCTTTATATGATTATCAAGATCGTTTGAAGCATATTTTGGTGCGTCACGAACAAGGAGCTGGACATGCTGCTCAAGGGTATGCGCGCATGCTGAACAAGGCAGGCGTTTGCATGGTAACATCAGGTCCAGGTGCGACGAATTTAATTACTCCGATTGCGGATGCGATGTTGGATTCAACGCCTTTGGTCTGTATCGTAGGCCAAGTAAAAGGGAATTTATTAGGAACAGATGCCTTTCAAGAATGTGATTTAATTGGCATTTCCATGCCGGTAACGAAATGGAATTACCAGGTAATGGATCCCAATGAGATTCCTGAAATCATTGCTAAAGCATTTTACATCGCAGAAACCGGCCGACCGGGTCCTGTATTGATTGATATAACGCGTACGGCTCAATCCGAAATGATGACGGAGTCTTTTGAATACAAACCTTGCACATCGATAATATCGTATAAACCTCGTGTCGAGCCCAAAGCTGAACATGTAGAAGCTGCCGCTAAATTGATCAATGCAGCCAAGAAACCCTATATTTTAGCGGGTCATGGTGTGTTAATTGCTGGCGCGGAGGCGGAATTAAATGCCTTGGTCGATAAGGCAGGTATTCCAGTTGCGACAACCCTTTTGGGTATGTCGGCCATGGATGCCGATCACCCCATGTTTGTGGGTTGGCCAGGTATGCACGGAAACTATGGAGCGAATGTTTTGACAAATTCTTGCGACGTGTTGATTGCAATAGGTATGCGTTTTGATGACCGGATTACTGGTGATTTAGCAACTTATGCGAAGCAAGCAAAAATTGTCCATATTGAAATCGATCCAGCGGAAATTGATAAAAATGTGAAGGCGGATGCCCCCGTTGTGGGTGATGCCAAAGCGGCATTACAAGCTTTGTTGCCTTTAATCAAACCTGCGGAGCATTTGGAATGGCGTGCGGAGTTCGATGATTACTTCAAAGAAGAGCATGAGAAAATTACCCTGAAAGATGTTTTCCATGAAGGAGATCAAATTAAAATGGGTGAGGCGATTGCGATGATGTCTGACAAAACGAAAGGAGAGGCGGTTGTGGTGACGGATGTAGGCCAACATCAGATGGTGACGAATCGTTACTATCGATTTAAGAAAAGAAATTCGATTGTCACTTCAGGTGGTGCAGGGACGATGGGCTTTGCCTTGCCTGCGGCTTTCGGTGCGAAAGTTGCCGTACCAGAACGTGAAGTTGTAGCGGTGATTGGTGATGGTGGTTTCCAAATGACTTTACAAGAATTAGGAACCATTGCCCAAAGTAAACTTCCTGTTAAGATTATCATTTTGAATAATAACTTCTTAGGTATGGTTCGCCAGTGGCAAGAGCTATTCCATGCGCGTCGTTATTCATTTGTTGAATTAGAAAATCCAGATTTTATTACGATTGCCAAAGGTTTTGGTATTCCAGGACATACGGTATCCGATCGTAATTTATTGAGTGAGTCCTTGGATACTTTATTGAATTCAGAGACCCCATATTTATTGGAAATTGTTTGTGAAAAAGAAGGGAATGTATTCCCGATGGTGCCTGCGGGCAGTACTGTAACCAACGTAAGGCTCGAGTAATATGTTGATAAATTATACACTTTCGGTATTTACTACCAATACGGTCGGTTTGTTAAATCGAATTACAATCATCTTCACGCGTCGTCGCTTGAATATTGAAAGTTTGACGGTTTCAGAAACAGAACGCCGTGGCGTTTCGCGCTTCACAATTGTGATTCGTAGCGAAAATCGGGATGTCGTGGAAAAGTTAGTGCGTCAAATCCGTAAGGTAACGGACGTGTTAGCGGTGTATGGCTATTTGGATGATGAAATTATTTTCAACGAGGTAGCCTTGTTTAAGTTGGCAACACCGCTTGGCGGCGAGCCGATTGACGTGAAAACGATCAATTTAGATTGGAATGCAAAAGTGGTTCATTGGGGTTTGGAGTATGTTGTGGTGGAGAAAAATGGAACCGAAGAAGAATTAGGAGAATTTTATAACTACTTGAAAAAGTGGGAAATTTTAGAGTACATCAAATCTGGTCGGATTGCCGTAGGTAAAACCGAAAAAGGTTTGGTTGAATTTCTTCCCGAGGGTAATTGGGAAATCGTATAGTATAATCGTAAGTAAATAAATTAAACAACAACAAAACATGGCAAAGATTAATTTCGGAGGAGTTGTAGAGGACGTAGTAACAAGAGAAGAGTTTCCATTAGAGAAAGCTAGACAAGTATTGGCAGATCAAACGATCGCAGTAATTGGTTACGGCGTGCAAGGTCCAGGCCAAGCATTGAACATGAAAGACAATGGTCTGAATGTGATTGTAGGTCAACGTAAAGGTAAAACGTATGATAAGGCAGTAGCTGATGGCTGGGTTCCAGGTGTTACTTTGTTCGAAATCGAAGAAGCTTTAGAAAAAGGAACAATCATTTGCTATTTGTTGTCGGATGCGGCACAAATCGAATTGTGGCCAACAGTTAAGAAATATTTGACTCCAGGGAAATCTTTGTATTTCTCTCACGGATTCGGAATTACATACAAAGAGAAGACAGGAATCGTTCCTCCAGCAGATGTGGATGTATTCTTAGCTGCTCCAAAAGGTTCAGGTACTTCATTACGTCGTTTGTTCGTAGCTGGAAAAGGCTTGAACTCTTCATTTGCTATCTACCAAGATGCAACTGGAAAAGCACGTGAGAAATGTATTGCAATGGCAATCGGTGTAGGTTCAGGATATTTGTTCGAAACAGATTTCTACAAAGAAGTTACATCTGACTTAACAGGTGAGCGTGGAACTTTGATGGGTGCTATCCAAGGTATCTTCGCAGCACAATACGAAGTATTGCGTGAGAATGGTCACTCACCTTCAGAAGCTTTCAACGAAACAGTAGAAGAATTGACGCAGTCATTGATGCCATTAGTTGCTGAGAATGGAATGGATTGGATGTATGCCAACTGCTCTACAACAGCTCAACGTGGTGCATTGGATTGGTGGAAGCCATTCCGTGATGCTTCGAAACCAGTATTCGCACAATTATACGAATCTGTGAAGTCTCAAAAAGAAGCAGAGCGTTCAATTACATTGAATTCACAACCGGATTACCGTGTGAAATTGGATGCAGAATTGAAAGAAATTGCTGACATGGAAATGTGGAGAGCGGGAGCTGCTGTACGTAGCTTACGTCCTGAAAATAGCTAATTTTTAGCGAATCAATATGGAAGTCGCCTGGGTCTAACCTAGGCGACTTTTTTATTGCCTCCCAATCACTTTTTTGTACATTTGTAGGGCATGGAATTCAACAAATTAACAGAGGTTCCTAGCCTTCATCAAATCAAACAAGCCGCACATCAGATTCAGGACGTCGTCCTGAAATCTCCTTTGATGTATGCTCCTCGATTGTCTGAAAGCTTTGGTGCTAAGATTTTCTTGAAACGAGAGGACCTTCAAGGGGTTCGTTCTTATAAGATACGCGGCGCATATCATAAAATCGCTAATATCCCTGTGGAACTTCGTTCACATGGTGTCGTTGCTGCTTCTGCCGGAAATCATGCCCAGGGTGTCGCACTTTCTTGTGCATTACTCGGAATTCAAGCCTATATTTTTATGCCAAAAACTACGCCAATTCAAAAAGTAGAAGCGGTTCGTTTTCATGGTAAAGAACAGGTAAGAATCAAGTTAATAGGGAATAC
>JAHEAY010000135.1 GCA_024642485.1 Cytophagaceae bacterium
TTCGGAAATACCTCTTGTGCGAGGGTGGAAAAGGGAAGTGCGAATACTAGGAGGAGTAATTTTTTCATTATTGCTTAGGCATAAATCTATCAAAATGGTAGACTATGCAAATGTATTTGAATATGTGGTAATTGCCAAATTCTTTTTGAAATTTACAGGATAGCAAATTTTTCATGCGGTTGAAATTCTTATTCGTGTTGATTTCATTTGGGTTATTGGGTCAGGGAAACATCCCGACCTGTCACGTTCCCATGCCTTCTCGAATTAAACGCGTCAGCACTTTCAAACCGAAAACAGTTATCAAATCTTTTGTTGGCATGAAACGCATCCCAGCCGGGAGCTATGCGATGGGTTCGCACGATGCCCAGGGGCGCGCAGATGAGTATCCTGTTCACAGAGTTCAGGTGAAGGCTTTTTGGATGGATGAAACGGAGGTGACAAATGCGGCATTTGCTGCTTTTGTTAAAGCTACGGGCTATGTCACCACAGCGGAGAAGGCGATCGATTGGGCGGAATTAGCTAAGCAAGTTCCGAAGGGAACGCCTAAGCCTGCCGACTCCCTTTTGGCTCCCAGTTCTTTGGTATTTGTTCCTACTTCAGGCCCTGTTGATTTGAATGATTACTCGCAATGGTGGGCATTTAAACGGGGCGCGGATTGGCAACATCCGGAAGGTCCTGCGTCTAGTATTAAGGGTCGAGAAAACCATCCAGTGGTCCATGTTTCATGGGACGATGCAGCCGCTTATGCGCGTTGGGCCGGTAAACGATTGCCCACGGAAGCGGAGTGGGAATGGGCCACCCGTGGAGGAATAAAGGATAAAATTTACCCCTGGGGCGATGAGTCGGTGAATACAGCCCCCTTTAAAGCGAATAGTTTCCAAGGGCATTTCCCTGATGATGATCAAGCATTAGATGGATTCAAAACGACAACAGCACCCGTGAAATCTTTTCCGCCGAATGGCTACGGATTATATGATACCGCAGGAAATGTTTGGGAATGGTGTGCAGATTGGTATCGAAATGATTATTACAAAAAGAGTCCAGTTTTGAATCCTAAAGGGCCTACTTCCAGTTACGATCCCGATGAACCTGGCGTCGCCAAACGCGTCATGCGTGGCGGCTCTTTTCTATGTAATGATGGCTATTGTTCCAGCTACCGCAGCTCCGCGCGGATGAAGTCAAGTCCCGACTCCGGCTTGCAACACACGGGTTTTCGATGTGTGAGAGATTAGTACTTTTCTCGTGTTCGGCTTATAAATCTATAAAATTTATAGACTTTTAATCTTCGTTTAGGAGTCATAAAGGCATTTATTTCTAAAAAGTTCAGATTTTTTCAAAATAGGCGTTTGCATTTTATTTATCTGGTCCCTACATTTGCAAAACAATCTACTAAATCGGTAGAGTTTATAGCATAAAGGAAAAGATAATCCGCTCAGTATGAATAAGTTTATTACCATTCTCTTGATTTTCGCCTTTTCGGGCACGGTTTTTGGCCAACAAATTAAATCGACAATCAATTCAACCTTAAGTGGTCAAGTCTTGGATGAAAAAACCAAGGAGCCGATCCCAGGTGTTTCTTTGTACATCAAGGGGACAACGCACGGAGTTATTACGGACGTGGAAGGGCATTTCTATTTTCAGACGGGTCAAAAATTTCCTTATACCCTGATCGTTAGTTTTGTGGGTTATCAAAAACAAGATTACATCGCAGAAGGAACGCCGGTGACGATTTACTTGAAAGAAGAAGCGAAGGAATTAGAGGAAATCGTTGTAACATCCCGCCGCCGAAAAGAAACTGTACAAGATGTCCCCATCCCCATTACGGTGATAGGCGGTTCTAAAGTTGCGGAGACGGGTTCTTTTAACGTAAATCGTTTAAAGGAATTCATTCCTTCCGTGCAATTATATTCATCGAATCCACGTAATACTTCTTTAAGTATTCGCGGTTTGGGAACAACGTTTGGTTTAACAAATGATGGTATTGATCCAGGTGTTGGATTCTATGTGGATGGGGTTTATTATGCCAGACCAGCTGCTACGACGATGGATTTTGTGGATATCGAACAAGTTGAAGTATTGCGTGGGCCACAAGGAACGCTTTTTGGTAAAAATACTACAGCGGGTAACTTTAATGTAACGACAAAAAAAGCAAGTTTTACGCCTGGGGCAAATTTCGAAATGAGTTATGGTAATTATGGCTTCATTCAGGCGAAAGCGAGTATTACGGGTCCAATTGCCAAAACATTAGCTGCGCGAATTTCCTTCTCTGGAACGCAGCGGGATGGTTTATTGTACAATGTTGTTTCCCAACAAAAAGTGAATGACTTGAATAATTTAGGTGTTCGCGGGCAATTGTTATACGTTCCTTCGGAGCATGTGAAATTCACTTTGATTGGGGATTTTACGGAGCAAAGACCGAATGGATATGCTCAGGTTTTTGCGGGTGTGGCGCCAACTTTACGTGCTCCGTACCGTCAATTTGAAAATATTATCAAGGATTTAAATTACGATTTACCAAGCCGGAACCCTTTCGATCGTTTGATCGATACGGATACCCAATGGCGTTCGAATCAGGACTTGGGTGGTCTTTCTTTAAATGCGGATATTCAGTTGGGACCTGGGACGTTGACAGCGACTTCTGCATGGCGTTATTGGAATTGGGATCCATCGAGTGACCGTGATTTCACGGGTTTACAGGCCTTGAAATTATCGCAGGCGCCATCTAAACACCAGCAATGGTCTCAGGAAATTCGTTGGGCCGGAACATTCTCATCAAAATTGAGTGCGGTATTTGGTGTATTTGTATTTGGCCAAAACTTGAAATCTTCTCCTGATCAAACCGAGGAGTCTGGTTCTGCAACTTGGAGGTTCTCGCAAAGTACAACAAGTACTTTATGGAAAACGCCGGGATTATTCGAAGGTTATGGTATCAAAACGCGTCAAAACTTGAATACATTATCTGCTGCTGTATTTGGGCAGTTGGACATTGCCTTAACAAATCGCTTGAGCTTGATGCCCGGAATTCGGTACAATTATGATTCCAAAGACATTGAATTCAGTCGGACGACATATGGCGGTCTTCAAACGACAGATCCGGCATTGTTAGCCTTGAAGAATTTGATTTATACAAATCAGGCCTTTACAGCGGATGTGAATGACCGTAATTTTTCGGGACAAGTGACTTTGGCCTATAAGGCTTCGAAGAATTTCAATTCGTTCGCAACATTCTCTACAGGTTACAAGCCGGTGGGGATTAATTTAGGAGGCTTGCCATCTTCGGGCGGGAAACCAATGTTGGAACTCGCGACCGTTAAACCTGAGGCGACCAAACATGTGGAAATCGGGTTGAAATCCCGTCCTAATATTAATACAACATTTAATATCACGGCGTATCAGACAGAAATTGCCGACTACCAAACAAATGTGCAGACGGCGGATTTGGCGGTAAATCGTGGATATTTAGCGAATGCGGAGGGTGTTCGGGTGCGTGGTATTGAGGCAGATGGAACATGGAGTTTGACGAAACATTTCTCGTTTTATGGAAATTTAGCCTATACGGACGCGATATATACGTCGTTCAAAAATGCACCGGTACCCTTGGAAGAAACGGGTGGTGCCTCATTTAAAGATATTTCTGGAGGAGATTTGCCAGGCGTATCTAAATGGGCAGGCTCATTCGGTGCAGAATTTACATCGGTGGCTAAAGTATTAGGCCAAACTGGGGAGTTTTATATTGCCGTCGATGATTATTTCCGTTCCGGATTTTCGTCGAGCCCATCTCCATCGAAATACTTAAACATTGAGGGTTATTCACTTTTGAATGGTCGCATTGGCTTCCGATCTGTGAAGGGAGTTAGCATCGCGGTTTGGGGACGAAATGTCTTGAATCAAAACTATTTTGAGCAATTGTTACCTGGAGCAGGGAACGCTGGGCAATATGCGGCTGTTTTGGGCGATCCAAGAACGTATGGCATCACTTTGCGCCACGCACTTTAAAAGATTTTTTTGGTGACGCTGCCGGGGTTTCTAACCTTGGCAGCGTCTACCGATTTACGTATTTTTTCAATCAGTTTTTTGATGAAATCATTCTAGAAGCTATTATGGCGCGGATTGACCTATCAAGAAACTGATTTTTTGTTCCAATCCCATAAAACAATATCCCATCCGATTCCGCCGTAAGACAGGGTGTCGATGACTTGAAATCCGCGTTTTTGATGCGCCTTGAGTGAGCGGGCATTTGCCTGGGCGACATCGGTTACGCAAAAGTCAAAACGTGAGGAATAATGCTCTTGAAATCCCCCATAGAGTTTTTGGACTAAATCTTGGCCACGATAATCCTTTGAAACACATAATTGTGCGACAATCGCGTAATTAGTAACAGGCTTGCCGTCGTATATGCATCGTTCAATGTTGGCAACTAAATCGGCCAACAAAGGATGATGGCGTGCCGTTTCGGGTAATGCGACTAAACTGTAGCCTACAACCTTATCTCCATCTTTGGCAATGATGCCAGGGCTACTTTCTTGCAAAAATGTGAGGTAATCCAGGTCGTATTCCGCCATTAAAAATCCTTGTGTCGTCGCCTCTTCATCACTGATGTTTTTCCGTAGATTGGCTTGTTGAAGTGCCAATACACCAATTAATTCTTCGCTTGTTTTTGCTAATTGTATTTGGACCATGTAGTTTTAATCATTCATCGACAAATTAAAAAATATGATTCAGATTTATGTTACTGGAGGAACATTTGATAAAGAGTACAACGAATT
>JAHEAY010000140.1 GCA_024642485.1 Cytophagaceae bacterium
TCTTGTAATTTATAAGCTTTTAATTTGTTCAAAAGACCAATGCCTCTTCCCTCTTGGAACATGTATAAAACAACACCCTTGCCTGCCTTTTCAACCATCTCCATCGCTTTGTGCAATTGACCCCCACAGTCACAGCGACAAGACCCGAAAATATCACCAGTAACGCAAGAACTATGTACCCGAACCATCACTGGCTCATCCGCATTCCAAGTACCTTTAATTAAGGCTAAATGCGTATCTCCCGTATTTTTTTGCTTGTAAGCGATCAGATCAAAATGCCCCCATTCGGTTGGCATATCCACTCCAATTTCACGCTGAATCAAAGATTCTGTAGCCAAACGGTATTCAATCAAATCTTTGATTGTGACCAACTTCAAATCAAATTTATCAGCAATTCGGCGTAAGTCTGGCAAGCGAGCCATGCTTCCATCCTCGTTTAATACCTCGATTAATACCCCAGAAGGCTTGAAGCCTGCTAATTTGGCAAAATCCATGGAGGCCTCGGTATGACCAGTCCGACGCAAAACGCCTTCTGTCCGACTCTTTAAAGGAAATATATGACCTGGTCGGCCTAAATCACTCGGACGAGTTGACGAATCCACCAAAGCCTGAATAGTCTTTGAACGATCCTGTGCCGAAATACCTGTAGTACAACCATGACCTAACAAATCTACAGATACGGTAAAAGGAGTTTCATGCGATGTGGTATTTTGATCAACCATCATTTCAAGGCCCAATTCAATGCAACGCTCATTTGTCAATGACACACACATCAAACCTCTTGCCTCACGAATCATGAAATTAACTATCTCTGGAGTGATTGCTTCCGAAGCGCAAATCAAATCACCCTCATTTTCCCGATTCTCATCATCTGCTACGATGATCATTTTTCCCTGGCGAATATCTTCAATGGCATCCTCAATACGATCTAAACGTATACTTTCCTCCTGCATGATTATTGTGTATTTTGTAACGAAAACACAAAGGTAAGCAGAAATAGTTCCCATTTTAGCTACCTTTGTCAGATAATATCACAGAATCTCACATGTCGATTGAAGCTAAAAATCTGAGTAAACAATATGGCGCGCAAATCGCCGTCAATTCACTTAACTTTAGCGCACAATCAGGACAGATTGTAGGTTTTCTAGGACCCAATGGTGCTGGAAAATCAACAAGCCTCAAAATGCTTGTTGGCCTCATCCAACCTTCTTCCGGAGAAGCTTACATCGCAGGAAAACGCGTAAGCGCAGATTCTACCGAACTGAAAAAGCAAATTGGGTATTTGGCAGAAGACAATCCTGTCTACAAGGAAATGTATGTCAAAGAATTTTTGGCTTTCATTGCGTCAATACATCAAATTCCAGAAGCTAGAATTCAAGAGGTCATCCAGTTAACAGGTTTAACGCTCGAACAAAACAAAAAAATACATACCCTTTCGAAAGGATACCAACAGCGCGTTGGGATCGCTCAAGCAATTTTACATAATCCTACCATTTTAATTTTGGATGAACCTACAAGTGGTTTAGATCCGAATCAGATGGAAGAAATTCGATCATTAATTCTGTCCTTAAAACCAGGTCGAACAATTTTATTTTCTAGCCATATTCTGAGCGAAGTTGAAGCCATTTGCGACCGATTATTGATCATTAATCATGGCATGCTACAAGCAGATTGCAGCATGGATGAAGCCAAAGCCTTTCCCGGTGGAATCAGCCAATTGTTCCAAGAAAAGACTAAATCGAAATAGTAAAATCATCTGCATCGAGATGAGCGGGAAATTTTTCACGAAAATCCATTAACGCTTGAAAGGGAAGCGTTTGAGTTTGGATTGAAACATCAGACGATAAAGGCAATAAATCTTCACCTTTAAACGATAAAATACTGGAAGCTCCTGCATATGCTAATTGGTTGCCATCAATCCCGACCCGATTAACACCTACGACATAAGCTAGATTTTCAATCGCACGAGCGCGCAATAAACTTGTCCAAGCATGTGTTCGTGCAGCAGGCCAATTCGCTACATAGATGGCTAAATCATATTTCAACTGAACATTTCGCGACCACACAGGAAAGCGTAAATCGTAACAGATAAAAGGTGCAATCGACCAAGACTTGTACGATATCAAACATGATGAATTTCCAGCCGTATAAAACGCTTCTTCATTACCCATTCGAAACAGGTGCCTTTTATCATACGAATCGATTTGACCCGAAGGATGAACAGCCAATAAGCGATTATAATATTGACCCAATTCCTTGATTTTAAGACTACCAATGAGCAGTACTTGCAAACGAGAAGCTTGCAATTTCATCCACTGTACTGTGGGTCCTGAGGCCATTTCAGCACCAACCGCAGACATACTAAAGCCGGTACTGAACATTTCAGGAAGAATGATGACATCCGTAAGGCCCTGCAAATCTTGGATAGACTCTTCTAATTGCGCACAATTGGCAATGGGATCTTCCCAAACCAAATCGGCTTGAACATAACTAACCCGTAAATCTTGATTCAGGGTAGACATGATGATATCACTATTTATTTAGCAATATAAGAATAATAGATTCGAATTTTAGACTTCAACGCGTTCAAAGGAACGAAGCGAGCTGACTCACTCATCATCTTTGTATAACCAGTTGAACTTGCAGAAATAGATGGAGTAACTAGGAATCCCAAATTATTTTTCCGCCCATTTAAAATGGATTGTAGTTCCGTGGTAATATTAAATGTGAATGCGTTTAGTGTTGAATTATAATTCGCAGTTTGGATACCTGCACCACCTTCCGACGGAACATAACCTAAACCATACGAATTTCGAATTGGTCGGTTATTTGCATCAACCTCTAGTAAAGTTAATTGGCTTAATGTCTGATTTAAATCAACACCACTAACAGCTTCTAAAACCAATTCCGCTTTGTTTACCGCAATATTACGATTCCCCTTCAGGTTCATCAACGTTGGGAAATCCAATTTTGTCACCAAACCTGACCCTGATTGAACATAAGTCACTTGGCCAGTAGTCGACGCAGGAATACTATTCCCCGATTTCGTCAGATTAGCTAAAGCACCCGAACGACTTACTTTAAATTGATTGAAGCGCGCATGTACCTCCGTCATCATGGCGCTCGACAAACTGAAATAATAGTTTACAGAATACTTTGTTGTATCATTCGGATTATGCCAATGCAATGTCATGCGAGAATATGCCGGCGAAAATCCAATTAATGCCGATTTTGCTGTGGTTGAAGACTTCATCATCAAACCCGGAAAGGATGCCCGAAATATTGGTCCACCACCCGCTAATGTTTTATCGGAATATTTGGCTAACAACTCACTGCCTAAGGTATTTGACATCTTAAAATGCAAGGTGTCTAATTTCAATGAATCTCCATTAAATGCTTTAGAGCGAATTGGACGTGGACGAAACGAATGTGATCCTACAACCGTCGTTTGAGCAGCGACAGAATTCGTATTGGCAAAATAATCAGTCGACAAACTTAAACTGTCTTTCAACTTATATACTTGAAATGTTTGCAATTGATTCGTATCTCCTTGGAAGTTTTTGTAAACCAAATGCATTTTCAATGAATCCAAGATTGAAACATTACTAGCCAATAATGAATCAGCATTTGCAATTTGAGTGAACACCGTTGACTCAAAAGTTCCTAACACGGGATGATTGAAAGACCCAATTAAAAACGTGTTGTTACCTCCTGTGTGGATAGAATCCATCAACACAGTGCTTGAATTTACACGTAGGGAATCCGTAAAATTAAGGCCAACTTCTACACTAAATAGATCTGCGCCGATTTCTTTTGGCGTATCACAAGAAGCAAGGAAAAGGGAAATAATTCCCAACCATTTAATTGCCGGCCAATTCAATGTACGTTTTTTCGAAGAAATCGAGGTCATTATCGGCAATATTTTGGAAGGTTTTATCTTGAAATTCATCAATAATCGGTTGGATACGGGTATTATCCGCATTTTCTAAAGAAACAATTTTGTCGGCAAATTCAGCACCAAGTTTAATAAAGGCACCATAGTCTGCACCATCTAAACTAGACAAATGGGCATCATCCATGTCACCAATCTTCACTTTTTCTTTTAAGTCGTCCACTGAGAACGTAAAATCGAAGCTGGTATTGTGAGGGGAAAAAATTGTTTTGGAATCTTTAAAAATTGGGTGATTCCGGTAATAAGAAGAAATGTACAATGGAACAAAACTTGACATCCAATCATTGCAATGAATGACGTCAGGCGACCATCCTAATTTAATTACAGTCTCTAAGGCACCCTTACAGAAGAATATAGCACGTTCATGGTTATCTGCATAAAATGCATCTTCCTTGTCCGTAAGTACATATTTCCGTTGGAAATAATCCTCATTATCAATGAAATAAACTTGCAATTTCGCAGCTGGAATACTCGCAACTTTGATTGTCAAAGGCTTTTCCTCATCGCCCATCGGAATCGTAATTCCTGATAAACGAACCACTTCATGCAAACGGTTTTTACGTTCATTAATCGACCCAAAACGGGGAACCAAAATTCGAATTTCCATCCCACGCTCTTGCATCGCTGTCGGTAACGCGCGAACAAAATCAGCTATTTTGGATGTATTGAGGAAAGGATCAACCTCGCTGGAAACGTAAAGAATACGCAATTTAGACATGCTAAAATTAGTTAGGGGAATTTATCCCAAAAAACAAATGCAAAAATATAAAAAATTAAGCACAATTCCGCACATTT
>JAHEAY010000154.1 GCA_024642485.1 Cytophagaceae bacterium
CCAGCTAAATCTCCAGCCAAGGTAATTTTACCTGCAATGGAATTGGTTGCCGGTACCGTAGTTTGGGCATCAATGTACGTTTTAACAGCGCGTTGACTCGGATAAAATCCGTCTTGAGGATTTCTTCCACCTAGTTCTGTATCAAGTGAACGGTTTTGGAGACGTTCATAGGTTAATCCCAAACTTTGAATGGACATGTTTGTTTCTCCCACTTGCGCATTTAAATAATCAAGCCGACTCGTCTGTGTCTCATTAACCTTATTGATTGCAACGATGGACTGATTAATGACAGCAACTTGGGTAGATGTCTGTGAATTTGACGAAAGAATACTTTGAATATCCTGTGTATTTTTTAAAATATCTGTTTTAATCGGATCTAATTCTCTCTTTGAAACAATTTGAATGTCATCCGTAAACTGCGATAATTTCGTCGGTGCCGAACGAACATTTTGGTACTCGACACTCTCCGCATATAAGGCATAGGCAGCATAATTCAGTGTCTGGGAGCTGACTTGTGTAAACGATTTCCCTTGGTCAAAGCTAACGTCAACTTTCAGTTTTTTCGGGTTTGCATCCCAAATAATCGCATCGAATTTACTGAATTTGCTCGCAGTGCTCATTGACTGCGTCGCCGTTGGATTGCCTGTGCCGATATTCAGGTTGACTAAGCCGTAGGAATCGGTTTTTGTGCAATGCACTTCTTGATATTCTAATTGTTCGTTCTTGTCTTGTAAACTGAATTTGATACAAACATCACTAGACCCATAAGGGAGGTTAGAAATCGTATTCCCAGGTACGTCGATTGGATTCGGATTGAGAATAACGGCTTGGTAATTCAAGCTTTTGCTTTGTGCCAAACTGGAAAATGCCAAAAGGAACAAACAGAAAATGCGTATATAGGTCAACATAGGAGATCTTATGGATTGATTTTAATGCCCAATGAAATGGTTGTTGGGATAATGCGTAAGTGGTTTACCGGATAATCAGGTTCTTTCACGGAACTCAAATATTGGTATTTGACAAATCCACTGACGAATTTGCTGAGGTGGTGAACCAAGGCAATCGAATATCCGCCATAGATTCGAATCTTTGAAAATTGTTGTTGCTCATCCAATGGCATGTATTGATTCGCGATATACTGATTCCCGTTCCACATTTTGGCTACGGACACTATGCCTTTTAAGTCCAAGGAGATTGCTTGATTGATCGGGATTTCAGGGCCAACTTCCCCCGTAATACCCAGGTGGTCAGCTTGATAACTTAAGGCAATACCTTGGGTGTTGCCCACACTATTGTATTGATTATATGTGAAGCCAAACGCGTATTTGATCATGGGCACATACAGCGGATTATCGTCTTTTTCCGTCGCTCCTAAGTGCTTAGAAATTTTCCAAAGGACATTCTCTCTTTTGAGTTGAACGTGTAGGCCCGTGGCCGGTTTAAGGTAGTCGACTACCGTGCCGTTGAGGTTCTGGTATTGGTATTCGGTAGAGTTTCCTCCTACTTCGAAAACCAATTCTTGTGCGTTTGCTTCATTGAGTAAGAGGCAAGCAAACAATAGAATTAGGATGCGCATGAATGTATGATAACGTTTTACGAAGATAGTTAATTAACATTCATTCCACATGATTTCCCTGCAATAAAGCCTGTCGTCCATGCGCCTTGAAAATTGAATCCGCCTGTGATGCCATCGATGTCACAAACTTCACCGGCAAAAAAGAGGCCTGGAACTAATTTGCTTTGCATGGTTTTTACTTCGATTTCTGCGAGATCGATTCCACCTGCTGTGACAAATTCTTCTTTGAAAGTTGTCTTTCCTTTGACTTCGTAGCGGTCATTGATCAGCGTATTGATGAGTTTATTCGTATTTTTTCCTGCCAAATCCAACCAGCGTGATTCGGGCTTGATTTCGTTTTTTTCCAACAAATATATCCAAAGCCTATTGGGAATAGGGAAGGGGTTATGGTTTTGAAGCATTTTGGCTCCATGGTTTTTTTGAATCGATTGGAATTCTTGTCGGAGGGCCTCTTCCTTCATTTCATCGAGCCAATTAACTAGAATGGAACAGCAATAATCTTTTTCTGCCAAAATTCGAGCTCCCCAGGCCGATAGTTGCAAGATGGCTGGGCCACTCATCCCCCAATGGGTAACGAGCAGGGGGCCTATACCCAAGAGCTTTTGTCCTTCGATGCGTACGCGGGCTTTTTCGACTACGACGCCCATGAGTGCCTTGATAGGCTCTTGTGGCATGTTGAAGGTGAACAAAGAGGGAACGGGTGAAATAATGTTATGACCAAAGGATTCAATGACTGAAAACCAGGTACTTTTCGGTTGGCCCCCCACCGTAATTATGACCCGGTCCGCAAGATGAATCCCCTGATTGCTCTCAATTTCAAACCCATTATCCGTTTTCTTAATATGCTCAACGGATTGATTGCTCAGTAATTCGATACCCAATTTTCGTGCTTCGTTCAGGAAGCAATCGATGATGCTTTGGGATTCGTTTGACAGGGGAAAGATACAGTTGTCGGGGTATGTTTTTAGCGCCACCCCACGCGATTCGAACCAGTTGATCGTGTCTTGGGCATTGAATTGCTCGAAGGCTTTGCGGAGAAATTTCTCGCCGCGCGGGTATTTCTCGGAAAGCAGTCGGCTGTTAAAAGTCGCGTTGGTTACATTGCATCGCCCACCACCAGATATTTTTACTTTGCCGAGGAACTTGCTCGTCTTTTCCAGGATGCACACATGGGCATCAGGGAAATGGGATTTGGCTGACAGGGCGGCAAAGAAACCGGCGGCTCCTCCGCCGATGATGGTGATTTTCAAGGGCAAATGTTTTGGCAAAAATAAGACAATTATTTCATGCGCAGCCGAGTTTTATGAAACCATTAAGCTTGGAATGTTATTTAAATCGAGTCGAATCAATCACTAAACACAATCCTGCCTGAAATACCACCAGCGCCCCCGTTCCATACCAAAACCATTCGCCACCTTGTAATTTGCTTATTCCGGCGTCGATCGCCATTGAAAGTCCACTTCCCGTGAGGAGAAGTCCACAAGTTGCTTGAAGGACCCAACGGGTCGTCGATTTATTTTTCATTGTTTAAAAGAGAAGTATAGATTGTTTTTCGGTTGTAATGATCATCAAATAAGAGCGGATATTCCTTCGGTCTTTTGAAATATCCCCGAAGCCATGAGTCGAGATCTCCTACATTCCAAAACGTGATGCCGTATTGCTGCTGCTTGGGTATGGCGCGATAGGCCTGAAAAACAAGCTTCAATTTTTCTGCTTGGGCTGATTTGGCAGCATCGTCATAGACAAATGTGGAATCATTTTTGGGATTCACCGCCACATCTAATTCCGAAAAATGGATGGCAAGACCCGTCGCGGTGGATTGCTCAATGACCCGCTGAATATCTTCATTTTTTGCGTTGATATTGATATGCATTTGTAGCCCTAATCCATGAATGGGAACATGTCGCTTTTGTAGGTCATGCACCATGTCCAAAATGGCTTGCATCTTTTTGGGTTTCCCATCTTGACCATAATCGTTGTAAAACAAGATCGCATTGGGATCGGCTTCATGTGTCCATTGAAAGCTTTTCGCGATGTAATCCGGAATGTTTTTCGACCAAATCGTAGGCCATAGACTTCCATCGTCTAAAAAGGATTCATTGACAACATCCCAACCGGCGACTTGACCTTTATAATGTCTGACGACAGTTTGGATATGGTTTTTCAACATGTCTTCCCAGGCTTTCGCATTGCCTGTAAACTCTTGCATCCATTTGGGTACCTGATTATGCCAAACCAAGGTGTGGCCGTGCATCCGTTTTTGTTGGCCCTGCGCAAATCTGACGATTTCATCTCCCTTGCTAAAATCAAAACGATTCGCTTCTGGATGGACCAACATCATTTTCATATGGTTTTCTGCGGTAACGCTGTTGAATTCGGATGAAGCTAGTTTGAGGTATGCTTCATTTTCTGCCAGTAATCGAGGATTCATGGAGGCGCCAATCGGAAAAGAAACTTGGTCTTTTAACAAGGGGGATTGTCCCCATGAACTTTGGGCTATCCCAAGCAGCAAGCAAAAAAGAATCGTTTTCATATAAATAGGTTTCCGCAAGATAATCATCAATTACTAATATTGACACTGCAAAGCATTTTCAATTACCGGTTCGACAGCGTATACTGCTAGGTGAGTTTGAATTTCCACGAATCCGGTCAGAATTTAAACACATTTTTTCTATCTTTAAAACTTACCTACATCAGCGCTATGAAAAAAGTCACTTTACTATTCCTATTCCTAACTCAGCTTATTTTTGCTCAAGTCCCTAGTCCCAAATCGCATTTTGGTTTTTCCATCGGGGATAATTATCACTTAGCTACGTTTACGCAAACTGAAGCCTATTTACAGAAAGTTGCCAAAGCATCCCCTCGGGTCAAATTACAATCCATCGGGAAAACGGAAGAGGGAAGAAACCAATACATGGTCATCGTTTCTGATCCGAAAAACATCAAGAACTTAGCTAAATATAAAGACATCTCTCAGCGACTCGCTCGGGCGGAAGGTCTCAGCGAATCAGAAGCAAAAGCTTTGGCCAAAGAGGGCAAAGCCGTTGTTTGGATTGATGGTGGATTGCATGCGACAGAGACGGTAGGTATTCACCAATGGATCGAATCCATTTATCAATTCACCAC
>JAHEAY010000168.1 GCA_024642485.1 Cytophagaceae bacterium
TCGTTGTAATTTATTTGGCAAACCTTACAGGATTGCCAAAGTTTGAGGCGCTTTTGCGCCGATTCCCTAGGCTGAAGCCTAGGGCTAAAAAATAGGTTATTAACCCCAGGTTTTAACCTGGGGACCGATGCAAAGCATCGCTAAACCAAAGACTTCAGCGCATTCCAAAACGCCATTTTCAAGGCTTTTTCCTCATCGGTCAACGTCGAAATCAAACGCGGGAAATAATAGACCTTACTCGCACCTAGCTGCTGAATCTGATTAGCTTGCAGACCAGCAAGACTATGTTCGCCCAAGAAAATATAACGAGATGGAGCCGTTTTTGACACAAATTCCTCCAAAGAAACCTGAATTTGATTCCCATCAATAATGGACCAATCTCCTTGCGGCAAAGTCAAAGGTGGCGCCGAAAAGATCAATTGCAAGCGGGATTTTTCCGCTTCGGTGATGGCTCCTATGACTAACCACGGACTAGCGATGGAAGGAACACCCACCTCAACAACCTCCTCTGCAAGTAAAACAGGAGCTTGATCTAGCTGCTCCAAAGGACGTTCCGACTTGACCCAATAGATCACCTCATTCTCATACAAAGCAGCTAAATCAATTCCCTCTGTCATCTTATGCTAAAGAACCGCGCAACACACAAGCCTCACGATCCGGGCCTGTTGAAATAAAGTTGATCGGTAATTCTAAATGTTTCTCTAAAAATTCAATGTAGGTTGAAAGCTCAGCAGGCAACTCTTCGAAACGGCGCATGCCTTCTAATGAGCAGTTCCAACCTTTCAAGGTTGCATATACTGGCTTCACTTTGATATCTGTAATCTCAAATGGAATTTGATCCGTAATCGTACCATCCGGCATTTCATATCCTGTACAAACTTGAATCTCTTCAAAAATATTCAAAACATCCGCCTTCATCATTACCAACTGAGTAACCCCATTGATCATCATGGCATATTTCAATGCAGGCAAATCGATCCAACCACAACGACGTGGACGACCGGTTGTCGAACCGAATTCACGACCCTCTTGGCGCATGCGCTCACCTACTTCATCTTCTAATTCCGTAGGGAATGGACCTGAACCCACACGAGTTGCATAGGCCTTAAAAATACCAAACACTTCACCGATGTTCTTTGGCGCTACACCTAAACCTGTACATGCTCCGGCAGTAATGGTGTTCGATGACGTAACGAATGGATAAGAACCAAAATCAACGTCCAATAATGAACCTTGCGCTCCTTCTGCCAAAATCGTTTTACCTGCTTGAATCGCATGATTCACCGAATATTCCGAATCAACCAAATGAAATTCCTTCATAAAGGCTACTGCCTCAAAGAACTCCTTCTCTGCCGCAGCTAAATCATATTCAAATTTATACACATCCAAAATCGCCTTGTGACGATCAACCAATGCATTGTATTTCGCCGTAAAATCAGGTGAAATCATATCTCCAACACGTAATCCTTGACGTGAAATTTTGTCCGTATACGTGGGCCCAATTCCCTTCAATGTTGATCCAATCTTCGCATCTCCTTTCGCCTTTTCATACGCCGCATCTAACAAACGGTGCGTAGGTAAAATGATGGATGCTTTCTTTGAAATCTCCAAATTCTTACGCAAATCTAAATTGAAATGAGCCAAACCATCAATCTCCTTTTTGAAGATAATTGGATCCAACACAACTCCATTTCCAATAATATTCTGAACTTCTTGACGGAAAATTCCTGATGGGATTTGATGCAAAACGTGCTTAAAACCATCAAATTCAAGTGTATGACCTGCATTAGGTCCACCTTGAAAACGCGCAACTACTTGGTAACGAGGTGCTAAAACATCCACAATCTTTCCTTTCCCCTCATCGCCCCACTGTAAGCCTAATAATACATCAACTGCCATAATATGAATATAAATGATAAATAATTACTCGGGTGATTGAGCCTGGTATTGATCCCGAAACTCACAATTTTTCTTCGTACACGATCCGTAAAAAATCAAGGAATGATGCATCACATTAAACTCAAGCATCTCCCCCACCAAACTCTGAATCGTCTGAACACGCGGATCACAAAACTCTGTCACCTTGTGACAATCCGTACAGATTAAATGATCATGCTGCCGACGGCCATAGGACTTCTCAAACTGTGCTTGATTTCGCCCAAACTGATGTTTAACCACCAAATCGCACTCAACCAACACATCCAAGGTATTGTAAACCGTCGCGCGCGAAACCTGATATTTCTTGTTTTTCATGGAGATATATAACTCCTCTACATCAAAATGATCATCGCGCAAATAAATCTCTTCCAGAATAGCAAAACGCTCCGGCGTCTTCCGCAGACCCTTATTTTCTAAATAAGCTGTGAAAATCTTTTTAACCGAATCGAACTTCTCTATTGCTGCAGACATTATTGAAAAAAAACAACGTAAAATAAGCAAAAAAAACGGAAAAATGCTACTTAATCTTCCCGCGCAACCTCAATAACTCCAGCAACCATTTCCAACTCAGAAACCAAATTTTCCAAATGGGATGTATCCTGAATCATCAAGGAAATCTTACCCTCAAATAAACCATCTTTCACTCCGATCGATAAGGCTGTAATGTTCACCTTCAACTCATCCGAAATCACACGTGTCACATCATTCACTAACCCGACACGGTCAATTCCTCTTATAATCAAATCGACCACAAAGGACATCTGAATCTGACTCGTCCACTGCGCTTTAATCACGCGATCGCCATGCCGAGACAAGAGTTCAGGCGAATTAGGACAGGTTGTCCGATGTATTTTAATCCCCTCATTAATCGTCACAAATCCAAACACCTCATCACCAGAAATCGGATTGCAACACTTCGCCAAGGTATAATCCACCTTGTCCATGTCCTCTCCAATCAACAAAAT
This sequence comes from Cytophagaceae bacterium, assembly GCA_024642485.1. Classification (GTDB taxonomy): domain Bacteria; phylum Bacteroidota; class Bacteroidia; order Cytophagales; family Spirosomataceae; genus Aquirufa. Next base: position 2,904 of record JAHEAY010000168.1, read on the forward strand.
ATCCGACTCCTTGCGCCCCTCTTCTACCTGTTGCATCCCCTTCTTAAAGGATTTGCTATCCACAATCGGCGCCTTAATGGCTTTCTCCGCCTGCTTCCGCTCATGCATTTCTTTGTCGGACTTCCAGTGCTTCAACTGATCAACCGAAATATAGGCCTTCCCAAATCGATAGAACAAATCATTGGCATCCTTCGCATTGAAATAGGCGCGCAATTGGTTCGTTATTTCCAACGTCAAATTGGGATAACCCAAATGCTTCAAACGCGCCTCCACGACATCTCTTCCTTGAATCAAATAGCCTTTGTTATCCTCTTTGATACAATCCTTGATCCGCGCTTTGGCCTTCGTTGTAGTAACTATGCGCAACCAATCTTCTGATGGCTTTTGCTTGGAGGAGGTTAAAATCTCCAATTGATCTCCATTGCTCAACTTATGCGATAAAGGCACTAATTTACCGCCCACTTTCGCTCCGATGCAATGAGAACCCACCTCCGTATGGATCTCAAAAGCGAAATCCAAAGCCGTAGCACCCGCCTGAAGCACAATAAGTTTTCCTTTGGGGGTAAAGACAAAGACCTCTTCGTGGTAAAGGGAATTCTTGATATCATCCACTAATTCCACCGCCGACTGGCTCTTATCATTCATTTCCAAAGCTTCGCGCACTTGGCTTAACCAAGATTCAAACGCCTGCGAAGTTCGAGTATCCGTCCCCTTGTATTTAAAGTGCGCCGCGACCCCCTTCTCCGCAATCTCATCCATGCGTTTGGTCCGAATTTGCACCTCGACCCAGCGACCTTCTTTATCATTTCCAAAAGGCATACTCATCACCGTCGTATGAAGTGACTCGTAACCATTCGATTTTGGCGTAGAAACCCAGTCCTTCAAACGGCTTGGGTTCGGACGGTAATGATCCGTCACAATACTATACACTTCCCAACATTCCCCTTTTTCCCGTTCCAAAGGCACATCTAACACCACCCGAATCGCGAACAAATCGTAGATTTTCTCAAACGGTGTATTCGACTTTTTAATCTTGTTGTAAATGGAATAGATGGATTTCGGTCGGCCTTTAATGGTATATTTCATCCCCCGATCATCCAACGATTTCTTGATCGGGCGAATAAATTGATCCACAAAACTCTCACGGTTTTGCTTATTCTCCATCAACTTGTTGGCAATTTCCTTATAAGCTTCCGTCTCCGTAAACTTCAAGCCCAAATCCTCCAACTCTGTTTTGATCGCATTCAAACCCAAACGATGGGCCAAAGGAGCATATAGATAAATAGTCTCCGATGCAATCTTCAACTGCTTTTCCTTTGCCATGCTTTCCAAGGTCCGCATGTTGTGCAAACGATCGGCTAGCTTGATCAAGATCACCCGAATATCATCCGAGAGCGTCAACAACATCTTCCGGAAATTTTCGGCTTGTTGGGACGTTCCATACTCAAACGTCCCAGCAATCTTTGTCAATCCATCAATAATCTGTGCAATCTTAGGATTGAACAATTTCTCAATTTCCTGCAATGTTGTATCCGTATCCTCCACCACATCGTGTAGCAATGCCGCGATGATGGATGTAGGCCCTAAACCAATTTCCTCCACACAAATTTGAGCGACTGCCAAAGGGTGGTAAATATATGGCTCACCTGATTTACGGCGCATTTCTTTGTGGGCTTCCGCCGACAACAAAAATGCCTTCTTAATTTCCTTGGCATCATC
>JAHEAY010000182.1 GCA_024642485.1 Cytophagaceae bacterium
AAGTTCCCAGATTATCAACGGAAGCATGTATTTTTGATTCGAATTTTTCTGATACCATGACAAAAATTATCGAGACCAAACATATTTCCAAACGCTACGTGATGGGAGAAGAGATTATTGACGCACTCAAAGACGTCACAATCTCCGTAAATAAAGGGGAATATGTTGCTTTCATGGGCCCTTCCGGATCAGGAAAATCAACCCTCATGAACATCGTCGGCTGCTTGGACACGCCCAGCACCGGTACCTATATCTTAAACGGCCAAGACGTTTCAACCATGTCGGAAAACGAATTAGCCTCCGTACGAAACAAAGAAATTGGTTTCGTTTTCCAAACGTTCAACCTCCTTCCGAGACAATCTGCCCTAGAAAACGTTGCACTTCCCTTAATCTATGCGGGTTATTCCAAATCAGAACGCACGAGAATCGCCATGGAAGCGCTTAAAGGTGTTGGGCTTGACAACCGAGCACTTCACAAACCCAACGAGCTCTCAGGTGGCCAAAGACAGCGTGTCGCTGTTGCACGCGCTTTGGTGAACGATCCATCGATTTTATTGGCCGATGAGCCAACCGGTAACTTGGATACCAAAACGTCCTACGAGATCATGGACCTTTTTGATCAACTTCACAAAAAAGGCAATACCATCGTCATGGTTACCCACGAAGACGATATTGCCCAATATGCCCACCGCATCATTCGATTACGTGATGGTGTCGTGGAATCTGACACCATCAATCAGAACGTACGTAAGGTCGAAAAAATCTAAACCTTTACCCGGTCTGTTCCATAAGGTGCACGTTGCGAACGACGCAACAAGCTATTCGCTTCTGTATTATTCACGAAATGCTCTTTCGAAGGATCCCATTGTAATTTACCAGAAACCTTCATCGCAATATGTGTAATCAAGCAAACTGTACACGCCCGATGACCCATCTCAATTGGTGAAATAGGCTCCTTGCGAGATTCAATACAATCCAACCAGTTGCCATGTTGGTCATCTGAATGATATAAATGCAATTCGTTTGGCCCTATCACAGATTCCAAAATCTTCGGATCTGATGCATCTAATGCTTTGGCCTTCACTTTAGCCGTAGGATCACTTGCCGTAGCCGAATAATCCCCACGCGAAACAAAAATCCAGCCCTCGGATCCTTCGTAACGAATTCCATTTTGGTAGCCGCCTGAAGTATACATGGTAATGCCATTCGCATACTCAGCTTTGGCCATGAAATCCCCATGCACATTCCATAAACCTGATTTAGGAAACTCCGCCACAGCCTCCACCGAAATAGGGCCCGTGTATTCTGTATCCATTCCCCATGCCGCAGAATCGTAATGGTGCTGTCCCCAACCGGTAATCATACCCGCACCGAATTGCTCCATGCGCAACCAACCCGGTCGGTCATAACCTTTTTGCGGATGCACCGCGATTTCGGTATAAGGCATATTGGGTGTAGAACCCAACCACATATCATAATTAAATCCTTTCGGTATAGGCATCGCAGGAGCAGAAGGTCCTGAAGGATCTCCTGGTAAACCTACTTTCACCGTATGTAATTTCCCAATCCGTCCATTGCGAACCAATTCCGCTGCAATGCGAAATTGTGATGTAGAACGCTGCTGCGTACCCACCTGCAAGATGCGGCCTGTTTTTTTAATCACCTCGGCTAATTGTCGGCCTTCATGAATCGTCAACGAAGTAGGCTTCTGCAAATAAATATCCTTCCCCGCCAATGCCACTTCCATCGCTGGTTGCGCATGCCAAAAGTCGGGCGTACTAATCATCACCGCATCAATGTCCTTGTTTAACAACATCTCCCGGTAATCATCATACATCTTCACATCGATGTAATTCGACTGACCTGTCTTCTTTGTGTAATACTCTTCAACCAATTGTTTCGTCTCCTCCGTCCGATGGCGATCTAAATCGCAGACAGCCATAATACGCGCCTTGTCGAACTTCCAGGTTCCTGGTAAATCATGCCCACGAGCAATCCGACCGCAACCGATTTGACCGATATTTATCTTATTGCTGGGTGCATCTTTGCCGCCCAACACATGCGCAGGAACAATCGTAGGGAAACCCAATGTTCCCACGACACCTATCGCTAGGTTGTTAATGAAATTTCTCCGTTTCATGCTTTGATGGATATGTTGGTGGCATTTTTCTGCGCAATCAGGGCTAATTCCGTCGACAAGAAACAATGTGCTTGTGTCATCGCCGTTTCGGTACGATTCAATACATCGTCGACCAATAACTCGCCGTGCGGTAAATTCACATCCTTGCAATCGATGTATAAAGTCTCTTTGTTATTCACGATGTACAAGTGACTTCCGGTTCCATGTGGCGATGCAATATCTGTATTCTTACGCACCTCGATGTAGCCATCCGTACCCAAAATAGTCAAGCGACCATCTCCCCAAGTATTCAAACCATCCGGCGTAAACCAATCCACGCGGATATATCCAGAACCTTTATTACTACGCAACATCAAATCACCAAAATCCTGGAATTTCGGATACTGTGGATGGTGATGATTCGCGATTTGTGAGGCTACAACCTCACCTTGTGTTGATCCCGTAAAATGCAAAAATTGGTCTACTTGATGCGACGCAATATCCGTGATAATCCCACCATAATATTTCGTATCAAAAAACCAATCGGGACGGGAATTTACACTCATCCGATGTGGCCCCGTTCCTAAGGTCTGCATCACCTTGCCTATTTTTCCTTGCGCAACCAATTGGCTTGCCAATTCCGTCGCCTTATTTTCAAAACGCTCACTAAATGAAATCGAGTAAATTCGGTTCGTTTCCTTTTGAACCTTCCGCACCTCTGCCAATTGTTCAAGGCTTATAATCCCAGGCTTATCCACCATATAGTCCTTTCCATGTTGCATCACACGAATTCCCAAAGGCGCACGCTCATGCGGCGTAATCGAACTCAATACCAGCTTGATTGTTGGGTCCTCCAAAACCTCCGCCTCGCTCTTCACTAATTTGGCTTGTGGGTAACGCTTCGCAAAATCTTTGATTAAATCCGGTTCTTTGGCATAATAAGAAACAAATTCTCCGCCTCCACGTATGATGGAATTCGCCATGGAATAAATGTGCCCATGATTAATCCCCACAACGCCAAAACGCAAACGTGGCGCCAAGATTTTTTCAGCTGAAGGTTTGACAAAAGAGGCCGTAGCGTCTTTAATCGTAGGCATAAATGCCAAACCACTTAATAAACTCGCGTCTTGAAGAAACTTCCGACGATTAGAGGAACTCGATTTCATGATTGAATAGGTTTAAACTATGTTTAAAAGTCAGACTTAACCTAAACATACTGAATATTAAACACAAAAAAAGCTGTCCATTTCTGAACAGCTTTCTCTTATATAAAAAAATCTCAAACCTATTTTTTCTTCTCTTTAACACGAGCAGCTTTTCCTTGCTTACCACGCATGTAGAATAAACGTGCACGACGCACTTTACCACGACGCAATACTTCGATTTTATCGATGTTTGGTGACAAGATTGGGAAGATACGCTCAACACCAATTCCGTTAGATACTTTACGTACAGTGAAAGACTCACCAGCACCTGAATTCTTACGTTGGATTACCAATCCTTGGAAAACCTGGATACGCTCCTTGTTACCCTCACGGATTTTCACGTGTACATTGATTGTGTCTCCAGCTGCAAATTCTGGATGCTCAGCTCTACGCGTTGCGTTTTCTGCTTCTACAAATTTAATTAAATCACTCATCTGACTTTTTATTTTGTGTAATATCAGCACTCAGCGGTCGCTTCGTACATAAAATTGCTGATTGGGTTGCAAAGATAGGAAAAATATTTCTTTCCAAAAACAATTGCTTACTTTTTACCTTTAATGGACTGAACAAAGCCAACAATCTCATTGTGAAGATCTTGTGCTTGGCCCAATAACTTCACAAAAGCGCTACCAATAATCGCTCCAGCCGCCGATTCAGAAGCCTTCAAGAAACTAGCACGATCCGAAATACCAAAACCAATCAAGCGAGGATTCTTCAAATTCATTCCCTCAATCCGCTTGAAATAAGTCTCTTGATCACTCGAAATTCCCGTCTTCGCGCCTGTCGTACTCGCAGAGGAAACCATGTAAATAAAGCCTTTGCTAATCGCATCTATTTGAGCAATGCGCGCATCTGTTGTTTGGGGCGTGATCAAAAAGATGTTATACAAACCATATTGTTCGAAAATCGCTTGGTATTCCGACTCATATTCGGCCATCGGCAAATCCGGCAAAATCAAGCCGTCTACACCCACTTCCGCACATTTCTTACAAAAAGCCTCCACTCCATATTGTAACACAGGATTGATATAACCCATCAATAATACAGGTACAGAAACCGTTTGACGCATATCTTTTAATTGCTCAAATAAATGCGCAACCGTCATACCTTGATCCAAAGAAACCTGATTGGATTGCTGAATCGTCTCCCCATCCGCCACAGGATCCGAATAAGGCATCCCAATCTCAATAATATCCACGCCACCCGCTTGCAAGGCATTCAACACGGTCATCGTATCCCCGAAATTCGGGTAACCTGCCGTCGCAT
>JAHEAY010000190.1 GCA_024642485.1 Cytophagaceae bacterium
ACTTGTCGGTGAACAATCGTTATCCCATTGTCCAAAGTTGTTAACTGAATTGAATTCATAAATAATCGTAGCGCAAAAGATTTCAAAATTAACTAATTTTATGCCGAATCACGCATATTTCTTTCATGTCCATGTCAAACAAAGTACTTATTATTCAAACGGCTTTCCTTGGGGACGCCATTCTGATTAGTTCTTTGATGGAGAAAATTCGCCTCGAATCCCCAGAAACATCCATTCATTTATTAGTCCGTAAAGGGAATGAATCCATTTTTCAAGCATATCCACACAAGAATCTAGCCAAAGTTTGGGCTTATGATAAAAAGCACAAATTGGCTTCATGGAAATCGCTACAAAAGGATTTAAAAGCGGAAAGTTTTGATCAGGTATTCGTGGCCCAACGATTCTTTGGTATGGGTTTACTGAGTTTGTCAATTGGCGCAAAAAAGGTCATAGGATTCGATAAAAACCCTTTATCTTGGTTTTTTACGGAACGTGTGACGCATGAATGGGGAAATGGAAAACATGAAACGGAACGCAATACGGCATTATTAACTTCTTGGTTAGGACCAAAGGTTTACAAGCCCTATTTGTCTCTTCCAGGAGACAATATTTTGCCTGTCCAGGATTATATCTGCATTTCACCGGGATCTGTCTGGGAAACGAAACGGACACCTGTTCGCGTTTGGATTGATTTCATCAAGCTTTTGCCTGCATCACAGCCTGTGGTTTTAATGGGTGCCCCGAATGAAGTTCATTTAGCTGAGGAAATAGAGCAGGCCTGTCCGGAAAGCAAGATTATCAATGAAGCTGGAAAACATGGCTTAGTCGATGCGATTCGAATCTATCAACATAGTATGATGTCCTTTGTGAATGATTCTGGACCGATGCATATTTGTTCTGCGGTAGATACGCCTACGGTTGCGATATTTTGTTCAACGATACCTGCTTTTGGCTTTGGGCCTTTGGCAACTTGGAATCGAATTGTTGAAGTGGATTTAGCTTGTCGGCCTTGTGGTGACCACGGGAAAAAATCATGTCCATTAGGTCATTATGCCTGTGGTAATCAAATCACAGGAAATCAATTATTCGAAGCCTATAAGGATTTATTAGCCGCGCGAAGCAAGTAAATACAACACTGCCATCCGAACCGCCACGCCATTTTCTACTTGATCTAAAATGATCGAATGAGGGGAATCTGCCGCATCGGAACTTAATTCCACACCTCGATTGATCGGGCCTGGATGCATCAAGACGATTTCTTTGGGTAATTCTTCCAACATTTGACGCGTGATTCCAAAGAATTGAGAGTATTCACGCAAGCTAGGGAAGTATTTGATTTGTTGGCGCTCCAACTGTATTCTTAAAACATTCGCAGCATCACACCATTGCAACGTGCTTTTCACATCGTGGGAAACTTCGACGCCAAGGGATTGTATGTGCTTCGGAATCAAGGTGCTAGGTCCACAAAGGCGGACATTGGCTCCTTGTTTTTTCAAGGCATAAATATTCGAAAGAGCGACACGTGAATGAAGAATGTCTCCAATAATGGCGATGTTCTTTCCTGCCAAATCCCCTAATTTTTCCTGTAAGGAATAGGTATCTAACAGTGCTTGCGTTGGGTGTTCATGCGTTCCATCGCCGGCGTTGACTATATTCGCTTTGATATGTTTCGCTAAGTAATGCGGTGCACCTGGACTTGCATGGCGCATGACAATCATGTCCACCTTCATCGCTAGGATGTTATTCACTGTATCAAGTAGTGTTTCTCCTTTTTTGACTGAACTACCAGAAGCTGAAAAATTTATCGTATCCGCAGATAAACGTTTTTCAGCAAGTTCAAAAGATAAACGGGTACGAGTAGAGTTTTCGAAGAATACATTGGCAATCGTAACATCACGCAAAGAAGGAACTTTTTTAATCGGTCGGTTGAGAACTTCTTTAAATTCTTTAGCCGTTTTAACGATTAGGTGAATAGATTCTTCATCTAAATCTTTGATTCCTAATAAGTGTGGCGATTTCAACATATTGTTATTGGGTAATTAACCAAATTTTATCTGCTTCATGTCCTTGTTCTTTCCATTCCACGAGTACTTTTTCAGTTGGGAGCGTATTGACACTTTTACCTACGTAATCCGCGTTTATGGGTAGATCTCGGTTATATATACGGTCTATTAAGACACATAGTTCGACTTTTGCTGGTCGGCCAAAGGAGTTCATCGCATCCAAAGCGGCGCGTACCATCCGACCGGTTGCCAACACATCATCCACCAGAATGACACGTTTATTTTCGATCAAAAAGGAAATGTCTGTTGTATTAGGTGCAATCGTATCACGGCGACGGTAATCATCGCGGAAGAAGGTAGCGTCTAAGCGGCCAACAGGGAAAGAGGTATTTAATTGTTTGCCTAATTCGGCGGCGATACGTTCTGCGAAATAAATTCCGCGGGGTTGAAGGCCTAAAATGACCGTTTCTGTATCTTGGATTTGATTTTCAATGAGCTCTTGGCATAACCTTGAGATGGTTATTTCCAATAATGGGCTTGATAAAATCAGCTTGCGAGTCATTGTTGCAAAGGTATGAAAATTACTTAAATATTGTTTCGTTTGGGTCAAATAGGGGTAATATTTGGTCCTTATCCGATACGATGGCATTATCTACGCCCCACGCAATGTTCAATGTTGGGTCATTCCATCGAATTCCTGACTCAGCCTCTTTGTTCCAAAAATCAGTGCATTTGTACACAAAAATGGCGTCTGTCAAGGCCACAAATCCATGGGCAAATCCTACGGGAACATATAGCATATTGCCTATTTCCGCATCGAGAATGTAAGTTCCATGTTGGCCAAAAGTCGGTGAACTCTTACGTAAGTCGACCACAACATCCATCACTTTACCCGTCATGCAACGAACCAATTTTCCTTGGCCGTGCGGATCTTTTTGGAAGTGAAGTCCACGAATAACACCAGCAGTCGAGTAGGAATAATTGTCTTGCACAAAATTTTCCGGAATCCCGTTCGCAGCAAAACGCGTTTGGTTGTATGATTCGTAGAAATGACCGCGGTCATCGTGAAATTTAGTGGGGATACATTCAATAATTCCGGGTAGATCGTGCTGGATAAATTGCATAGAATTTAAATTCCTTTGTTTGATATTGCCTAGGAAAGGCCTTAATTTGTGCCAAAATTATCGATATTTAGGCATTAATACAATGCCTTTTCCTAAATCACCATGAATTCAACCGAATTAGTTAAGCATATAGAAAATAAGCGCTCATTTCTATGCGTGGGCTTGGATACGGATCCTGTTTTAATTCCTGCGGCATTTCAAAAAGAGGCAGATCCCGTTTTTGCATTTAATAAAGCGGTGATTGATGCGACAGCTGATTACGCGGTAGCATACAAACCGAATATCGCCTTTTACGAAGCCTTTGGTCCTAAAGGATGGGAGAGTTTGCAAAAGACGATGGAATACATGCCAAAGGATGTATTTACCATCGCCGATGCGAAACGTGGGGACATTGGGAATACGGCTTACAAGTATGCACAAACCTTTTTTGACCCTAATTGTGCTGGATTTAATTTCGATTCAGTGACTGTCGCACCCTATATGGGTCATGATTCCGTGGAGCCTTTCTTGCGTTTTGAAGATAAATGGGTCATTCTATTAGCCTTAACTTCAAATCCAGGTGGGCATGATTTCCAAATGACGAAGTCGGAAGATTACATTCCTTTGTATGAGCGCGTGATGCGCTTAGCGCAGAGTTGGGGTTCTCCGGAGGAAATGATGTTCGTAATCGGAGCTACGCGCTCTGATTTCTTGCAAAAGGTGCGAGAAATTGCTCCTGATAATTTCTTCTTAGTTCCGGGCGTAGGCGCGCAAGGAGGTAGTTTAGAAGATGTAGCTAAATACGCCATGAATTCCCGCGTGGGTCTTTTGGTGAATTCATCCCGTGGAATCATCTATGCAGGGGACAATCCTGCGATTGATGCGAAACGCGAGGCGAAGAAGATTCAAGAAGAAATGTCGATGTATTTAGACGAATATTATATCAAATAGGATGGAATTAGGCATAGGTACTCCCGCATTATTATTCTCAACGGTTTCTTTGTTGATGATTGCATTCACGAATCGTTTCATGTCCATGGCTTCGCTGATTCGTGGACTTCATGAGAAGTTCCAACAAAACCCCGATGATTCGATATTGAAGCAAATCGAAAACTTACGTTTACGCATGAAGTTGATTCAAAACATGCAGATCATCGCGATCGTCAGCTTGATTCTGAGTGTTATATGTATGTTTTTCATCTTCTTTGAGATGCAATTGGTTGCGCGCTGGTTCTTTGGTATTGCTTTGTTAGGTATGAGCGTCGCATTGATGTTGAGCGCTTGGGAAATTACGATTTCGACCAAAGCTTTGGAAGTAGAGCTCTCCGATATGGAAGATATCTTGGCGAAAAAACATTAATTATTTGAATAGTATAAATTTTCTGCCGACAAATTTCAATAATTGAAATATAGTAGTATTTTTGTGTACAATTTTGATTTAA
>JAHEAY010000034.1 GCA_024642485.1 Cytophagaceae bacterium
GAAGCAACGTTTTCCCGTGGTTTTACAAACGGAGGAGTTGAATCGCATTATGCAATAGAAACATGAAATATATGAAATTGAAAGGGTATTTGTTGGGATTTGTGATGCTCTGCGTTACAGCAGGCGCACAGGCGCAGGAGGCAGACAAGGGTACATTGATTGATAAAATCATTGCCAAAGTGGACAACCATTTTATCCTGAAGTCGGAGGTAGAACAGCAATACAGCCAATATTTAACGAGCGGCCAAGCAAATACGCCAAATCGCTGCCAGATTTTAGAAGGCTTGGTGGTGAATAAATTGATGTTGGCCAAAGCGGAAATCGACTCTGTCATAGTGGATGAAAAACGCATTGATGGCGAATTGAATTCTCGTATGGATCAAATGGAAGCGCAATACGGTTCTGCGAAGAACATTGTAGAGGCTTATGGGAAATCGATTGTGAATCTGAAAGAAGATTTACGTTTGTCGTTGAAAGAGCAGTTAACAGGCCGTAAAATGCAGGATAAAATCACCAGTGATGTGAAAATCACTCCGAAGGAAGTTGAGGCATTTTTTACTCGTATCCCAACGGATTCTTTACCTTATTTGCCTTCTGAAGTGGAAGTGGGGCATATTGTTCGTTTAGCGAAGCCTAACAAAACGCAGAAGTCTGAGTTAGTGGCTCGTTTGATGGAATATCGTCGGCGAATTGAAAAAGGCGAATCCTTTGAGGAATTAGCCAAATTATACTCGGAAGACTTAGGAAGTGGAAAGCGTGGAGGAGATTTAGGATTCTCAAAGCGTGGTCAGATGGTGGCTCCGTTTGAAGCCGCTGCTTTGAAATTAAAGCCGAACCAAATGTCGGATGTTGTGGAATCTGAATTTGGATATCACTTAATTCAACTATTGGCGGTTCGCGGACAAGAGTATCATGCGCGTCACATTTTGATTCGTCCGGATTACCAAAAATTGGATTTGACAGAGCCGACACATTTCTTGGATAGTTTGCGTATCGTTATTCAACGCGATTCGTTGACATTTGATAAGGCAGCACGTGAATATTCGGAAGATAAGTTAACGCAAGACGCGGGTGGATTGATGTTGGATATGGCCTCACGTTCCACACGTATGCCTTTCGATGGTACGATGGAGCCAGGATTGTATTTCTCATTGGATTCAATGAAAGTGGGGACCATTTCTACACCGATTCCTTACCGTACAGATGATGGTCGGTCGGCCGTTCGTATTTTGTATTACAAAGCGAAATATGCGCCTCATTACGCGAATTTGAAGGATGATTACCAAAAGATTGCGAACATTGCCTTAACGCGTAAGAAAAACGATGCGATTGAAAGCTGGTTTTTGAAGGCTAAAGAGGATGTGTTTATCTTTATTGACGATGAATATAAAGGTTGTAATGTGTTGAGTGGGGGGGTGATTGATAATTAGACCTTGGACCTTGGTCTTTGGACTTTAGTCGTTGGAATTTTATATTGTTTAGAGACGCGAAATATCGCGTCTCTTTTTTTTGAGTAAAATTTCTGTAAATAGTTGAATTAAAATAGACGCGAGGTTTCGTTTCTCTACAGTCTGACGTCTAAAGTCCATCGTCTAAAGTCAAATGTCTAATAGACGCGAGGTATTGCGTCTCTACAAAGGGAATCGACGCATTTCATGCGCCTCAAACTTTGGCAATCCTGGAAGGTTTGCCAAAGAACAAACGTCCAACGTCTAACGTCTAACACGTCCAACGTCTAACGTCTAACACGTCCAACGTCTAACGTCTAACACGTCCAACGTCTAATGTCTAATGTCCAACGTCTAAATAGCCACCGGCGCCTTAATTCCCGGATAAGGATCATATCCCTCTAGTGTAAAGTCTTCGTATTGGAAATCTAAAATGTCTTTCACATTTGGATTGATTTTCATGGTAGGAAGTGCACGCGGAGTGCGAGATAATTGCAATTCCACTTGCTCCATGTGATTGCTGTAAAGGTGCGTGTCGCCGCCCGTCCAAACAAAATCCCCTAAGCCTAAATCGCAAACTTGTGCGATCATCATCGTCAACAAGGCATAGGAAGCGATGTTGAAGGGAACTCCTAAGAATACATCCGCAGAGCGTTGATACAACTGACAAGATAATTTTCCATCTGCCACATAGAATTGAAAGAAGGCATGGCAAGGCATTAAAGCCATTTTAGGGAGGTCTGCCACGTTCCAAGCACTGACAATGATCCGACGGGAATCGGGATTGGTTTTCAGTGTGTGGATGGCTTCTTTGATTTGGTCAATGACAACGCCATTGGCACCTTCCCAACTTCTCCACTGCTTGCCGTATACAGGACCAAGGTCGCCGTTTTCATCAGCCCATTCGTTCCAAATACTTACATTGTTGTCTGTTAAATACTTGATATTCGTTTCACCCTTTAAGAACCATAATAGCTCATAAATGATGGATTTTAAGTGCGTTTTCTTGGTCGTAACTAATGGAAAACCTTCTTCGAGGTTGAAGCGCATTTGGTAACCAAAAACACTTGTTGTCCCTGTGCCTGTACGATCGGATTTGAAGGTTCCATTTTCTTTGATATGCGTCAGTAAATCTAAATATGCTTGCATGTTAGGCTTCGAAGGTTTGTCCGTTTAAAAGTAAACTGTGGGTAATTGTTGCGCTGGGTTCTAATTGAGCCGTAGCTGAACAGTATTTGTCCATCGATAATTGGATGGCTTTTAATGCTTTATTTCCATCGATTTGGCCTGTCAATTCAAATTGAATATTGATTTGTCTAAAAGGAGTCTTCTCAGTTCCTTCTATCTTTTCCCGGTCGCCTTGTACACGGATTTGGAAATCATCTACAATTTGACGTTGCTTTTTTAAGATCAAAATCACGTCAATTGCCGTGCAACCACCTAATCCCATCAACAATAATTCCATGGGACGTGCACCGGCATTATGTCCCCCGATTCCCTCTGCGGCATCGATATGTACTGGTACAGCTGAAGAGCCTTTGGCTTCAAAATGAAAATCTTGATCTAATCGATTTAATACTACTTCCATGTTATTTTAATTCAGTGGATTTAATTGCTTTGGTCCATAAAACTTCGCCTTTCACATTGAACAGAGTGATGGTCATTGTGCGATCTTTCAAGGGACCTGAAACCTCAATTTTCGAGAAAGCACGCTCTTGTAAAAGTGTACCTGGAACCAAAGTTTCATTGTAATCAAGTTTGACCGCATCCGCTTTTCCAGCAGTCATCGGTGAAACCGTTAAATCGTATAGCGGATAAGTGCCTGGTCTTTCCAATTTATTCAAATCTGAAATATGTCGGTCGCCAGTTAAAAATAGCACCCCCGGTATATTACGATTTTTCAATTCTTTCAATAATTGATTCCGCTCTCCTTCGTAATTCGCCATGTTTTCGAATACCTTAGCCGGGCTAACAACTTGGCCTCCATTGACGATGACTTTAAAGCTTGCCTTGGAAGAAATAAGTGCATCTAATAACCAATTCATTTGTTTCTGCCCCCAATAGTCTTTGTTGGGGTCATTTAATTCGTTGGGTGCCTTATTCCAGCGGTCATCCATTAAAAAGAATTCCACGTCCGCCCATTGGAATTTGCCCGTGATTCCCTCATTTGGGAAGATGTAATTGGGATTTCCCCAATACATTTTGAACATCTCCAAAGAGGTTTGTTTTAAAGGAAATGAACGATCTGAATCATTTGGGCCATAATCATGGTCATCCCAAATGGCATAATGGTGGACATTAGCTAATAAGGGTTGCATCGATTTCACAGCACGTGCATGGTCATTGCGATGAATCATTCCCGTTCTCGTGTAATCAGGTTCACGGTAATAGAAATTATCACCACCCCATAGCATGAAATCTGGTTTCTTTGCATACATCGCCGCATAAACTTCGTCGGCGCCACCATAGGGTCTGCCCGGTCGGTCAGTACCTTCTTCATTTACATAATTACACGTTCCAAATATGAATGAGAACGCTGGAGGGTCTTTTCTCCACTGCCAAAGTTCTTGCGTTTGGAATTCCAAGGGATAATCAAAGCTTAATTTTTTCCGATTGACCCATACTTCATATTCGTATTTTTTGCCCATGCTAACTTCATCCGCAATGATGCGTGCAATGAAAGCCTGCGATTTATCTGTTTTGATAGGATCTGTTTTGTGGATGTTTTTATCCCCTTTTTCCCAATAACGTAAGCTTACTTCCGCCGATTTTTCTGTTTGAATCCATACGAGGACTTCCTTCATTTCGGAGTAGCCCAACATAGGTCCGCTCTTAATTTGTGCAGAACTAACTAGGGGAGCCAATAGGAATAAGGCAATGATTATGCTTTTCATGTTCGTTCAATTAGTATCTTTGTGGCTTATAAATTTCCCTATGGCATATTATTCAATTCAGAACATTCCGTTAACCGATTTAGCCAAAGATTTTGGTACACCACTTTATGTATACGATGCCGACAAAATTAGGGAAAAAATCTCGGTTTTGAGGGGTGCCTTCGAAGGAATTGATTTGACGATAAAATACGCTGTTAAAGCCAATACGAATTTATCCATTTTACGCTTGATGCGTGCCAATGGAGTAGATATGGACGTCGTGTCTCCGCAAGAATTAGAGATGGGATTAATCGCAGGTTATGAGGGTGGACAAATTACTTTTACGCCATCTGGAGTGCATTTTTCAGAAATTGAATATGCGGTTTCGAAGGGGGCAATTGTCAACTTAGATAATTTATCGGTGTTGGAAAAGTTTGGTCAAACCTATGGTTCGTCGCAACCTTGTTTGATTCGCATTAAGCCCCATGTTTTTGGTGGGGGAAATGAGAAGATTATGACAGCGCATCCGGAGTCTAAATTTGGGATTTCGATTCATCAAAAAGCGGAGATTTTGGCGCTTGTTGAAAAATATAATATTAACGTGATTGGCTTACACCAACACACGGGTTCGGATATCAAGGATGGCAAAACCTTTGAACAAGCGGCCTCAGCGCTATTTGATTTTGCCTATGATTTCAAGGATTTGCAAATCATCGACTTAGGGGGTGGCTTCAAAGTTCCTTATTCGCCAGAAGATCCAGGCGTGAATATGAAAGAAGTAGGCCAAATCATGAGTGATGCCTTTCGTGCTTTCTGCCAAAAATACGGTCGGGAATTACGCCTTTGGGTTGAACCAGGCAAGTTTTTGGTGAGCGAATCAGGAACCTTTTTAGCCGAAACGAATGTGGTTAAACATGATCCCGTGAAAACATTTGTGGGTATCAATTCAGGATTGAATCATTTGATTCGTCCCATGATGTACGGTTCCTACCACTATATTTTCAATGCATCCAATCAAGATAGCTCCAAGCAAGCGGAATACCGCGTGACAGGTTATATCTGCGAAACGGATACATTCTCGTTTGATTATGCCGGAAAGCAAAATGAACGCTTATTAAATGAGGTCAAAGAAGGGGACATTATTGCATTGGCAAATGCAGGAGCTTATGGATTTACCATGGCTTCGCATTATAACTCCCGCTTTTTACCTGCCGAGGTATTAGTTGACGGGGGAGTCGCCCTCGTCATTCGCAAACGGGAAACCATGGAAGATTTGTTGAGAAATCAAGAGTTGTAATTTGGGAAAGACGCGGGAATCGCGTCTTTTTTTGTGTAGAGACGCGAAGTATCGCGTCTCTACAATCTAACGTCTAATGTCCAATGTCTAAAAGACGCGAGGTATCGCGTCTTTACAGTCTAAAGTCCAACGTCCCAAATTTATATTTCAATCGACTTTATATACGCCGATGGCGTGATTCCCACTTGCTCCTTAAATGCATCAATGAATTTCGATCTAGAAGCAAAGCCTGCTTTTGTAGAAATAGCTTCAATGGTTATTTTTTTAGATTCTCCAGCTTTCATGAGTTCTATGGCGTAATCTATACGGACTTTTTTACGCCATTGACTAAATGTTATTCCAATAACCGTGTTGAAATAGTGTGATAATGCTCTTTCGGAGATTTTCAAATCAAATGACATTTGAGCTAATGAGAAATCCTTTTTCGTAAATGGGAGTGTCAGTAAATAGCTTTTTAATTCTTCCTCAATCTCTACATCAATTTCGAAGTGCTTTCTTTTCTTGGGAATAGCCGATTTGAATTCATTGAAAAAAGTAGAATTCTCTTTGTTGGGTATGAAAGAAACATTTCCATACAGGATTTTGGGAAACAAAAACAAAAAGAAATTTTGCAGGAAAAAGCCGCCTCCTGCTACGGCAAAATAATGCTTTTTGGAAGTGAAAATTTGTGTATATGCGTCACTCTGAAAGTCGAAATTGATCCCAACAACCGTCAGCATGTGTAATAAACTATTGCTGGAAATGATGAATTGAATTCCACATAGTAAATAGATCCATCTTTTGAGGATTTGATGGTTAGTGGCCAATTGGCCCAAAATGGCCTTCGTTTTTCGGGCATGCCTATTGAAATAGATGAGCGAAAATATGCAATATGCCACTAAGTGCAAGGTCCTAGAAACGAGTATGAATTCAAACGATACAAATTGGAAATCTAGACTATATTTCTCTGTTACATTGATTATTTCGTGGGCGATTTGGGCTTTTTGATCAAAAGGAAGCGTGGTGAAGGGTAGGCAATTAATCAGGACGAAAACAGCCGGTATAAGATGTAATAGGTCTAATTTTGCTAGTCTATGATTGTCTTTTACCATGGTTTTTACATAGTAAAACAACAAGGGACCTAGTAAATACGATAGGGGTAGAAAATGGACAAAACAAATTCCTTCCCAAAACGGGTCTTGTGTGTAATGTAAGCCATAATAGATCAATACAACCACATTACAGCATAAGAAAAAGAGTGCTAAAAAGGCATTCGACCTATTTAATGAACTTAGATAATAGATAAGAATAAAGGAAGTGAATATTCCGAATAAAGGGAAAATGATGCCCATGGTTAATTAGGTTTTGTCTTCGTGGTTCAAGATAAAGAAAATTGATAAATCATTTTGTTCCAACCCCGCAATTTGGAACAAAATCGGGCCTCATTCATGCACAATTGCCTCTTCAGATGCTCAAATTGCATCTTTATTCATCCTAAAATCATCATTCTTATGAAAAAATTAGTACTCGCATTTTTGACAATTTCAGCGTTTGCATCCGCTCAATCCACTCAAATTTCTAAGGAAGGAAATGCTGAAACCGGTTTCAATTCTGGTTACAGTTTGGAACAATCGCCTAATACCAAATGGGTCTTAAATTCCATCAAAGCCTTAGAATCCATGGACACGCTTAGCTACAAATCTTTTTACTCAGCAGATGTAAAATTTCATGATAATCTGGAGGAGAAGAATTTAAACCAAAATGTGGCATTTATTAAAGCCTTACAAGCGAATGGTATTTCTGTGAAATTTGAGAAAGTAGCCCCTATTTGGGAATATGTTCACAAAAACAAAAATATGAAAGAGGCGAACAATTACGTGATTTCATATCAATATGCTGCATTAACAAAAGCTGGTAAAACAATTAAAGTTGTCATTAGTGCTGTTGACCTAATTAAAGACGGTAAAATAGTACAAGAGTGGCTTGCTTACGATACCGCGGGTATTATGAGCTTGTTTAAATAAAGGATCAAACGGGGCGAAAGCCCCGTTTGAATTTGTAGAGACGCGAAGTATCGCGTCTCTACAGTCTAAAGTCCAGTGTCCAACGTCTAATAGGCGAAGTATCGCGTCTCTACAGTCCAACGTCCAGTGTCCAACGTCTAATAGGCGAAGTATCGCGTCTCTACACTTCAACGTCTAATGTCCAACGTCTAATAAAGCACCCACGTATCCTTCGAACCACCTCCCTGAGAGGAGTTTACCACCAGGGAACCTTTTCGCAAGGCCACCCGCGTTAATCCTCCCGGCATTACTTTCACCCCATCGCCATAGAGGATGTATGGCCGTAAATCGACATGCCGACCTTCCGCATGGTCATCGATTAAACAAGGTACACGTGATAAAGAAATTGTAGGTTGGGCAATGTAGTTTCTCGGGTTCGCCAAAATCAATGCCTTGAATTTTTCTTGCTCTTCTTGGGTCGATTTGGGGCCGATCAACATGCCATAACCGCCTGCTTCATTCGCCTCTTTAACCACTAATTTTTCAATATTGGCCAATACATAAGCGCGATCTTCTTCTTCCGAACAAATATAAGTTTTGACATTTTGAATGATCGGTTCTTCATTCAAGTAGTATTTGATGATGCGCGGAACATAGGCGTAAATCACCTTGTCATCAGCCACACCTGTTCCCGGGGCATTCGCAATCGCGACTTTCCCATTTTTATAAACATCAAAAATGCCTGGGATTCCAATCATCGAATCAGGATTGAAGACGGTCGGGTCTAAAAAGGTATCATCGATCCGACGGTAAATCACGTCCACAATTTGGAAGCCTTTCGTCGTTCGCATTTTGACATAACCTTCATGAACCACCAAATCCCGGGCATCTACTAATTCAACACCCATTTGTTGGGCCAAATACGAATGCTCAAAATATGCCGAATTATAGATTCCGGGCGTTAACACCACGACCGTCGGTTCCGGTCGGTCGCTGATGAATCGCAACATCTCCAATAACTTATGTGGGTAATCTGAAATCGGCCGAATCTGCGTTTTTGCAACGACTTCTGGAAAGGTTTGCTTTAATAATTCCCGGTTTTCCATCATGTACGAAACGCCCGACGGACAACGTAAATTATCCTCTAAAATCATGTATTTCCCATCGGCTCCTCGTATTAAATCCGTTCCCGTGATGTGGATATAGATGTTTTTGGCAGGTTTAATCCCAATGCAAGGCCTTAAAAAGTCTTTGGATGACTCAATGACTTCCGCGGGAATAATTCCGTCTTTGATAATCTTTTGATCCGAATAAATATCGTTCAAGAAAAGATTTAATGCAGTAATGCGTTGAATTAGCCCTTTTTCGATCTTCTCCCATTCCTTGGCTTCCACAATGCGTGGGATAATATCCACAGGCATAATGCGCTCGGTTCCCTCATTTTCCGCATAAACATTGAACGTGATACCCATGGCCATCAAAGCACGCTCAGCAGATTGCTGCCTACGGGTAAATTCTTCTTGTTTTAATTGCTCGACGCGTTCCTTGAAATGGGTGTAACCTGGACGAACTTCGCCGTTTTGATTGAACATTTCGTCGTAAAATCCCTCGGTATCGTATTGGTCAAATGTGAAATTCATACGCTTGTTGTTTTGATTAAATGCTTGATATGGAAATAATTTAGAATTTAAAATTTACAATTGATCCTTGGGCTTTACGTATTTTGAAAACTTAGTCGGAAATTTCAGTTAATTACCAAAATTTTACAATTTAAACCGCAATTTTGGGCGTAATTTTGCATCATGGTCTTACTGAACTTTCTTTTTTATGCAAGTCCCATCGGGGCAATTCGAGTGGAATATACCCAACAAGGTATTTCGAGCCTTCGATTTGTCGAACACATGGGAGAGAATCACACGGATAACCCCGAGCTTGAGCAGCTGATTATCACCGATTTACAAGGCTATTTTACCCAAAAGAATTATGTGTGGAAATGTGCTGTTGCCCCACATTTGGGTACCGAATTTCAAGAAAAAGTTTGGAATGCTTTGCATGAGATTCCTGCAGGGGAGGCCTGGACATATCGGGATATTGCCCTAAAAATCGGCCAAGGAAAAGCCGCGCAAGCGGTAGGGAATGCCAATGGTCAAAACCCAGTTTTATTGCGCATCCCCTGTCACCGGGTCATCGGTTCCAATGGAGCTATGGTCGGCTATGCCGGTGAATTGTGGCGCAAAGAATGGCTTTTGAATCATGAAGGCTATGCCGGATTAAACCAACAAATGTCTTTATTTTAAGTATGGAGAACGAACAAATTGTAGATGCCCTCGAGCTCTTAGTTAAATTATGGGATGTGCATGGCATCAACGAATTTAAAAGCAAAAATCTCAGCTTTGCTGCACGAGGTTTAGATAAATTTGCTGGCCGGATTGCGAATTGTGATCAAGATGCGCTGTATGCCATTCCTGGAGTAGGGAAGGTTGTAGTTCAAATCGTGCAAGATATTGCCCAAACGGGAACTTGCGCCGACATGGATGCCATGATCGAGCAAACGCCTCCTGGGATTCTAGACATATTAAAAATTAAAGGTTTAGGTCCTAAAAAGGTCGGAGTGATCTGGCGTGAATTGGGGATTACGGAATTAGATGATTTGTTGGCGGCCTGTCATGCCAATCAGCTTGAACAACTCAAAGGTTTTGGCAAAGCGATTCAAGAAAATGTCAAAACCTATATTTTATTTCTCAAAGAAAATAGCCGCAAATTACGTCTGGATAAGGCGGGGAAATTAAGCCAACACCTCTTAGGTTTGTTGGAGCCATTATTCCCTCAAATTTCAGTTTCGGGTGAATTGAGTCGAAATTGCGAAGTGATTTCAAGCCTTGTATTTATCGCGGAAACTGCTGACATGTTCGGTGCGCAGGGTTTGATCGAGGGGATAGCGGGTATGCAAACGGATTTCCAGCAATCCTCGCCGTTTACCTGGCGCGGACATTTAGATGGACATTTGATTCCTGTCGAGATTCATTTTGCGGATGCATCCCAATTAAGTAGTTTACAATTTCAATTAGGTTCGAATCCGGAGCATTTGGCACAGGTGAATTTTTTCCAACAGAAAAATATTCAATCGGTCGAATCGATTTATGCATCTCAAAACCTTCCTTTTATCGTTCCGGAGATGCGCGAAGGATTCAAGGAATTCGAATGGGCTACCAAACACCAAAATGCGGATTTAATTGAATTAGTTGACCTAACGGGTTGTTTGCACAATCACTCAACCTATTCCGATGGCAAGAACACGCTTTTGGAAATGGCCGAGGCTTGTCGGGCCTTAGGTCTGACCTATTTCGGTATTGCAGATCACTCGCAATACGCGGCTTATGCGGGGGGATTGAAGGAAGAAGATATCATCCGCCAACATGCCGAAATCGATGCTTTGAATCAACAATGGTCTGATTTTCAGATTTTAAAGGGAATCGAAGCGGATATCTTGCCCGATGGAAGTTTGGATTATAATGACCGAATTTTGGCATCCTTTGATTATGTTGTTGCTTCAGTACATGCCCAATTGGTGATGGATCAAGAACGTGCGATGGGCCGACTGATCAAAGCCATAGAAAACCCCTATACGAGTATTTTAGGTCACCCAACAGGCCGTTTGTTATTAACAAGAAACGGGTATCCGATCGATACAAGCAAGATTTTAGATGCCTGCAAAGCTAATGGCGTAAGTATTGAATTGAATGCAAGCCCTTATCGTTTGGATTTGGATTGGCGCCATATTTATGAAGCGATGGAAAAAGGTGTCTTCGTCTCCATCAATCCGGATGCGCATAAAATCGAAGGACTGAAGGACATGGAATACGGCGTTCGGGTTGGCAGAAAGGGAGGCTTAATGAAAGCCTTAACCCTAAATGCCTTACCGCTAAATGAATTGAAAGCCTTTTTTGCGAAGGCCTAAAAATTGGGTTTTAATAAGTATTTCGCGTAGAATTCATCGATGATTCGGACAGCATCCGTTGGCGTATCGACAATCGAGAAGTACTCTAAGTCCTCTTCATGAATATTACCATGTTGGACCATCGTCGTTTTCATCCATTCAAATAAGCCTGTCCAATACTCCGTTCCTACAAGTACAACAGGGAATTGACCTATTTTGTGCGTTTGAATAAGTGTCAACGATTCGAACATTTCATCTAATGTGCCAAAGCCCCCCGGCATGATGATGAATCCTTGCGAATACTTCACAAACATCACTTTTCGAACGAAAAAGAAATCAAAATTGATATTCTTGTCGTGGTCAATATAAGGGTTAGGCGTTTGCTCAAAAGGAAGTTCAATATTCAATCCTACCGAACGTCCCCGTTCACTTTTTGCTCCTTTATTGCCTGCTTCCATGATTCCGGGTCCACCACCCGTGATGACACCATAGCCATGACGGACGAGTTTCGCGGCAATTTGTTCCGCTATTTGATAATATTTATCCTCGGGCTTGGTTCGCGCTGAACCGAAAATACTTACACAAGGGCCTATTTTAGATAATTTGTCGATTCCCTCGACGAATTCACTCATGATTTTAAAAATCCGCCAAGACTCTTCTGATTTTATTTGAGCCCAGGTTTTGTCACCGAAAACCTTCTTAATACGGTCTTCATCTTCTCTCCATTGATCGGTCATAATTTATCTGTTTGAACATTGGCAAATGTAAGTGATATCGGCTTACCTTTGTTAAAATATTTGACTCCTTTTTTATGACATTAGCAAAATCATTCGCCGTAGGTGGCGATCACGCAGGATTTGATTACAAAGATCAATTAATTGATTTTTTAAAAGCCCAAGGAATTTCTGTGAAGGACTGCGGTACCTATTCAGCTGATTCTGTGGATTATCCTGATTTTGCGCATCCAGTTGCGGAGTCGGTGGAAAGTGGGGAGTCAACTTTCGGTTTATTGCTTTGTGGCAGTGCGAATGGAGTGGCGATTACGGCCAACAAACATCAAGGAATTCGTGCCGGATTGGCTTGGAATGTCGAAGTAGCCCAATTGGTTCGTCAACATAATGATGCAAATGTACTTTGTTTACCCGTTCGCTTTATTTCTTTGGAAGAAGCCAAAGCTTGTTTGCTGGCATTTATCGATACGCCTTTTGAAGGTGGTCGCCATGCAGGTCGCGTAGGTAAAATCGCCTGCTGCTAAATAACACGTTTGTATAAATGCTTGCTCGTCTCCTTATATCTTATGCGCAAATAGGGGAGGTAGTTTTGCATGCGCTTAAACTTACCCGTTGGATCATAAATGTAATTCGGCGGGTCTTGCGTCATGTATTGATCTAATAATACGATCGTTTTATATTGATCTAATTCATCAAAGATGGATTTCGATAAATCCCAATTGACAAAGGGGCCCGCCATCTGATTGTAACGATATGCTTCAATTTGGGGGCCTAAGACCATCAACTTTTCATTGTGAAGTGAAACATCAGAAGCTTTAATGCGCTTGTTTTCTTGCAGTTTCCAATCCCATTGAAGTGAGAAATAAGTCAATGCCAACATCAGCCAAAGCATCATTTCGCGTATCCAATATTTCTTCAATAGGAAGAAGCTATTTAAACTGAAATAGGCTAATGCCGGTAGGAAAAACAACACATTATTGCTCGCTGTGGCAGGCAAAGTGAAAATGGCAATGATGCTCGTAAAGATCCAAATCAAATTAGTTTGCTGCGCTTTCTGCCCCGTCGATTTAATCTTAGGATTCTCTACTACTTTCCAAAAACCGTATATAGCAAATCCGAAAGCAGGAATATAGGCCCAAGCAATTTCTTTTAATTGCTCCCAAGCTGGGGCATGGAATTGAATCGCAGAATTTTGGAATACCTGAATTAAATAAGGGAAATTTCCATGATAGGTATAGACTAGTCCCGTGATGATGTTGATGATGAGAAATCCTACAAGCACCAAGAGCATTTGGCGGATATTGATACCTGAGTAAAATACCAAACTTAAAATCCCCCAAAAGATAAAAAGAAAGTAACTCGGGTAACATAGTCCCGCCGCGCCGATGAAAAGACCAATCAAGAAAACTCTGTCATCTACATTTAAGGTACTTTGTTGTTTGACGATTTCTTGCCAGGCCAATATCAGAAATGTCAAGCCTAGCAGAGCTGCCGAGGGAATGATGAATTCCAAAGAGAAATGGAAAAATACCGCATAGATGAAAAATGGCAAATAGCCCATCGGAGGCATTAATTCATAACGTTGAATGGTTCGTTGAAAGATAAATGCCTGAAAAATAATTAATCCCCCTGCCCAGTATGCATTCATGGACATGGGAATCGACATAGCGTCTAATAATTGGAAAAAGCCAGCAGCTAATGGCCCTGAATTATCCCGAATATCTTGATACATCCGAAAGCCCTCATTGAGTTTTTGACCAATCAATTGATTCTTTAATTCCCAATAAAAGGGTTCGATGTCTGCCTGAACAAACAGAAATGTGGCCAATCCCCAGATCACCAACATGATTATTAGTGGAATAGATGCGTTAGAACGTAGAAATTGGAACATAATTGAATTTTGAATTCGCTAAATTACGGTGATTCCAATTATTATTGTGAAATTTGTGAGATTTTTGAGTAGAAAAGCATCGGAGCAAATATGGAAAGTAAACGTCAACAAAAGTTTGGGAGACAAATCCAAAAGGATTTAAGTGATATCTTTCAAAAAGAATTTAGAGAGCTATTCGGCAACGCGATGGTCACTGTGACGGATGTAAAAGTTAGTCCAGATTTGTCTGTTGCTCGTGTTTACTTGAGTTTCTTATTGGCCGACGATGTCAATCAAATCATGTATTCCTTATCCGAAAAGAATAAAGCAATTCGCAATGCTTTGGCAAATCGTATCCGTAAACAAGCGCGTATTATTCCACATTTAGGTTTCTATTTGGATGACACAGCTGCTTATGCTGCTAAAATCGAAGCCTTGTTCGAGGGTTTAGTTATTCCGCCATCGGACGGAATTCCATCTGAAGAATTATAATTCGCTTTCCCGTGAATCTATCCTTATTTATTGCAAAAAGGTATTTTTTTTCAAAAAGTAAGGCGAGTTTTATCTCCCTCATTTCCCGTATTTCCATGATTAGTGTGGGAATCGAAGTAATGGCGCTTATCCTCATTTTATCGGTTTTCAATGGCTTGGAGGATTTCCAAAAAGGGCTATTCAAAACCTTTGATCCCGATTTGCGCATATTGTCCGCGGAACAGCAGCGGGTACAATTGAATGATTCCCAACTAGCTTCCCTACGTGCCATCCCAGGTATCGCTTTCATTAATCCTGTGTTAGAAGATCAAGGACTTATTCGCTTCGATCAAAAACAATTGGTTGTTCGATTCAAAGGGGTAGATTCCTCATATCTTGCTGCCAATCGCCTTAAGAAACAAGTGGTGGAAGGGGAGTATTTTCTAGGGGATTCAACGCAAGCTTTCGCTCTGGTGGGAATTGGGGTGTTTTTGAATATGGGTATGAGTTTTGAAAATACGGTTGAACCTATTCAAGCCTGGTATCCAGACCACAATCGCCTTCGCCGTTTTTCACTTAATGAAAATACGATTCGGAGTCAAACCTTTTTTCCATCGGCTGTCCTTGAAGTAGAACAGAATTTTGATAACCAAACAGTTATCGTTCCGCTAACATGGATGGAAGCGCTCGTGGGTTCGGAAGGGATGCGATCAGCCTATGAAATTGTCTTGAGGGATGGTGCCAAAGACACACAAGTCAAGGAGCAGATAAGTCAAATATTAGGTCGGAATTATACGGTTCAAACGCGTGATGAACAACATGCACTTTTATTGAAAGCCATCAAAATCGAGAAACTCTTTGTATTTTTAATCATGGCTTTCGTCATGGGAATAGCCTCGTTTACACTCTTTTACTCTTTATCACTTTTAGTTATTGAAAAACGAAAAGACCTTCGCTCGCTGATGGCCATGGGAATTAGCCCGAAACAATTGTTGAGAAGCTTTCTTTACTTAGGCTTAATCATTAGCTTTTCAGGTGCAATTGTGGGTATGCTGCTCGGCTTTATATTGGCATGGGCCCAACAACAATTTGGGATTGTTCCACTCGGAATTCCCAATGCTTTAATTGATGCCTACCCGATTCAAATGCATGCGATGGATTTTGTTTGGACAGCTGTTGCAGTCATCGTCATCACCTTCATCGCATCCATTTTTCCGGCCCGTAAAGCGGTTCAAATGACGTTCGAAATTAAGTAGTTGGCGTAAATTCTCCTTCCCACTTCGAAACCACACAAGTCGCTACTCCATTTCCAGCGACTGAAGTCACGGTTCTACCCATATCTAAGAAAGGATCCACACCCAATAATAAGGCGATTCCTTCAGCGGGTAAATTGAACATGGTTAAGGTGCCTGCGATGATGACAAGGGATGCACGAGGAACCCCAGCGATACCTTTGGAAGTAATCATCAAGGTTAATAGCATGGTGATTTGTTGCTCTAAACTTAAATGGACTCCATAGGCTTGTGCAATGAAGCCCGTCGCGAATGTCATGTACAACATCGAACCATCCAGGTTGAAGCTGTAACCTAATGGCAATACAAATCCTACAATCCGGCGGCTACATCCAAATTTCTCCAAAGCCGCAATGGTTTGCGGAAATGAAGCTTCTGAACTAGCGGTAGAAAAGGAGATCAATAAAGCTTCTTTTAACTCTTTGATCAATTTCCAATAATTGATTCCATTCACTGCTGCGATAATCCACAGGATGACGGTTGTAAAGAACAAAAGACCGCCCATGAAACAAATCATCAAATAACCATAACTGATGAGAATACTTAAACCTTTGTTGGCCACCACGGTTGTCATCGCCGCAAAGACCGCATAAGGTGCTACTTCCATTACATAATTCACCATTTTGAAAACCACTTCAGCCAAGTTTTCAATGACATGGATAAGGCGTTTTCCTGTCTCACCGATTGATCCCAAGGCCACTCCGAAGAATAGCGAGAAGATCACAATTTGGAGAATTTCATTTTCAGCTAATGCTTTGAAGAAACTGTCAGGAAAGATATGTAAGATGAAATCTTCTAAACTCTTTGCTTTACTAGCATCTATGCCCGTTTCTGTACCTGCGCTAGGTTTAGGCCAAGATTGCAAGCTACCCGGTTGGGTTACATTCACCACCACTAATCCTGTTACTAGTGATAAAATGGTTGCAAAATAGAAGTAACCAATGGTTTTGATACCGATACGTCCCACGGCCTTGAAATCACCTAATTTGGCGATACCTACAACTAAGGTACAAAAGACCAATGGGCCTACAATCATTTTGATTAAACGCAAGAAGATCTTGGAGATTACTTGAACTTTACTCGCAATATCATGGCTCACTTCTGGGGAAAGGGTGATAAACAAATATTCACCTAGCGCGAGTCCTAAGACAAATCCAATGATGATTTTTTGCGTTAAACTTAGTTTCATATTATTGAGGTTGATGTAGGTACTTTTTATAAAGAGGTAATCGGTAAGCAATCATTCCCCAAATTAAAGGAAATAATAGCCAATCTAAAAGTTTGTAATTTGTTTGAAATTGAATTTTGTCAATTACAGCGCTTTCTTGCTCAGAAATCGACTCGATTCGATGTTCATGGCGCCAAGTCTTAATCCCAAAAGGAACGCGGGTTCCCTCATCAACAAATACATAAGAAGTGGCATCTACCTGGTAGGCTGTGATTTCAGAATTCCATCGCGTTTTATACAGGAGAAAGTCTAATTCAATGCACACTTTGTCGTTGACCTGACAACCATCAAATTGGATGATTCGCGCAATGGGGAATGGAGGTGCTAATTTTGCAAGTAGGTTTTGGTCGAATTTGCTCCAAACATAAGGTAAGGAGGCTGAAACCCGACAAGTGATTTGGAAGTTCGGCATTAAAGGTGAGCTAAAAGCTTCAGTATCAATCCCCCGATTGCCTTGATGCCTAAGACAAGGTAATCTCCCCAATGCATGTTTGAAGCCTTTTCTTCTTCTTGCTTGACATCTGTGGATTTTAAATCCTGCGCATATAAGTTGACAGGTTTCTGTTTCCTCGCAAGCGAATCTGTTTGAACGCTTTTGGTTTTAGGATGCAATACCGTATACTCAACCATTCCAAAATTGCTGAACAATAGGGGAGTTGTGATGAATAATAGGATGAAACAAATTTTTCTCATTTGTTAGTTGATCTTTTTCTTCGCTGCTTCGAACTTCTGCATTTGTTGGATAATCGCTTCCTCGTTCGCCTTTTGATCTAATTTATTTTGTTCTTGATTCGCTAGAATCTTTTCTTTCTCCACTTTCGCTTCTTCTAAACGTTTGGTCAATAATTCCGTTTGACGTTTATTTGAATCTAATTCACGAATCATGCGTTCTGCTGATTTTTGCTGTTTCGTTTTTGTAGCAATCAACTCATTTAAAGCCTTTTCCTGAGTGCGAACGTCTTCTTCTAAATTGATGATTTTAACAAATTCTTCCAACCAATCGCTCGCATCGCGGTATTTCTCATGGCCATTTTGAATATAGGTATCAGGCCCTGTTGAGATTGAGACGAATAATTTGGTCTTGTTTTTCTCTTCGCTCGTTTTAGAAAGCAAGGTTAATCCGTCTTTTGAGATGTCTGAAATCTTCGCTTGATAAACATTAATGGCTCCACCACGGCCTGCCTCTACTTTCCCGAATTTCTTCAAATAGTTCTTCCAAGATTCAATCACGTATTTTTCCTCTGAATTGATGTAGGTATAGAATCCTTCTTTCTTCGCTTTCTCGATTTCATCCATTCCCGTGAATACTTGACCAAAAAGGGAAATGCTTGAAAAAATTAGGACGCTTGCTAAAATGAATCTTTTCATGGAACGTTGATTTTAAGGAATGTAATGAGCAAAGGTAAATCTTTAAGGACACTTTTTGCACAAGATTAACTCATTTTTTTCTTCACTGTTTTGGATGGCAAATAGGGTGAATTCACCACCATCTTTTATTTTTAGTTTAGTCCTGAGTGCATCGGCCTTTAAAGGAAAATTCTTCGTGCTTATGTTGGCACGAAAGTCGGGAAGATGCGCTTTTAACCAATTCGGTTGCACGGGCCCCGAAGCAATTTGTTCATATTTTTTCCCAGGGAAGGCCGACTGATAAGCATCTGAACTATATAAATGCGTATGCTTGCCTAATTGCCAAATTTCCTCGCCCTGTACTAATTTGAAAAAACCAGCTTTCAAGATAGCGGGATGCGCTTCATAAACATAAGCTCCCACTTTTTCTATCCTTAGGTTTGCTTTGCGTTCTTCCGAGATCTTGCCACGGAAAAATGAATTGGTTGAATTAGCTAATTCAACGATTTCAATGTCAGGATCTAAACTTGATTGCCCCGACTTGATAAATAATAACTCCTTAACCTCTTGTTGGTATGCAACTACATACACCTTCTCGACACCACCTAATTCCTGTATCGCCCTGCTGATATCCAAAACAGGACTTGTTTTAATTAAAATCTTGCAGGTATTAGACGCCTTATGTAGGATGTCAAGTACATTCGGCTGGCAGTCTTTAAACAAGATGACTTTATTCCCTTTCAAATCCCTCCGGGCTGGATCTACATAGATCCAATCAAAATCTTGATCCAAATGAGCTAAACCATTCCCTTGAATATGCGTGACATTTTGCAAGCCTAATACTTGATGGTTGTATCGCGTATGTTCTGCAAGTTCAGCTTGTTGCTCCACATAGGTAACATGATTACATGTTTGGGCAAATGCCCAAGAATCCACACCCATGCCTCCCGTAATGTCAATAAGATTCCCTTGAACAAGCTTTGCCTTGAACAGGGCTGTCGACTCGGAGGATGCTTGTTCCAATGATATTTGTTGGGGGAAACAGATTGCATAATTAGCGGTCCAAACGGGTAGTTTTTCAGTTAGTTTTTGCCGAGCCTGTATTTGGCCTGCCAGTTTTTTGATATCTAAGTTTGGGTGTTTTTTTGCCGACAAAGCAACCCGACTTGCGTCTTCGTGCATGTGTTCCTGTATGAATTTTATTTCTTCGGCTTCAAGCATACAACAAAAATAGAATGTTTATTGTAAATTTAGCTGTATAAACTTATTCATATGTCGATTTATCAGTTAACTGTTAATAAGAAAAAGCATCGCGTCGATGTTGATTCTGATACTCCTTTACTTTGGGTCATTCGTGATGTCATCGGATATACCGGTACAAAATTTGGATGTGGGATGGGATTTTGTGGGGCTTGTACAGTACTGTTGAACGGTTCTCCAATTCGGTCTTGTTCGACTCCGGTGTCTACGTTAAAACCAACTGATAAAATTACAACCATTGAAGGTTTGTCGGAAAAGGCTACCCATCCTGTGCAAGAAGCGTGGGTGGAAGCGCAAGTTCCGCAATGTGGCTATTGCCAATCAGGTCAAATCTTAGCTGCCTCAGCTTTATTAGCTTCTAATCCAAATCCAAGTGATGAGGATATAGATACTGCCATGGCGGGAAATATTTGTCGCTGCGGTACCTATACGCGGATGCGTCAAGCGATTCATTCGGCTGCCAAGAAAATTCAGAGCACTAAAAAATCATAAACATGAAAACATCAACTTCACGTCGTGATTTTTTACGTATTAGCACGACATCCGCTTTCGTTTTGGCTTTAGGTTTTTCTTCCGACAGCAAGGGAAAGCTATTGAAAAAGGTAAGTACAACAGGGGTTCAGATTAACCCGTATATCAATATCAATGAGGCAGGAAAAGTAACCTTGTTTAATCCGCGTCCGGATATGGGACAAGGGACTTATCAAATCCTACCGATGTTATTAGCCGAGGAATTAGATATTCCTTTGGAACAAGTAGAGATTCAAATGACGGATGGTTCCGATCGTTTTGGTTCGCAATTATCAGGAGGTTCTTCATCTGTTCGTACGCGTTGGATACCTTTGCGTACAGCTGGGGCAACGGTACGCGAAATGCTTGTGCAAGCCGCTGCAAATCGTTGGAAAATTTCCATGAACGATTGTTCAACAAAAGATGGATTTGTCATCAATAAGCTTTCGCAAGCTAAATTGTCCTATGGCGAATTGGTGGAAGAGGCGTCACATCTACCGGTACCTACAAAACCGAAATTAAAATCCTTTGCCGAGTTCACGCAGTTGGGAAAGCCATCCATGCGTCCAGATGTTCCTGCGAAAGTAGATGGAACAGCTATTTTTGGTATGGATGTACAATTGCCAGGTATGTTGTATGCAAGCATTGTGCATTCCCCAACGATCTATGGAAAGGTGCAGTCTTATGATGCAACCAAAGCCATGGCGGTAAAAGGCGTTCGCTTTGTTTTGAAAACGGAACGTGTGTTTTTCCATGGGCCTTATTCGGATTCTGGTGGATTTGACCAAAAACTTAGAGGGAAAGCTGAAGCCATTGCTGTAGTCAGCGAATCATATTGGTCGGCATTAAAAGCAAAAAAACTCATTCAGGTTTCTTGGAATGCTTTAGGCTTTGGCGAAACGGCAACAGAGCAATATTTCAATCAGGCCAAAGCTGCGGCTTTACATGAAGGCAATGAATACAAAGATGCCAAAGTGGGTGATTTTGCTAAGGCCTTGCAACTATCAGATTATAAAGTTCAGGGTACCTATCAAACGCCATTCATGTCGCATGCGCCTATGGAGCCATGTAATGCAACGGTATTTGTTCAAGGGGACCAGGTAGAAGTTTGGGCACCTATTCAAGGGCCTGACGGATTGGTCAATGATTTAGCGACCTATTTAGGGGTTAAGCGTGAAAATATCAAGATTAATGTCACCTTCATGGGTGGGGCTTTTGGTCGGAAAGCGGTGTTCGATTTCGTGATGCAAGCGGCCAATTTATCGAAACAAGTGAATGCACCTGTTAAGGTAATTTGGACACGTGAGGATGATATCCAACAAGGCCCTTACCGACCAGGCATGATTTCAGCCATGCAAGGGGGATTGGATAAGGATGGAAATGTGTTGGCATTTGAACATCGCTTGAATGGGGCTTCCATTATGGCTTCTATATTTAAGGCCGACATGCGTAATAATCCGGATCCTTGGGCAGGGGAGGGAATCAATTTAGAAGATAGTCCTTATGCTTTTCCGGCTCGTCGGAATTCATTCAATTGGATAGATCCTCAAATGCCTGTATTGTGGTGGCGATCGGTATATGCGTCAACCAATGTTTTTGCGCAAGAGTCCTTCATGGATGAATTGGCTGCAGAGGTAGAAAAAGATCCTTTGGATTTACGTTTACATCTCTTGCGCGATTCACCCAAATTTGTCGCTGTACTAAATAAATTAGCTGAAATCTCCGATTACCGTGCCAAACGTAAGCAAGGTGTTTCCATCGGTATTGCCATCGCTCGTTCGTTTGCGAGTATTGTGGCACATGCCATTGTTGTTGAAAAACAAAAAGCCGGCGTTAAGATTAAACACGTGTATTCTGTGATTGATTGTGGATTTCCTTTGAATCCGGATAATATCAAAGCGCAAGTAGAAAGTAATATCGTATATGGTTTATCTGCTGCAGTATGTAATCAAATTACTCGGACGCACGGGAAAACAGATCAAAGCAATTTTCATGAGTACACGGTTTTACGTCAAGGTGAAATTCCTGCCTCAACGATTTTCGTGATGCCAAGTCAGGAAGAACCGGGCGGGGTAGGAGAGCCAGGTTTACCACCTATCGCCCCGGCATTATGTAATGCGGTTTTCTTAGCAACAGGTAAACGCGTACGTACGTTGCCATTTGATTTAAGTTCGATTTAAATGGTAGGTATTATTCTGGCTGCAGGGGCCTCATCTCGATTAGGGGAAGCGAAACAATTATTGGTTTATCAGGGCCAAAGCCTGTTAGAGCGATCTATCCGCTTGGCATTTTCTGTGTGTCAAGAAGTTTTAGTTTGTCTTGGGGCTGAGGTGGATCAATCCATTCAGATTGTGGAGAATTTGCAAAAGGAATTTTCCTCTTTGTCTTATGTTCAGGTAAAAGATTGGGAAAAAGGGATGGGAGAGACGCTAGCGGTAGGATTGAAAGCGGTCGATATGAATCAAGACGTATTAGTGTTGTTGTGCGACTTACCCTTTCTGACTAACGCACATCTTAGGAACTTGACTTCGTTGGCAAATCCCAACAGAGCTATTGTCGCGTCATTTCAAGGAGTCAATTCCCCCCCTGTATTAATTCCAAAGGCATTGCGACCTTTATTCGCGCATTGGAGTGGAGATCAAGGTTTGGGTAAATTTTGGCGCCAAAATCCCATGTTATGTGAAATCGTTCACTTCTCAGATAAGTTCAGGGATGTCGATGTTCCAGAGGATCGGAAATATTGGGGGATATGAGAATTAGACGTTGGACTTTAGACTGTAGAGACGCGATACCTCGCGTCTAGTCCCCAGACTGAAGTCTGGGGTTATAAATGTTCATCACGTCTCTACATTTTTGATTTTTACCAGACATTTTTTTCGGCTCTCTTGACGAAATTTATTACCTTTGTCGCTTCTTGCGTCGATGCAACAACATTTCTTAATTAACTTATAAGCGTGGAATCTAACGAAAGCCTACCAACCGTAGAAACAGCCAAAAAATTGGGATTATTGCCTGAAGAATATGATCGTATTCAGGAGATTTTAGGTCGTAAACCGAATTTTACGGAG
>JAHEAY010000197.1 GCA_024642485.1 Cytophagaceae bacterium
TGGCCCAAGGAACGGAAAGTGTTCCGGCTGTTTATAAGATTTTTGGACCAGGTAATCAATATGTGACTGCGGCTAAAATGTATGCCAATCGAATGGGAATTGCCATTGATATGCCTGCGGGTCCTTCTGAAGTAGCGGTATTTGCGGATGAAACCGCTAATCCTGCCTT
Source organism: Cytophagaceae bacterium (assembly GCA_024642485.1). Lineage (GTDB taxonomy): Bacteria > Bacteroidota > Bacteroidia > Cytophagales > Spirosomataceae > Aquirufa. The sequence goes on from JAHEAY010000197.1 coordinate 170, forward strand.
TATCGCTTCCGATTTACTCTCACAAGCGGAACATGGCCATGATTCTCAAGTTGTACTCATCAGTACCTCAGAGCAAATTTTAAATGAATCGATTGCTGAAATCCAAAAGCAATTGGCGGAATTACCTAGGAAGGAATTTGCAGCTAGTGCATTAAGTAATTCACAATTCATTTTGCTTAAATCAAATGAGGAAGCAATTGATTTGTTAAATGAATATGGTGCAGAGCACTTGATCTTGGCATGTGAAAATACAGAGGATTTTGCAGATTCAATAAGCAATGCTGGCTCTATCTTTTTAGGGCATTTCACACCTGAATCTGCAGGTGATTATGCCTCAGGTACAAATCACACCTTACCTACCAATGGTTTTGCAAAAGCATATTCAGGCGTTAATCTAGATAGTTTTGTTAAGAAGATTACTTTGCAAGCAATCAGCCAAGCAGGCTTAGCCAACATTGGACCGAGTATTATTCAAATGGCAGAAGCGGAGTCTTTACAAGCACATGCGAATGCCGTTAAAATTCGATTAAGTTAATGGATTATCAAGCGTATATATTACCCCATATTTGGAACTTAAAACCTTATTCCTCGGCTCGTGATGAGTTTAAGGGGAATGAAGGGGTATTCTTAGATGCAAACGAAAATCCCATTGGTTCTGGGAATCAAATTGCAGCATGGAATCGCTATCCTGATCCTATGCAACATCAAATCAAGGCCCAATTAGCTAAGATTAAAGGTTGCGAGGAAAATCAAATATTTTTAGGTAATGGATCCGATGAGGCCATTGATTTATTAATGCGTATGACCTGCGCATCAGATAAGCATAACATCATCATTTGCCCTCCTACGTATGGCATGTATGAGGTCAGTGCTTCGATTAATAATATCACGATTCAACGAATCAATTTAACAACTGAATATCAATTAGATGTTCCTGCAATTTTGTCTGCAATTAATTCAGAGACTCGCCTATTATTTATCTGTTCTCCCAATAATCCTACAGGTAACAAATTGAATCGAGTAGATATTTATCATTTATTAAACAGCTTTAAAACAGGATTTGTGGTCATTGACGAGGCCTATATCGACTTTTCTGATGAGCCTAGTTTTATCAGTGAATTGGCGCAATATCCTCATTTAATCGTTATGCAAACCTTATCCAAGGCTTACGGCTTAGCTTCGTTACGCTTGGGAATGGCTTATGCTAACCCAACGATTATTGCCTTGTTGAATAAAATCAAACCTCCATATAATATTGGTGGGGCGACCCAACAAATTGTTTCCCAGGCGTTAGCAGACAGAGAATTTGTCAAAAAAGGCATTGAGTTAATCTTAGCGGAGAAGGCAAGGCTGATTACTGAATTTGAAAAAATACCACAAGTTCAACAGGTTTACCCTAGTCATGCCAACTTTTTATTAGTTAAATTGCAGTCTGCACAAGCATTATTTGATTACCTTATTAGTGAAAAAGTAATCACGCGTAATCGTTCAAGTGTTCCATTGTGTGAAGATACCATTCGAATAACGGTAGGTTTGCCTGACGAAAACTCGATCCTATTGGAAAAGATTAAATCATTTTACCTATGAAAAGCCTCATAATACGAATTATACTGAGTTTCGTTTTATTGCTTTCAAGTCAATTGACTTATGGTCAATTAAAAGACTGGGCAGCTGGATTCAGAATTGGCGAACCTGGTGGTTTTATGGCTAGAAAGTATTCTGAAAATGGGGTAAATGCCATTGAAGTTAACATTGGTACTTATGGTGGCCTATGGGGTACTGATCGTACTTATCAAGATGGCACATTTCGTAATATCGGATATTCAGTCAATGTTTTGTATTTGTGGCATCATCCCACGCTAGTAAATGCAGATTTACACACCTATTATGGATTTGGTCCGCAAATAAATTCCCGTGATTGGTATCCTAATAAACCAAGTAATAATCAAGCAGATGGTCGAAACCGAGTGTCTGGTATGGGAGCAACAGCCATCGGCGGCTTAGAATATTTCCCAATTGATGCGCCTAACTTAAGTTTCTTCTCTGAAATCGGATTTTATGCCGAAATATTCCCAAATCCATTTTTCATGAATTTACAAGGTGGAATAGGTGTACGTGTAAATTTCTAATGAGGGGTTGTAGCTCAGTTGGCTAGAGCGCTTGCATGGCATGCAAGAGGTCGTCGGTTCGAGCCCGATCTTCTCCACAAAAAAAGGACTTCAATACGAAGTCCTTTTTTTTATAAACGATCTTTAAACGATTCGTAGCCAAAATGTTTAAATCGTTGATATTCCCCATTCGATTTTAACATACCAATATCAGGCAAATTAACCCCATTAAAGGTCGTCGTTTTGACCATGGTATAATGAATCATATCTTCAAAAATGATGCTATCCCCTATTGCTAAAGGCTGATCAAACGAATAATCCCCATAGTAATCACCAGCTAAGCATGTCATTCCACCAAAACGGTAAGTAGGTTTCCCAGTTACCGGCTCAGATGAAGCATTGCGAATACGAGGTTTATAAGGCATTTCAAGCGTATCAGGCATGTGAGCAGCAAAAGAAACATCTAAGATGGCTACATCTATTCCAGCCGAGTGCACAATATCTAATACGGTAGACTTCAAGAAACCTGTTTGCCAACCTACTGCTGAACCTGGTTCTAAAATAATATGCAAATGCGGGTATTTCGTTTTAAAGTTCTTTAAAACCTGAATCAAATGATCCACTTGGTAATCCGCTCGAGTAATTAAATGTCCGCCTCCTAGATTCAACCATTTAGCATGTTGTAATAAATCTCCGAATTTGGTATCAATAACAGCTAATGTGCGTTCTAAGACAAACGAATCGTTTTCACAAAGGGTATGCGAATGCAAGCCTTCAATACCTGCAGACAATTGATCACCTAAATCACTTCTTCTAATACCTAAACGAGAACCTGCAATACAAGGATTATACATATCCGTTTCTACCTCCGCATATTCTGGATTAATCCTGATACCACAAGAAATACCCTTTTGATTAGCTTGACCAGCAAATTGATTCACCTGATTCAAGGAATTGAATGTCATGTGGCTTGCATAAGACATAAATTCATCAAATTCAGCAGCCAAATATGCTGGAGTGTACGCGTGACACTTTTTACCCATTTCTTCAAAAGCTAAACGAGCCTCATGTAGCGAACTTGCCGTAGCGCCACCTAAATACTGCTTAACTGTTGGAAAAACATGATAGAACGAAAAGCCCTTCAATGCACAAATAATCTCCACGCCTGCTTCTTGCTGTACGCGTTGCAATAGCTTTAGATTATTGATCAATAAGCTTTCTTCCAAGACATAAGCTGGCGAAGAAATTTCGGGATATAGTTGCATCCTAATATTCGTGAGGTAATTCGCCATTAACTTCCTCGTTCCAAGGTAAGCCATGCACATTCAATAATTCCATAAACGGATCAGGATTGAATTCCTCCACATTATAAACACCAGCTTGGAACCAAGTTCCCTCACACATCAACGCAGCACCGATCATCGCTGGTACTCCTGTAGTGTAAGAAACGCCTTGTGCTTGAACTTCTTTATAACAATCTGCGTGATGACAGTTGTTGTAAACATAATACGTCGCTTCTTTCCCGTCTTTAACACCTTTGATTTGACAACCAATGGAAGTTTGGCCAGAATAATTTTCTCCCAAAGTTCCCGGCTCTGGCAATACAGCTTTCAAGAATTCTAATGGGACAATATCCATTCCATTAAATTTAATTGGCTGAATGGAAGTCATACCTACATTTTGCAAGACTTCTAAGTGAGTCAAATAAGCTTGACCAAATGTCATCCAAAAACGCGCACGCTTGATAGTAGGGAAGTTTTTAGTCAAGGATTCTAATTCCTCATGGTATAATAGATATGATTCTTTCGGTCCAATATTTGGATAGCTAATTGGCTTATGAATCGACATGGCATCGATTTCTACCCATTGACCATTTTCCCAATATTTTCCTTTCTGTGTAATCTCACGAATGTTAATTTCTGGATTAAAGTTGGTCGCAAATGCTTTTCCATGATCTCCAGCGTTGCAATCAATGATATCCAAATAATGCATTTCATCAAAATAGTGCTTATTGGCATAAGCTGTGTAAACACCCGTCACCCCTGGATCAAAACCACAACCCAACAAAGCCATCAAACCTGCTTCTTTAAAGCGCTCTTGATAAGCCCACTGCCAAGAATATTCAAATTTTGCTTCATCTTTAGGCTCATAATTCGCCGTATCCATGTAATGAACACCTGTCGCTAAACAAGCATCCATAATGGTTAAATCTTGGTAAGG
>JAHEAY010000208.1 GCA_024642485.1 Cytophagaceae bacterium
TTGGAATAAAAAAATACTCTCCAGCCTTTTTGTTGAAAAATAGTGGGCATTTCGTTTGATTTGCCCGAAGTAAACCAAACAATCGTTCGACTGATCTTTTAAAACTGATAATCAATTTAGATTATCAATAGATTGATTTTAAAAGTTTTCCAATGCTTTCTCAAAAGCATTTTGGACCTCCGCTGAGATGCGATGCGGGTAACTAAGCTTATACCAACAGTCATTATTGACCTCTTGCTCAACAATTTGAATGGGGTATTTTTTGATCACTTTCATGACCTCATTCATTTGGGGATAACTGAAGCGGATTTCGTAGGTGTCCATCGGTTCGATTTCGATGATGTGGGCTGCTGCAAAGGCTTCGAGGCTTGCTTCTTTATAGGCTTGAATTAATCCTGGTACACCCAAAAGGGTTCCTCCAAAATAACGAACTACCGTAACCATTGTGTAGTGAACATTATTGGACAGAATCGTATTTAAAATGGGTTTTCCTGCACTTCCTGATGGTTCCCCATCGTCATTGGAACGCGCTTCTTCGGGGGTAAAACCGAGTCGGTAAGCATAGCAAATATGTCGGGCTTTCGGATGCAATTCCTTCAAGGAATTTATCTGTTCCTTGATATCTTCGACATCTTTCACGGGAAAAACATATCCGATGAATTTACTTCCTTTATCTTTGTAGAGTCCCTCGGCGGGTTGTGAAACGGAAAGATAGGAATCAGGAAGGGTCATGCTTGCAAATAAAAATTCAATTTATGCATAACAATCATTTTTTCCTACGAATCTTAGCTCGGGAGCTACGTCAAATTTTGACCTATGCGCGGCTCAAGCAATGTTTTTCGCAGGAAAAGGATGAATTAGTCATTGGATTTGAGCGGCAAAATGGACAAGATTTTTGGATCAAATGTAGTTTTGGTTCGCAGTTTTCAAGTTTACAATTTCCGGATGATTTCCGTCGGGCCGGTCGGAATTCCGTGGATTTGTTTTCTGATTTGCTCCTTCATGAAGTGCAAGATGTACGTGTTTTTGAGAATGAGCGTGCCATCGGTTTATATTTCCTGGGTGAACAGGTCTTGGTTTTGAAATTATTTGGTAATCGATCCAATGTAATCCTTTTTCAAGTGGGAGAACATCAAGGCCAATTTCAGAAACGATTGGGGAAGGACTTTGATTTGACTTTAGGACAAATGGATCGGTCGTTCGATCAGTCCTTTGAAGCCTTTCAAGAAGCCGAAGGGGATTGGATGGCATTGTATCCAACCTTAGGAAAGGAGGGAGGCAATTATTTGCAAAGTTTGGGCTATGCGAGTTTGTCCATTGAGGGTCAATGGAAAAGCTTGCAGCAAACGCTCCAAAATCTAGAATCACCTCAGATTTCGATCGTTGAGACGGCTAAAGGAATTTCATTGACTTTATTTCCTAATGATGGAGAAGTCCTGTATCAAACAAAAGATGTGTTTGATGCCTTAAACCAATTTTATTCGCTGCATTATTCAGTAGGGGAATTTCGTCGGGAGAAATCTTTGTTGATGGAAACGCTAGGTAAATTACACCTGAAGGCGATTCATTACCTGGAAAGTTTAGAAAAGCAGCAAGTTAAACGTGATTCGAGTTTAGCTTATGAAGAAATTGGAAATATTTTGATGGCCTTTTTGCATCTGATTCCCTCAGGAGCTAAGTTGGTTGAACTAGATGATTTTTACCACGGAGGAAAGGTTACTATTAAACTAAATCCGTTGTTGTCGGGCCCTGAAAACGCCGAAAATTACTATCGAAAGGCGAAGAATTTCTCCAAAGAAATTGCGCAATGGGAAGCTACGATTGCTCGGAAAAAGGCTGAAATTATTGAATTAGGGACCCAACTGAAAGGCGTCGAAGCAGCTCAGGTTCGAAGGGAGTTGAAGCCTTATTTACAGTATTTAAAAGTCCAACAATCGACCAAACAATCATCGGAAGAATTGCCATTTAAGCAATTTGTGACATCGGGTTGGACGATTTGGGTGGGCAAGAATGCGAAGAATAACGATTTGTTGACCCTGAAATATGCAAAGAAATTTGATATTTGGTTGCATGCGCGGGATGTTTCGGGTTCCCATGTGATTATTCGAAATCCGCAACAGCAAACGGTGCCCAAACATGTGATTGAGAAAGCTGCAGAACTTGCTGCGCATTTTTCTAAACGGGCGACGGAGTCACTTTGTCCTGTTATTGTAACCGCGAAAAAGTATGTTCGCAAGACGAAAGATTTATTGCCTGGGCAAGTGATAGTCGATCGGGAAGAGGAGGTCGTTTTGGTTAGACCGAATTATTGGGAATAGTATAATTCCGTTAAATCCTTTTCTTTTCTCCTGAAATACCCTATTTTCGCAAAGATTACCCTTAACTAAACCCTCTTTTTATGCAAGCACACAGTTTACAGCTGCTCGACTATCTCGTATTTTTATTTTATTTCATCGTCGTTTCAGGCTACGGTTATTGGATTTACAATAAGAAAAAGTCAAAAATTGCGGATTCAAATGATTTCTTTTTAGCTGAAGGGTCATTAACTTGGTGGGCCATTGGTTCTTCCTTGATTGCATCGAATATCTCTGCAGAACAGTTCATTGGAACATCTGGAGATGGTTTTCAGATGGGTTTGGCGATAGCTACCTATGAGTGGATGGCAGCAGCAACGCTTTTGATCGTTGCGATTTTCTTCATGCCGATCTATTTGAAGAACAAGATTTTTACGATGCCTCAGTTTTTAAATAGACGGTATAATTCCACGGTGAGTTTGATTATGGCTGTTTTTTGGTTGTTGTTATACATCGCGGTTAACTTAACATCCATTTTGTACTTAGGCGCTTTAGCTGTTTCTACGATTTCCGGATTAGACTTCACGGTATGTATGATTGCGATGTCGGCATTTGCCATTGTAATCACATTAGGTGGAATGAAGGTTATTGGTTATACCGACGTAATTCAAGTTGTTTTCTTGGTATTAGGAGGTTTGGTGACTTCTTATTTGGCCTTGAATTTAGTTTCTACACGTTTTGGAGGCGAAGGAGTTGTGAATGGTTTGAATCATTTAATGACCAAAGCGCCTGATCATTTCCATATGATTTTCAGCAAAGACAACGCAAATTATCCATCATTGCCAGGTTTGGCGGTATTAATTGGCGGTATGTGGATTGTCAACTTAAACTATTGGGGTTGTAATCAATACATTACCCAACGTGCCTTGGGAGCTGATTTGCCAACAGCCCGTAACGGGATTTTGTTTGCAGCGTTCTTAAAAATGATGATGCCTATTATCGTGGTTTTACCAGGTATTGCTGCGTATTTATTGTGGAAAGATGGAATGTTTCAAGCAGAAATGATGAAGGATGGCGTTTTGAGCAAGGATAATGCATACCCTGTATTATTGAACTTGTTGCCTGTTGGATTGAAAGGCTTATCTTTTGCTGCATTAACGGCAGCCGTGGTTGCATCTATGGCAGGTAAAGCAAATTCAATCTCGACGATTTTCACCTTGGATATTTATAAGAACTACATCAATCCCAACGCAACGGAGAAACAATTGGTTTCGATTGGACGTCTTGCAGTGGTTGCTGCTATAATCATCGCTATTTTAATTGCTCCTTTTATGGGCATCGATAAGAAAGGTGGTTTCCAATTCATTCAGGAATATACTGGGTATTTTTCACCGGGTATTTTTGCCTTGTTTATCATGGGATTCTTCTGGAAACGTACGACTTCAAAAGCAGCTTTATTCGCTTTATTGGGCGGTGTAACATTCTCCGTGATTTCCAAGTATATTCCTACCTGGACGGGCGTTACAGATTCTATCTTCTATTCGTCATTCCAAGATGCGGATGGCATGTATGTGATTCCATTTATTGATCGCATGGGATGGGTATTTACCTTCTGTATTACTTCGATGGTGGTCATCTCTTTACTAGATCCAGAATCGAAGAACAATCCAAAGGGATTAGAAATCGATGCGAAGATGTTCAAATTGGCCCCTTCATTTATCGCGGGATCTGTGATTATTGTGATGATGTTGTTGATGTTGTATACTTATTTTTGGTAGACGCTAGACATCAGACTTTAGACTTTAGTCAATCAAAAAAACCTCAGGAATTTCCTGAGGTTTTTTTGATATTTTAATAATTCCAGTGCCTGGAGTACAGCATCCAGAGTCTAATAGACGCGAAGTATCGCGTCTCTACATTCCAACGTCTAATGTCCAATGTCCACCGTCTAACGTCTATAGCGCCCCTTCAATAATCGAATCCACCACACTCGGATCCAATAAGGTCGACGTATCTCCCAAACTCCCAAATTCACCCTCTGCCACCTTACGTAAAATTCGGCGCATGATTTTGCCCGAACGGGTTTTGGGTAGACCTGTAACAAATTGAATCTTATCCGGTTTAGCGATAGGCCCGATAACACGTGCTACAGTCGCCAAAATATCTTTTCT
>JAHEAY010000091.1 GCA_024642485.1 Cytophagaceae bacterium
GGATTTTCAATTTCTTCAATGCGGTATCCGCAAATTACCCCTGTGATTAAATGAGCATTCGGATGTAATGTGGCCTTATCAAAAAAGGTACTAAACAAGGCCTTTTCGTCAATCAGCGCCTGCACTTCTGCCGCATCAAAACCTGTCAACCAATGAATCACTTGAAGCAGTTCTTCCTCTGTCCTTCCTTTCTTGATGACTTTGGTTACATAGTGCGGATAGACGGAAGAAAAAGTCATTTTCACAATCTTGTCGGTATGAGCGGGAGTTTCTTTCATGATGAATTTATGCTGGAATTTGTTCTTGTAAAACTTCGTTACCCGCCTGATCAAAATACGTACAAGTCAAATTCAGTATATCTACTTCCCAAGTTGAGATGCCCATTTCAGCACACATTCGAATGAAAGTCGGATAATCGGTTTTACCTTGTTGGTGCGCCAAAAGTTCTTCTTTAAACTCATCCGCCTTTAGCGCATCAGACATAACCATTGCGTCGTATTTCCCGGGAGCTTGCACAAATTGCTGGCGCTCACCATGGTAATCCACATGCCCATCTTCCACGAAGGCCACGTATTTTGTAAGGCCCAAACGCTTCAGGTCACGAATGTATTGTGGGAAATCTGCTCCGGATTTAACGCGGCTGTGGGCAGAAGTGATTTGATCGAGGGTAAACATGTTTTTCGTGTAATTAAGCCTTCAAAAATACACGAATAATTCATAAGATGACCCTATATAACTTTCCAATACTCCTCCAGCTCGATCGTATCATCCGTCGGGGACTTGTTTTTATCCGAAAACAGCTCCCCGATTTTCATCACGAACTTACTCGAAATGACATTGAGGATCGTATTCAAGAAGAATATGCCAAATTTTGTTTTGGGATGTGCCAACCAAGGTACTCCCGGAGGAAGTTTCTGAATCTTCGTCACATAAGGCCGAAAGACTTTATCGTAGGCCGCAAATGCATCCGCATAATTCGCATGGCGCGACAATTCCCCAGCCAAAATGTAGGCTCCCAGCACAGAAAGACTAACGCCCATACCTGTCAGCGGCGATGGGCAAAACGCCGCATCACCCGTCATGGCACAGCGGCCTTTCGACCAACGAGGCGCAATGACTTGGCTGATGGCATCAAAATACAAATCGGAGTTCTCCTCCATGGCGGCTAAAACGCGTTTGGCCTCCCAACCGGCGTCTGAAAACTTATCCCGTAAAAGTTGCTTTTGCTCTTCTAAAGATAATTTTTCATAGCCCATGGGCTCCGACATAAACGAAAAGGACGCACGCGTCGTACCTTCATTATCCGGACGCATGACGATCACGCGCGAATTCGTTGCGTTATACCAACGGGCCCAACGGCTATCCGAGGGTCCACGTGGAATCGTAAAATAGGAAACATAAAGCCCAACAGGCTTAACGAACGGCTCGTCACCAAAAATCAATTGGCGTGTTCGCGATCGAATGCCATCCGCACAAATAACCAAATCAAAATCACGTATTTCTCCGTTTTGGAAAGTCACAGATACGGTGTCATCCTTTTCGTTTAGCGCTGTGATTTGATTGCCAAACAGATACTCAACGTTATCCTTGGTATGCTTGTATAATATCTTGACCAAGTCGCCTCGCAATATCTCTAGTTCAGACGTTCCTAAATTGGATTCGCCTTTCGGGAGAACGGCCTTGACTACATCATTCTCATCTACAAATCGGACGCCCAACTCACCCGTATCTGCCGCGCGAATTTCCTCCTCAATGCCCATCCATTGCGCGATTTTTTGCGCGGCGCCTTTGATGTCGACATTTTGGCCTCCCAATCGTAAGGATTCCGCGCGCTCCACAATCGTTACTTCAAAACCAAAACGATTTAACCAAAAGGCTAGAGTAGGACCTGCTATGCTGGCACCAGAGATGAGAATTTTTTTGGGGGTCATAATTACAATAGGCTAACGTTACCCGATTAAAAACGAAATAGGGGGCAATAAGTTTTAAAAATCATTTAGTAAATAGTCGGTATGGCAGCCATTCACCCACACATTCACTTCAACGGCAATACTGAAGAAGCATTTGAATTTTATCGTTCCGTTTTTGGCGGAGCGTTCTCGCGTTTGATGCGCTTCAAGGATTTGAACAATCCCGATTTTTCATTCCCTGAAGAAGAGCAAAATAAGATCATGTTGATCCGTTTACCCATCGGTTCTTCGTTCGTATTATCAGGAAGTGATGTGCCTAATTTTTTAGGTGTTGTGAGCGAGGAGGAGAACCGAAGCAAGATTACCATTTCCGCAGCAAGTCAAGCAGAGGCCGAGGCACTATTCAATGGCTTGTCGGCCGGCGGAACTGTAGAAATGCCCTTGGATGAAGGCCCTTGGGGCTCCTATTTAGGGGCATTTCGAGATAAATACGGGATCGAGTGGATGGTGGAGTATTCTTAATCGATAGGCAGAGATTCGCCAAATGTAAGCAAATTATGATCCGGATCTAACAAACTAAACTCCTGCTGTCCCCACGGTTTTTTCGTCAAAGTGCCATTGGGGTGAATGGGAAAATTATTCTCAACCAAATCCTGGTAAAACGCTTCGATATCATGTACCCGGATATAAACCTGCCCGTAATTTTCTAAGGGATTTAAATCAGGAAATTCAAAAAAATGGATTTCGATTTCGTCTTTCTTCAAGATCAAATAATTCCCGTGGTCGGCGAGTTCTGCAAATCCTAGACCTTGCACGTAATAAGCTTTCGTCCGACTTTTATCGCGCATGGGAAGTTTGGGGATGATAGATTGTAGCATTGTCAAAAAATGAATCGTCAAAATAGCCGTAACATGTATATTTTCATCATTCCGTTTCCTTTGTCATTAAGACATCGGCGTACAAATCTCAATTAAAAAACCATCCAAATCGCGAACGTATCCAACGATTTGTCCCCAAGGTTTTTCTTTGGCCTCCTCACATAATATCGCACCTGACGCAAGGGCTTGTTTCATGGTTGCCGAAACATCATCCGTTGTAAAACCAATTTCAATTCCCAGCGGCTTTTCATGGATTTTACTTTCGATAAATCCATCGGATAGGTTAGAGCCTGCTAATGTTTTGGACGCGAAGGATAGCGTTGTTTCACCCGTAATAACTTCGCCATAGGAATTATCTGGGGTGATAAACTTGGTCTTGAATCCGAATGCTTGCTCATAAAACTGAACGGTTTTCGAGACATCTTCGACATAAAGGATTGTGTAAGCGAATTTGATCATAAGGTCTGTATAAAATGATTATTTCCCCACCTGATCGATGGGCCGAAAACGTAATGCACTCCAAGTTTCATCGATGGAAATTGCTGACACGGTCGAGATGCCAAACTCCTCAACAGTCATTCGAATACTATCACGGTTGATGTTTGATTTCAATTTGGAAGTTCCTTTAGGATAGGCAATCCAAAAAACACTATCGGAGACAATTTGCTTGAGTCCTTCATTTAGAAAATGGAGCAACTCATCCTTGTCTGAAACGAAAACTAGGGTGTTGGCACTTGGCCTTTGATCGAACGCTGTTTTACAACCCAATTCGATAAATGCCCCTAAAAGGTCATTGGGTGCTTGAATGACGATTCCATCGCCTTTAAATCGTAGTTTTTTGAGGATGTCTTGCATGGTAATGGAATTAGCAACCGCCCTTAGCTTGGACACGCTTATACACGAGTTTAGAACCTTGTGTTACATAGCTCGGCGAAAGAATCGCAAAGTCGTATTTGGGTGCTTTCGAAACGTGATGACTTTTGATGATGATTTGATCGTTCACATGTAGGTTTCGCAATGCATCAAATTCATCATCAGTTTCTCCTCCAAAAGCAAGAATATAATCGTCCCCTTGGATGTTGACCATGATGCCAAAACCAAGGCTAGATCCTTCCGGCAAACGGAGCGATGTAACGACACCCCTAAGTTGCGCATTGCCACGAATAGCCCGATTAATTTTAATTGCACCGTCATGTACTTTTTGGCCGGTTGGCGATGCTTCCCAGTTGGTGAATTTCATCCCATCCGTAGATTCCCGCCAAGTTTTCAATGCGGTCTTTTGGGTTTGACCAATCGAACTTAATAAAACCACTCTTTGGGCATCTGAATTTTTAACTACGATATATGGTTTTACTCCGGTTGCTTTTATGTCATTACCCTTCATCGCAAAAGCCTCCTGCTTATTATCTGCAATGTAAATCTCGGTGTTGGCAGGCAACGAATAGGATTTTAGTTCGTTGGGGGCCAAGTTGCTCACGCGCGTTTGAATTTTCCCATCCGGCGTGTAGATAATCAATGAAAGATGATAAACATCTTTGTAATCATTGGAGAAGCTGATCTGAATATTATCCTTTGCAGAAGCTGAAAATACAAACAAGATTAGG
>JAHEAY010000096.1 GCA_024642485.1 Cytophagaceae bacterium
CAGAAATTGATTACCTTCGTACGCACATTGATGAAATTATGTGTCAGGCCTTGGATTTAGGCGTGAAGATTGAGACGGGCATTGGAGTTGGTATGAACTGGTTGGAAGCCCATTAATGGATAAGTTTTGAAGATATCTGTTGCACTTTGTACCTTAAATGGAGAGAAATTTCTCCGGACACAGTTGAGTAGTTTGGTTGATCAGACCTTACCGCCCGACGAGGTGATTGTGTGTGATGAGGGTTCTTCAGACCGTACATTGTTGATTCTAGAGCAATTCAAGGATCGTTTGCCTTTGCAAATTCATCAAAATCCTACTCGTTTAGGTACCTATCAAAATTTCCAAAAAGCACTAACGCTTTGTACTGGTGATTATATTTTTCCAGCGGATCAAGATGATTTTTGGGATCCCCAAAAAATCGAACGTATCGCAACCTACTTTAATCATCATGAAAATGCCGAAGTTGTATTTACGGATGCGGTTCTTGTGGATGAGTTTGGTCAAATTTCTGGAAAGCGCTTATGGTCTACCTTCCGTTTTAGAGAGGAGCAGCAGCGGGATTGGAAAATGGGTAAATCAGTGGATATTTTGTTAGACGGAAACCGTGTAACGGGATGTACCATGGGAATTCGTAAACGATTTTTGGATCGCATTACGCCATTCCCTACAAATTTACCTAGCTATTTCTTACATGATGCATGGATGGGATTGGCAGCAGCATTGGAAAATAGGATTGATTTCATTCCGGCAACCTATGTACAATATCGTTTACATTCTGAGCAGCAGGTAGGGGTTAAGGGAAACCAAGGTACTCCTCCTTCTTTGTGGGAGCGTATACAACGTCCTCATGAGGATAAAGTTGGGCCTTATCGTAAGAAACTCGAGTTTTTGGTTGAGCTTCGTAAAGCAGTTTCAGAGAAATTTCCGAATCAACGTTTTGAGCCTTTAGATACACGAATTGATTATTGGGATCGTCGGGCGAATTTACCTGAGGCTCGTTGGAAGCGTTTGAAAAAGACCATTCAGAATTTGATTTTGGGGAATTATCACCGCTACAAGGACATTGATGCCCCAGCAGAGACCCCTTATTTAATGTTCTTGGGGGATTTGATCGAATAAAACATTTGCACTCATTTTTCGTTTAACCTGAAACGAAATGCTATGAAATCATTTTCTTATTTCTTGTTTGTTTGGGCATTTGCCTTCCAGGCATGTAGTCAAGCACCTAAATCAACGAAAGCAATGGATCAATTACCTACATCTGAAGCGGAATGGAAAGCTAAGTTAAGTGAAGAAGAGTTTTATATTTTGCGTCAAAAGGGAACGGAACGGCCATATACAGGTAAGTTTTTGATGCATGTAGATAAAGGTTATTACACTTGTAGAGGTTGTGGTACGCGTTTGTTTAAATCGGATTCCAAATTTGATTCACATTGCGGTTGGCCTTCATTCGACAAAGAAATCAAAGCGGGCGTCATCAAAGAAACTCCTGATTTAACGTTAGGTATGCGTCGCATAGAAATCACCTGTGCAAAATGTGGAGGTCATTTGGGACACGTATTTGATGATGGACCTACGGAAACAGGCTTACGCTATTGCGTGAATTCGGTGTCCTTGGGATTCGAGAAAGATAAATAATTGGGAGTAGAAGCGAGGTGTCGCGTCTCAATAAATTGGGTAGTAAATTATGTCTCACGCGCTGATTACGTATTTCAAGCAAATTTCTCAACTATCAACTTCTTCGGAAGAGGCTTTAAAAGCGCTTATTCAAATACAATCCATTCCTAAAAATCAGGATTTACAGCATATAGCTCAAACCTGTAAAACACTTTATTTTTTGAAAACGGGTTTAGCTCGGATATATTATTTCCATGATGGGAATGATGTTACAGAAGGATTTTATGAGCCATTTTGCTTAATTGCTCGCGCTGAGAGCCTTTTTGCAGGGGCTCCAAGTAAAAAAGCAATTCAAGTTTTAGAGGATGCAGAAGTGTGGTCAATTTCGACACAAGAACTCAGTGCGCTTTACGATGATCATCGAGATATAGAACGTTTGTTTACACGCTTATTTGAGCGTGCTTATGTTCAAACAATTCAGCGCATCGAAAATTTACAGTTTCATACAGCAGATGAGCGCTACCAACTTTTAGCCCAGGAGCAATCTGAGGTGTTGCGTCGGGTTCCATTAAAATATATCGCCTCATACTTGGGCATCACGCAAGTTAGCTTAAGTAGAATTCGGGCGAAGAAAAGTTAATTTAACATTTGATAAGTGGATTTGCTTGGCATTTAGGGTCCTTTGTGAATGAGAATGTCAGGAATGTCTAAGCAATTAGGTTTACGAAACAATTGGAAACAATTTGGCTTGTTAGTACTAATCAATGCCTTTGTGGGCGGCATGGTTGGAATGGAAAGATCTATTCTTCCCAGCTTTGCTTCGAAATCATTCGGCATGGATTCTCATGCGGTTTTATTTTCTTTTATTGTCGTTTTTGGAATCTCGAAAGCCATTGCTAATTATTATGCTGGGCATTTTGCCAACCAAATTGGGCGCCGGAATTTGTTGATTCTCGGATGGTTTATTGCCATTCCGATCCCCTTCATTTTCATGTGGGCACCATCTTGGAATTGGATTGTAGGTGCGAACGTCCTCTTGGGCCTCAATCAGGGTTTGGCTTGGTCGAGCACAGTAACTATGAAAATTGATTTAGTGGGTGAGCGAAATCGTGGCTTAGCCATGGGAATAAACGAATTTGCAGGATATCTTTCCGTTGGTTTGGTGGCTTTTTTTACAGCTTGGATAGCTTCAACTTATGGGATTCGACCTTATCCTTTTTATTTAGGCTTTGCTTTTGTGGGTTTAGGTTTATTGTTGAGTGTTTTCTTCGTGCATGATACAAGGGGGCATGTTTCTGCGGCGTCCCAACATAGTTCGATGCCTCGTTTGGCGTCAATTTTTAAGGATACTACTTGGCGGCACCCCAATTTGGGAGCAATTACACAGGCAGGATTAGTGAATAATTTGAATGATGGGATGATCTGGGGTTTATTTCCTGTTTTGCTCATTGCCAAAGGATTTACATTGGCAGAGATAGGTATCATTACGGCAATTTATCCCATGGTTTGGGGCATTTCGCAATTGGGGACAGGGAAATTGTCTGATTTGTTCTGCCAAAAGGATTTGTTGATTTATGGCATGTTGCTTCAAGCTTTAGCATTGTTTGGATTATTGTTCGCCCAAGTTTTTTGGCAGTTTATAGGATTGTCGGTGCTTTTAGGACTCGGAACGGCGCTGGTTTACCCAACCTTCATGGCAGCGATTGCCGAAAACACCCATCCTTTGGATCGTGCGAAAAGCTTAGGCATATTTCGCTTGTGGCGCGATTTAGGTTATGCGATTGGGGCTATGATGACAGGATTCTTGATGATTTACTTTCCTATTTGGGTAAGTATATTTTCAATCGCATTGTTAACAATGTTCTCAGCAGGGATAATAAAAATTCGTATGTGGTGTTGACTCAAGAGTTAAAAGGAAGGAGTGAAGAATTAAGATTGAAGAATTGGGGTCCCTTAATCTGGGTCCAATTTTTTATTCTTATTCGGTTTTTACAAGAAATTGTCACGTAACTTGAGACTAAAGGCAAAAGTTAAAAAGTCGCGATTATCGCTTTACAAACAAATCCAAATCTCTTAATTCTTCACTCTTACTTCTTAACTCTTCTCTATAATAGGAATTGATTCCATTTTTGAGTCATTGCTTTTGCTTCTCCCATGCCGATTTGTTTGTCGGCCAATTTACCATCTTTATAAAATTCTAAATAGGGGATGGATTCAATTTGTTTGGCTTTTGCGAGTTCAGGGTTTTGATCTACGTCGATTTTAATTAATTCAACTTTGCCATTTTGCGTTTTTATCCAAGCTTCTAATACGGGACTTAATTGTTTGCATGGCCCGCACCAAATTGCATTATAATCCACAATCACTAATTTCTTGCCTGCTAATTGTTTATTAAAATCGGTGAGGGTCATACCAGTTGATGGGGCTGAAACACCTTCGCTCGTGCTTAAAGGTAAGTTGGCCGATTGCCAAGCCAATATTCCGCCCGACAAATTCACGATCGATTTAAAACCCAATGCTTGTAGTTGTGAGGCCGCTTCGCTCGATCTGCCGCCCGATAAGCAATAGACAAAGACTGTTTTGTTTTTGTCTAGTTTGGTCGTAGCCTCTTGGAATAAATCACTCGAAATATCCGCCAAAATAGCCCCTTCAATATGTCCTTGGGCATATTCATCACTCGTTCTGACATCGAGAATTTGACCCGTTTCAGCTGATTTTATTTCCGCTTGAAATTCTGTAGGAGCGGCATTTTGAAG
>JAHEAY010000054.1 GCA_024642485.1 Cytophagaceae bacterium
GATAAGCCCACTGCCAAGAATATTCAAATTTTGCTTCATCTTTAGGCTCATAATTCGCCGTATCCATGTAATGAACACCTGTCGCTAAACAAGCATCCATAATGGTTAAATCTTGGTAAGGCAAAGCCACATTAATTACCATGAAAGGCTTTTCAGCATTGAATAATGCCACTAAAGCAGGAACATCATCCGCATCAACTTGACGAGTCTGAATCTGTGTAGGCAAACCAATTTTCATAGCTTCCTCTGCAATGGCATCACATTTTTTCAATGTTCTAGATGCTAAAATAACTTCTGAAAAGAAGGCAGGATTCATTGCGCATTTTTTCGCAACAACATTACCTACTCCACCTGCTCCAATAATGATAACTTTTTTTCCCATGATTTATTTAAAAATGCATGCAAAAATACGCTAAGTCTACGGAGAAACAATCGTTCAATTTGAATTATTTTTATAGGGCCGCAATGATTTAACATAGGCCTTTATCCAATACTTTGATTGCAATAAGTCTTCTCTGACTCCTTTACTCGTACTTGCATGAATAAAATAGATGGCGTCTGCCGATTTGATTTTTGTAACTAATCCAACATGATTAATCGTTGCGGCACCATTCGTTTTGAAAAATACCCAATCGCCTACCTGTGTATCATTTAGAGAAACAGGCATTCCAAACAATACTTGTTGGACCGTAGGCCTTGGAATCAGCAAATTATTATCAGCATAAATCCGAAACAAAAAACCTGAACAATCCATCCCCTTTTCATCCGTTCCTCCATTTCGATAAGGAACGCCTTGGTAATCAAATGCGGTTTCTATAAGATTATCTATTTCTTTATTGGAATAATTCGAGATACTTGCTGAATTATTCGAAAAAATATGACCCACCCGACGAGTCAATTGACATGAAGCCATAAGAACCGTCAGACTGACAAATAAGAAAAGTCTTTTAAACACTTTCAATGATTTGGGTTTCAATGTATATAAGTACAGCTTTGACAGATTTGTGGCCAAGTTCGAGCAAATACTTTTTGTACTTCTCTAATTGCGTCTTATGTTTCTCTTCGGCCTTACCTGTCTTGAAATCAATAATAATAACATACTCCCCTTGCTTAATTACACGATCGGGTCGAATGATGGTCCCATC
This sequence comes from Cytophagaceae bacterium, assembly GCA_024642485.1. Classification (GTDB taxonomy): domain Bacteria; phylum Bacteroidota; class Bacteroidia; order Cytophagales; family Spirosomataceae; genus Aquirufa. The sequence goes on from JAHEAY010000054.1 coordinate 1,146, forward strand.
AGGGCACAAGATATCTCGTTCAGAAAAAAGCAATTCTTTGGGCTCGAAATACGCTTTAATTGCCATATTCGTCATAAGAGAATCTAGTAATCCAACCGTTTCATCATCAATTTGATGTAACACACGCTTTTTGTTTAAAGCATAATATTCAAAATCCGGAATTTTGGATAATATTTCATGCACCCGCTCACCGCGCTCTCGCTTGGATTGCGAACTCGTATACAAATCTTCTTTATTTGATTGAATCCTGAAATCAACTTCGTCTTGAATTTGGGTTGACAACACAAAAGATTTAGAATTTGAAGCCTTTTCCGTATGCGAATACTTTAGAAACTGATCTGCATTTTGAAGTATGTAATAATCATTTGAATCTTTTTCTTGAACAAAATCAGGAATATCAGAGATGAAATTTGGATTAGATTGACAATAATCTAGCACAACCTGACCTAAAGATTTTTGAAAAGCACCTCTCGTCATGGCATGTGCTTCTGAGTTAGGAACTGCCAATAGAATATGTAAATGCTGTTTTGGTCGCGTAAATGCCACATAAAGCATGTTCAACGAATCTAAAAACACCGAGTCGTATTCCGAACGTTGTTGGATAGCTAATGAATCAAATGGCGCAAGTTCACCTGGAGTAACTTTTCCATAATAATAATTCAACGCAATATTTTCATTTAAACGTAAGGGCTCAAAATCAAACGGCTTTAGGTCAAACCAAATTTGCTCCGATTTGGGTTGATGCGTCCAACTCACAAATGGACTTATCACAACGGGATATTCCAAACCTTTAGAACGGTGAATACTCGTTATCGTAATCGCATTATCACTTTCCGGACTTGCTATACTAAATGTTGCCTTATTGGAATCATAATATGATAAAAAAGCTGCAAAATCATCTGACTTCTGCAATACAAAATCATTGATAACATCAAGCAGCTTGAACAAATATTCGATTTCCACAGCATAACTCGTTAGGTTGAAAGTTGAAACCAAGCCGTATACCCAGGCGACCACATGTGATTCATCTTTTTGAAATACAAATCCCAAATCAGTAAAATATGTAATCGCTAATGTATAGAAATCAGTATGATTAGCGTGCTGGACAGCTAAAATGGCAGTATCGATCGGTTCCTGACACAAGTCGGCATATTGAAACAATAATTCCTTGTAACGAAACTCATCTTGTGCTTGCGTCTTAAGTCGCATGAAGGAAATCAAAAAACCTACGACTTTGGCATAATGAACCAATAAGGAATCCGATGAAATAACAGGTATATTTCGTTCCTTCAATTGAATAGCTAAAAATTTCGATTGCTTATTCTTACGAGTTAAAATGGCTATATCCTTATATTGAAAACCGGCCTGAATTTCATGTTCAATTAATTCCAGAATCCGACTCAACATCCATTCTGCCTCCAATTCCACATGATTATCTGCCAAAGGTTTATTGTAAACTTGAACATCTACTCTTCCAGAAAACTTTTGAGGACTCACCTGCGGTATTTGCGTTAGGTCAACTCCATAGGTTGGAGAAACTAATCCGGATAAACCCTGCAAAGCTGGATTTGCAGCAACCCATCCAAAAAAATCATTATTGAATTGCACAATTTCTTGGGCGCTCCGATAATTGGATTCCAGATTATTTAAAACCCGATTTTCCTTTAGGTAATAAAAGCGTTCTATGTCGAAGGAATTAGCTTGTAATTTCAGTTCAATGAAGGAATTGTCTTCCGACTTAAGTGAAGAAATCAAACCCACTTCACCACCTCGGAATTTGTAAATGGATTGTTTGGCATCACCAACAATTAAATTCTTTTTGCCCTGTGAAACGGCATGTTCCAATAAAGGCATAAAGTTTTGCCATTGCAGCATCGAAGTATCTTGAAACTCATCAATCAAAATATGATTGTATCGATCTCCTAGTTTTTCATAGATAAATGGTACGGGGTCATTGGCAATAACTTCATACAATCGTTTGGAAAACTCTGAAATCGAAACAGCCGAATTGTCATCTTGAAACTGATGAAGTTCTTCCGTAATAGAAGCTAACAAAGCAATTTTCTTTAAATCTTTTTTAATAAGCCTAAACAAGAAATAGCGCGGAGATTCTGCATCATATACATCAACGAATTGTTGACCTATCGTCGTTAATTGACCTGCAACGGCCTCAACTTGACTTTTGATCTCATCAACTTGACTTTTGGAAGTCCAAACTCCTGTAGCTACACCTGTCCGCAAATAGGAAAGTTTGTGCTCCTCAAATTCTCCTGTGGACACAATTTTAGCAAAATAGCCCGCACATGAATTTTTACCATAAGCTAACATATCCCCAGCAATCTGAGCATCTGAAAGCACTTCAAGGAAATGATTAGCCAAACGAATGAGCGTTGCATTCGTTTCAAGCATGTTTGAGGAAATTTGTTGTTCTATCTGCAGGAAGTCTGCGATGCGCAGCGGATCCATGTCCTTTTTAATATTATAATAATCCTCGTTCAAACAAATTTTTAGAAAATCATGAAGATTTTGTCGCAATAAATTCCAACTCCGACCATCCCCTACCTCTGATTTAGCAAAATCAACGATCAAATTCGTGATAATTGGGTCACCGTTTTGATTGACTTTATCTAATAATTGATCTAACAATTGATCAATTAATTGATTAGAATCTAATAGAACTTCAAATTGACTTGGAAGATTTAGCTCCTCAATAAAGGTAGAACTTAAGCGTTGCACAAAAGCATCAATCGTCATGACAGAAAACAAACCATAGTCCTGTAAGATTTGTTGCTGTGTATGTTGAGCCCTTTTGATTAATTCAGCATCCGAAATATGAATATTTTCTTTTTTGAAATCTTCTTGAATGTTAGCAATTATGTCCCTGTAAGTAGATTGCTCGCTCGTAGGCAAAGAATCAACAGCTGCAATACCGGATAAAAATTCAATAATTCGCGTACGCATTTCTTCGGCAGCTTTCGTAGTAAAAGTAACTGCCAAAATCCGGCGGAAATAGCCCCTACTTTCGTAAGCGTGTAAGGCCAACTTGATATACTCAACAGTCAGCGTATAGGTTTTGCCAGAACCAGCAGAGGCAGAATAAAGTTGGAGGGACATAAAAACTTAAAAAAACTATCTACAATGCAAGATAAAATAAAAATAGGATTAATTCGATGTGGTTATTATTCGTATCTTTGTTTCCCGTAACCAATAAACAAAACAAAAGAATGTCTGGCAAGGGGAATAATAAAAAAGCGAAGTACATTTTTGTTACGGGCGGAGTAACAAGTTCATTAGGAAAAGGCATCATAGCCTCTTCATTAGCCAAATTATTACAAGCAAGAGGGCTAACTTGCACCATTCAAAAGTTTGATCCTTATATTAATATTGACCCAGGCACATTGAATCCATATGAGCACGGAGAATGTTATGTAACAAATGATGGTGCTGAAACAGATTTGGACTTAGGCCATTATGAGCGTTTCTTGAATACCCCTACAAGTCAAGCTAATAACATTACAACGGGTCGTGTTTACCATAATGTCATTACCAAAGAACGAAAAGGTGATTATTTAGGCAAAACCGTTCAAGTCGTTCCACATATTACAGATGAAATCAAACGTAATATTTTAATCTTAGGTGAAACTGGGAAATTCGATATTGTTATCACTGAAATTGGTGGTTGTGTAGGTGACATCGAGTCTTTGCCATTTATCGAAGCTGCTCGTCAGTTAAAATGGGATTTGGGTGAAAAGAACACCTTATTTATTCATTTAACACTTATTCCCTATTTAGCATCAGCGGGTGAGTTAAAAACTAAACCGACTCAGCACTCTGTAAAGCAGTTATCTGAATCAGGTATCCAACCAGATATCTTGGTTTGTCGGACAGAGCATCCAATTCCACAGGAGATGAAACGCAAGATTGGTTTATTCTGTAACGTATCTGAGCAAGATGTTATCGAAGCGCGCGACGCAGAGACCATTTATGATGTTCCATTGTTAATGAAAGAGGAGCGTTTAGATAGCCGAGTTCTATACAAATTAGATATATACAACGATAAGGATTCTAACTTGACTGCATGGACTAAATTTTTGGACAAATTAAAAAATCCAAAATTTGAAATCACAGTTGGTCTTGTTGGTAAATACGTTGAATTAAAAGATTCATATAAATCAATCGCGGAAGCATTTATTCATGCTGGGGTTGCCAATGAAATTAAAGTCAATGTTAAATGGATTTCATCCGAAACTGCTGAGGAAAATATAGAGGAATCATTAGCCGGTTTAGATGGTATTCTTGTTGCACCTGGATTTGGAGAACGTGGAATTCAAGGAAAAATCAATGCAGTTAAATATGCACGCGAAAACAATATTCCATTCTTAGGAATTTGTCTAGGAATGCAATGTGCTGTAATCGAATTTGCTCGTAATGTAGTTGGCTTAGAAGACGCACATTCATTTGAGATGAATCCAGAAACGCCATTCCCAGTAATTGACCTAATGCATTCGCAAAAGGATGTTTCCGAAAAAGGAGGAACGATGCGTCTAGGTGCATATCCTTGCAAGATTGAAAAAGGAACAAACGCCTTTAAAATTTATGGAAAATCATTGATTCAGGAGCGTCACAGACATCGTTATGAATTTAACAACGATTACTTAGATCAATTTCACCAAGCAGGAATGATTACTTCTGGTATCAATCCTGACACGAATTTGGTTGAAATCGTTGAATTACCGAATCATCCATTCTTTGTGGGAGTTCAATTTCACCCAGAATACAAATCAACCGTAGAGGCACCTTCGCCCCTATTTGTTCAGTTTATTAAAGCAGCATACCAACATGCTGTACCATTCATCAAAAACTCAAAGTAGTCTTATAATTCATTATGGATAAGAATTCAATTTCAGGGATAGTGCTGATTATGGCCATGTTACTTGGCTATCAATATTTCTTTGCCCCTAAAGAACCTGTACAAACAAAAAAAGAAGTTGTAGCGGCGAAACCAACAAAAGCTACGTCCAAAACCGATTCAGCATTAGCTGTTGTGGCAGATTCAAGTGTACAAGTGAAAGAGCAGTTGTATACATTGGAAAATGCAAACCTACGTATTACGCTTTCCAACTTTGGTGGAAAATTGGTATCTGTACAATTGAAAAATTACAAGAGTTATAAGAATTATACGCTTGGTAAAAAAGATGGTATCGTATTGTTTGATGCGCAAAAAGACTTATTTGATGTTGAAATCCCTACAAATGGAAAGAAGTTGTCATTAGGTAAATTAGTTTATCAAGTTGTTCAATCTAAAAATCAGGTAAGCTTTACGAGTACTTTGCCTAATGGTAAAAACATTGTACAATCATATCAATTGCCAGAATCAGGTTATGAATTAGCTTATTCAATTGACGCTAAAGCAATTGCTCCAGAGTTAACTGGAAATGAATACTTCATTCATTGGAAAGAAAACGTTACCCAAACGGAGAAAGATGCACAAGAAGAGCGTAAGGCTACGATTAATTATTTATTGACGGAAGATGAAGAATTTGACTATTTGAGTGAAAATCCAACATCCGTAACAAATGAAAACCTTAGTCAGTCTTTGCAATGGGTATCGTTTAAAAAGAAATACTTCTTGGCAGGATTAGTTCCACAAGGTACTTTATTTACCAAAGCTAATTTGACTGCGACACCTAACCCAACGGATACTGTCGCGATAAAAACATTGGATGCTCAATTAGTCGCACCCATGGGAGACTTAAGTTCAGGTAAATCAAGTTTCAAATTCTACTTTGGGCCTAATGATTATTCCATTGTCAAGAACGTAGCACCATCATTCAGCAAGAACGTTAAATTGAGCTACGATTTCTTATTGCCAATTACAAAATACATCTTCGTACCCTTATTCGGATTCTTAGAAAGTATCATCTTTAATTATGGACTTTTAATTATCGTATTGGTATTAATTATCAAAACTGCCCTTTTGCCACTGACATATAAATCTTATGTTTCAATGGCAAAAACACGAATTTTGGCACCTGAAATCGCAGCTATCAAAGAGAAGATTGGTGATGATCCTGCACGCGTTCAACAAGAAACAATGAAGTTATATGGTGAAGTTGGCGTTAATCCATTAAGCGGCTGTATTCCTGTATTAGCAACGATGCCAGTCCTCATGGCAGTATTTATGCTATTCCCTAACTTGATTAATCTACGCCAAGAATCATTCCTTTGGGCAGAAGATTTATCTACCTATGATTCTATTTTGAATTTACCATTCAAGATTCCATTCTATGGTTCACATATCAGTTTATTCTGTTTGTTGATGACTGTATCCCAATTGGCATACGGATATTACAATAATCAAATTACACCGGATCAACCAGGCCAGCCAATTAACATGAAAATGATGGCTTATGTAACCCCAGTTATTTTTATGTTCGTAATGAACTCCTTCCCTGCTGGTTTAAGTTTCTATTATTTCATTTCAAATTTGGTGACCATAGGCCAACAATTAGCGATTCGCAAATTTGTAAATGAAGATAAAATCAAGGCTTTATTGGATGCAAATCGTGCTAAAATCAAAGCAGGTGGTGGTGCTAAAAAATCCCGGTTCTCATCTTACCTTCAAACCCAATTGAAGACGATGGAAGAACAACAAAAAGCCGCTGCAGATCAAAAAAAAGGTAAGAAAAAATAATGGGTACATTAAGTAACACATATTTTGAGAAGGCTAAAACTTTAATCCCGGGGGGAGTTAATTCCCCTGTTCGAGCTTTCAAATCTGTAGGAGGAAACCCTGTATTTATTCAATCCGCTAAAGGGGCTTATTTAAAAGATGTAGACGGTAACGAATATGTTGATTTAATTGGTTCTTGGGGACCCATGCTATTCGGACAAGCGCATCCGGTAATTGAATCGGCTGTACGCGAAGCATTAGCAGATGGTTTTTCTTTTGGTGCACCCAGTTTAAAAGAAGTACTGATTGCGGAGAAGATCGTTTCAATGATTCCTTCCATCGAAAAAGTACGATTAGTCAATTCAGGTACAGAAGCAACGATGGCTGCGATACGCTTGGCACGTGCTTATACCAAAAGAGATAAAATCATCAAGTTTGAAGGCTGTTACCATGGTCATGGTGATTCCTTCTTAATTGCAGCAGGTTCAGGCGTTGCAACCTTAGGAACTCCAGATAGTCCAGGTGTCACGGTTTCAACAGCACGAGATACCTTAACGGCTGTTTATAACGATTTAGATTCCTTACGAAATCTATTCGATTCGAATCCTGGTGCTGTCGCTGCAGTCATCGTAGAACCGGTTGTTGGCAATATGGGCTTAGTTATTCCTACTGATGGATATTTAGCTGGTTTACGTGCTTTATGCGACCAACATGGCGCTTTGTTAATCTTTGATGAAGTTATGACGGGATTCCGCCAATCGGCAAGCGGCTATCAAGGTGTTTGCGGTGTTCAACCTGATTTAACTACATTAGGTAAAATCATAGGTGGTGGATTACCTGTAGGAGCTTATGGTGGCAAGGCAGAAATCATGGATATGATAGCTCCAGCTGGACCGGTTTATCAAGCTGGAACTTTGAGTGGTAATCCGTTAGCCACAACAGCTGGCTTAGCGATGTTAAATTTAATTACGGAAGACCCAGATGTCTATATTCGACTTGCTGAGAAAGGTAATGCACTGGCATCAGGAATTAAATCGCAATTTGAAAAACTAGGAAAGCGTTTTACCATCAACCAATTAGGATCAATGTTTACGCTATTCTTCACGGAAAATGCTGTCAACAATTTCAATGATGCAAAAAAAGCGGATTTGAATTTATTCGGTCAGTATTTTCAAGGGATGCTGCGTAGGGGAATTTATCTTCCACCGTCCCAATTCGAATCTTGGTTTATTTCTGATGCCATTGGTGATGCTGAAATAGTTAAAATTTTAGCAGCAAGTGAGGAAACATTAGAAGAAATGTTTTCGTAGTCATGTTCTTCAGCGTAATCATTCCGGTATATAATCGTCCTCAAGAATTGGATGAATTATTGGCATGTTTGACCAAACAAAATTATACAAATTTTGAAGTCGTTATTATCGAAGATGGCTCAGTAATAGATTCAAAATCCATCGTAGAAAAATATCAATCGACTTTAACAATTTCCTATTTCGTCAAAGAAAATGGAGGACAAGGATTCGCGCGCAATTATGCATTTGAACGAGCTAAAGGAGACTTTTTCGTCATATTGGATTCCGATGCACTCATTGAACCCAATTATTTACAGGCTGTTTATGATGGTATTCATCGAGACCAACTGGATTTATTTGGAGGACCCGATCAAGATCACCCGAGTTTTAGCCCTGTGCAAAAGGCCATAAGCTTTGCCATGACCAGCTTATTTACCACAGGAGGTATACGCGGAAAGGCAAAGAATGTAGGGGGGCAATTTCACCCACGCAGCTTTAACATGGGGATCTCACGTAAAGTATGGGAAGCAACACAAGGTTTTAAGATTACACGTATGGGGGAAGATATCGAATTCAGCATTCGGTGTATATCCTTAGGATTTAAATCCGGCTTAATTCCGGAAGCCTTTATTTATCATAAGCGTAGAACAAGCTTTAGCCAATTTTATAAGCAAATTCATTTTTTCGGTCGGGCCCGCATCAACATTTCGCGCTTCTTCCCTTCTGAACTTAAATGGGTTCATTTCTTCCCAGCCTGTTATTTCATCTATTTTTGGAATACCGTTCTATTGAACATTCTTATACCCCCAATTGGAAATATTTTATTTGCGGGACTTTTTGTGTATTGGATTGCCATTTTCTTGGATGCCCTATTAAAAACAAAAAGCCTAAAAGTGAGTCTTTTAGGCCTTATAGCTGCTAATATTCAACTATTAGCTTATGGGCAAGGATTCATTGAAGAAGGCATTAAGAAAATTACCAGTACTTCGCAGGAATAAGGTAATTTTGAACGTAATCCTTCACGCCTTCTTCTAAGGTATAAAACGGTTTATCGTAACCGATGGATATCAATTTACTCATATTCGCTTCCGTAAAATATTGGTATTTATCCCGAATATCAGCTGGAGTATCGATGTAATTAATATTTACCTCTTTACCCATCGCAACGAATGTAGATTTCCCCAAATCATTAAACGAACGAGCAATTCCCGTCCCTAGGTTATATATACCCGAATTTTTACGATGCTCCATTAGGAATACACAAACGGCAACTAGGTCTTTTACATAAATAAAATCGCGCATTTGCTGGCCATCCGCATAATCAGGTCGGTGGGATTTAAACAATCGCAAGCTACCTGTTTCATTGATTTGTCGGAAAGCATGCCAAATCACTGAAGCCATCCGACTCTTGTGGTATTCATTAGGCCCATATACATTAAAGAACTTTAAACCAGCCCAGAAGAACGGTTTTTTCTCTTGAGTCAGCGCCCAAATGTCAAAATCATTTTTGGAATCACCATAAGGGTTCAATGGTTTTAATTGAGGAATTAAAGCCTCATTGTCATCATAACCCAACTCACCTAAACCATATGTAGCAGCTGAAGAAGCATATACCAAAGGAATCTGATAGTCAATACACTTATTCCAAAGCATTTTGGAATATTCAACATTCAATTCATCAAAAATAGCTTTATTAAATTCAGTTGTGTCAGTTCGAGCTCCTATGTGAAAGCAAAACTCTACCTCACGGTAATTGATATCAAGCCAATCTGCAAGGTCGGTACGTTCAACGCGTTCCATAATCTTTTTACCTTCCAGGTTTTTATTCTTTTCCGGAAAGGAAAAATCATCTACGGCGATGATGTAATTGAAATTCAATTCATTCAATCGGGCAATTAAACAACTGCCAATAAAGCCGGCGGCACCAGTAACAATAATCATAATAAAGCTATTTAAGCAACAAATTTACGCATATTCTGATTAGCTTTTGTACCTTTGTTAAATATTTGGATTGTCTGCTACTGTTTTCCCAGACGTCCGTCACAAAAACTGAAAACAATGGTCTACGTAATCCGCAAGGAACATTTCAATGCCGCTCACCGGCTCTTCAATCCAGCTTGGTCAGAAGAAAAAAATCAAGAAGTATTTGGCTTATGCGCTAACAACAATTGGCACGGGCATAATTTTGAATTAATCGTTACTGTAAAAGGGATTCCTGATCCAGATACAGGATTTGTATTTGATTTAAAAACCTTAGGAGATTTAATCAAGCGAGAAATTATTGACAAGGTTGACCACAAAAACCTTAATTTGGATGTTGATTTTATGGAAGGAAAATTAGCGAGTTGCGAAATCCTCATCATGGAATTTTGGAAGATATTAGCTCCTCAAATTTTGGCGAATTCCAAAACGGCTACCTTACACAAATTGCATTTAATCGAAACGAATAAAAATTCAGTCGAATATTTCGGAGAACAATAGATGAAATACTTTATTCTAGCAGGGGAAAAATCAGGCGATTTACATGGATCAAATTTGATTCGTGAAATCAAACAGATAGATCCCAAAGCTGAAATAAAGGCTTGGGGTGGCGATGGCATGCAAGCTGAAGGAGCCGAAATCCTCATTCATCACAAGGAATTAGCCATCATGGGACTGTTAGGTGTTTTACAAAACATCCAACGACTCAAAGGTTTGTTTACAAAATTCGGGAATCAAATCTCCGAATTCAAACCCGATACCATCATCTTCATCGATTATGGGGGATTCAATCTAAAAGCCGCGAGAATCGCTAAACTAAAAGGATTTCATACGCAATTTTACATTGCACCCAAAGTATGGGCTTGGAACAAAGGGCGAATTGAAGATATTAAAAAATGGATAGATGAATTATATGTTATTTTTCCATTTGAGCTTAGTATGTTTCAAGAAAAAGGAATTCGAACACATTATGTTGGGAATCCATTACAGGACGCCGTAACAGAATTTACTCCTGCTCAGAACTTTTTAACAGAGCAAGAATTAACACAACCCTATGTGGCGCTTTTGGCCGGCAGTAGAAAACAAGAAATTAAAAGTGCTCTGCCCGTTTTTGCTCAATTAGCGGAAGAAAATCCAGAAACTAATTTTATTGTCGCGGGAATTTCAGAGTGGAAAGAATTATATGCCCACTACCCTATTCGTGTTTTATATGATCAAACCTATGACATATTAAGTCATGCGCAAGTTGCTGTAGTAACGTCAGGAACAGCGACATTAGAAACGGCATTATTTAAGATACCACAAATCGTTGTTTATAAGACCGACTGGCTATTTTACTCACTTGCTAAATTGCTCGTAAAAATCAAATTCATATCCCTCGTTAACATCATTCTTGACAAATTAGCTGTACCCGAACTGATTCAAGTTCAATTTACTAGCCAACACATTCAGCTAAACTTGAAGAAGCTAATGAAAAATGATTCGATTGCACGAAATAACCAATTAGCAGACTACGAAAATTTAGCTGAATTAATTGGTCCTGCGGGAGCATCAAAAAAAACAGCTCACTTAATTGTTGAAGCGGCTCAATCTGCTAAATAATTCTTAATCCAGGATTTTTGAACTCCTGGAATTGTAGCATAATAATTTGCAATCACTTTTTTATCTACCTCAAAGTCCCCTGTTGGATAGAAAGGATCGCGAATCTTAATCTCCTTATTCACGTAATCAAACCCGATCATCATAATTGGAACATTTGCTTGAACGGCAATATGATAAAAACCCGTTTTTAATTTATCCACGTCTTTACGTGTACCTTCTGGAGCCAATACAGCATGAAAGGTTTCTTTGCTATTATAGATGTCAACAATTGATCCCACTAAATTGGTATTCTTCGATCGATCTACGGGATATCCACCCAGCCAAGAAAATATTCCTCCAAAGGGCCCTTCAAATAACTCTTTCTTGCCCCAATACAAAATAGGCAATTTTAATAACGACCTAGCTCCCAGCCCAATCGGAAAATCCTTCCAAGTAGCATGTGGACAAACAATAACGACTGTCTTCTTTAAATCTCTTGGAATATTACCCACGAGTTTCCATCCAGATGCCTTAAACAAAAAATCAAAAATGGGGCTTGAAACTAACATAAGGTTTTGATATGTTCTTGAATTTGGTGTAATGAAGTATTGGGATTAATCAAAACAGCATCCCAACCAAAATTTCGGGCAGACTCAACATTTCGCACATTGTCATCAAAAAAGACGATTTGATAATCCTGTAAATTATTGTTGGTAACCACCTGCTCGTAAATAGCAACATTTGGTTTAACCATACCCATCTCAAAAGAAAGATGAATGCGGGTAAATGATTCAAATAAATTATAATTAGGATAATCGCGATGAAGAAACAATCGAGAATGAATGCTACTCGTATTACTTAAGAGATAAATTGGAAATGAGGTATTCAGACTTGAAATATATTGACAAACGGAGACATCGAACTGTAGTAATAAAGCATTAAAAGCTTTATGAAATTGTTCAGAAGTGCAGACTAATTGTAATCGGTCGACTAAGAACGCTTCAAACTCTTCATCGCTTTGTAGACCTGATTCGTAAGATGACCATAGTTCTTCCGCTAAGGTAATGTGTTTAATTTCAGCTGCAGAATACTGCGATGAAAGTAAAGCAAAAGCCTCATAGGTCTTATCTAAATCAATGGGCAACAAAACGTTACCTAAATCAAAGACGAGCGCATGAGGCATTTTCATAACTTATTCAACAACAACACCCATTTGACCGAATTTCTCAATACGAGCCATGATGCGTTCTTGCGGATCCATTTTAGTCAATTTGGCAAGCTCCTCTTTGACAACTGCCTTTAATTTTGCTGCAGCAGCTTCAGGATCTAAATGAGCACCACCTAATGGTTCAGGAATGATTCCATCAATTAAACCATTTGATAACATATCTTCAGCTGTTAATTTCAATGCTTCGGCTGCTTGCTCTTTATAATTCCAACTGCGCCATAAAATGGATGAACAAGATTCAGGAGAAATAACCGAATACCACGTATTTTCCATCATCAAAACCTTATCACCTACGGCAATTCCTAAAGCTCCTCCAGATGCACCTTCACCGATGATGACACAAATCACAGGAACCTTTAACATAAACATGTCACGAATATTGCGTGCAATCGCTTCACCCTGTCCACGTTCCTCTGCTTCTAAGCCTGGAAAAGCACCTGGGGTGTCAATTAAACAAACAATAGGCTTATTGAATTTCTCGGCCATTTTCATGAGACGTAAAGCCTTACGATAACCTTCCGGATTTGGCATACCAAAATTACGTAATTGACGCTGTTTGGTATTACGTCCTTTTTGTTGGCCTATAAACATCACTGAAAATTCATCGTCGATATTTCCAAATCCACCAACCATCGCTTTGTCATCAGCTACATTTCGGTCACCGTGAATTTCGATAAACTCAGTACACATCTTTTCAATGTAATCAAATGTATATGGACGATCGGGATGACGTGATAATTGAACACGTTGCCAACGAGTCAAATTAGCAAAAGTTTCCTTTTTCAATTCTAAAATTTTATCTGTTAGGGATGCAACAGCACCGGAAACGTCTACATTATTTTCTAATGCCAATTTGCGCATCTCGATCAATTTATCCTCTAACTCTGCGATAGGCTTTTCAAATTCTAATAATGTTCTCATGCTGATATGTCAAATTACAAATGCAAAATTAAAGATTAAAGTGTGAAAGTCTCAGACTTCTCTGGTAAAATAACGTCTGAAAATCCTAAACGTCTAATTTCATCTCTAAATTCTAACATACTTTCCTCTTCACCATGCGATAAAAATACCGTTTTTAAGTGTTCTGGTTTTTGATTTGCAACAAATTTCAATAATCCTTTTTGATCGGCATGACCTGAAAACACGTCAATTTTACGAATCTGTGCATTTACACGGTATTCACGGTCTTTGACACGAATCAAATCCGTACCTTCCATCAATTGGCGACCTAAGGTACCTTCGGCAGCGTAACCAATCAATAAAATCGTTGCATAACTATTCGAAATGTTATCCGCAATATGTTGCTCGACCCGTCCCCCAGAAATCATTCCAGATGAAGAGATGATAATGCAAGGCTCATGGTAATTACGAATTGCACGTGATTCCTTCTCGCTTTGTAAAAAGACTAAATTCTCTACATCAAATAAGTCATCGTATTCCTTTTGGAAAGCACGAGCTTCCGGATTCAAGTAAGATAAATATTTAGAATAAATGCGCGTAGAACTTTTTCCCATGGGACTATCTGTAAAAACACGAATCGCTGGAAATCCTCGCTCTTCTATTAAGCGATTCAACGTATAGAGTACAGCTTGCGTTCTACCGACTGAAAAAGCAGGAATAATTAAACGACCTGGTTTATCAAGGCATGTTTCTTTAATGATTTTAGCTAGCGCATCGATCGGCTCAACCTTATCCTCATGAACTCGATTACCATACGTACTTTCACATACCAAATAATCACAAGCTGGCATTGGGAATGGATCAATGTGCAAAGGATAATCATAGCGACCTATATCGCCACTAAATCCAAGCGTTTTAGTTTGATCCCCTTCCGTTACAGAGAAATACAAATGTGCAGCACCTAGTAAATGCCCAGCAGGAATAAAGGTTAATTCAAGACCTGGTTTGATTACAAACTTCTTATTGAATTGTAGCGTGACAAAATTACCCATTGAATCCTCCACATCCTTTTGCAAATACAAATCTCCACGACGTAATAAGCGGTCCATTTGTTTGTGCTTCTTTCTACTCTCCCCTTGCGCTGCACGTAATTTGCGAAGATGTAGGTTAGCCGAATCCATCAACAAAAGTGCAGCTAATTCTGCCGTAGGAGGAGTACAAAGCACTTGACCTTCATAACCTCCCCGATAAAGCATAGGTATGTTACCTGAATGATCAATGTGGGCATGTGTCAACACCACCAAATTAATTAATGACGGATCAAAAGGAAAGAATGGTGCAGGTTCGTAAGGAACTTCGAAATCTATGGATCGCTCCATATCAGTTCCACAATCAATTAGAATTTTATATCCATCTTCAAGCTCCAACAAATACATAGAACCTGTAACTTGTTTGGCTGCTCCTAGAAATTGTAACTTCATATTTTAAAAGAAAATAGGGCCAAGAATGGCCCCAATGCATTACAAAAATACAAGTATTTTCTTGAATTACGAATTATTTAACCTCCCGCGCAAATTTAGCCTGAGCAGCATCTAACTCTGATTTGGTTAAATCCCGGTCGGCAATAATTGTCCGATACCGGAAGGTAATCGTCTCACCTTTTATCAAGGTATAATTTAAAGAAGCTTTTCCATTACTGAATACACTCAATCCCAATGGATTAACAGCAAACAAGCCATAACCACGGGCATGCCAATAACTTGGATAGGTCACATTGGAAGGATGATCTAAGATTGCCACATTGATGGAATGGTTATCCATTTTTCCAGTCAAATTCATCCATTTGGCGCGCGTACTCCAAACCGCCTCACCTTCTACCCCTTCGCTACTATGGTAATTTCCGGTAACGCCCGTATTATCCATCACAGGAACCTTGGTTTCGACACCATGCGCATCTGTAAATACATCTGGTTTGTTGGATGGAATTTCCAACTGGCGCGCCACACGAAGCGCAAACATACCATCTTTCACATCTTTAAAAGTCACAACATCACTAACCGCTTTAAGCGTTGTAATACGATCAATGATACGCAAATCTCCTGCACCAGAAAACACATAGGTCGTTGATTCATCTAAGACGCGCTTTCCTTTACCATCCTCATCAATCCATGCTGCAGTTACTTGAAGAGAACCTGTATTTCCTTCAGTGATTTTTGCAATGCTCTCATGGCGAATAGTACCCATTTTATGAGATTTTAAAGATTCAACAATGCTATTGGAATTGTTCCAATAATCATAACCATTCACATCCTCATAATTTAACCACATTCCAACATGATGTGGATGGTCTACGCGTTCACCCGCTCGTGGACTCATTGGAAACCCTCGAGTAATAGTCGTTCCTTGAGCAGATAAGATGGGAAACAGAACAGCTTTTTTCAATTGGCTTTCACCTGGAAAAAAATAGGATGTAAAATACTTCCCTCCTACAAGAACATCAACTTTATCCGCTTTCTTAACAAAAGACACGCGTTCTTGCGAAAATGCGCTTAAGGAAATAAATAGGCAAAACATCGATAATATACGTAACATACAATTTGGGTTAAAGTAAAATTCCGGAGAAATATTCCCCGGAATTATTACAATATAAAGAAATCAAATTAAAACTAGTATCCTGAATTCTGAGGGAATCCTCCATTTTCAGACAAATCCACTTGCTTTTGTGGAATAGGACGAACATAGTGTTTGTCAGCAATATTAGCCGCAGCATCTGTGTTGTATAACTTCACACGCTCAACTAAATTACCCCAACGTTTTAAGTCCATCCAACGTGTTTGCTCACCTGCTAGTTCACGAGCACGCTCTTCCATGATCAAATTCATGTCTACTGAAGTAACTTTCATGTTTTCTGCTTTACCAGCTGCTGCTGCACGAACACGTACTGCATTGATAGCTGTTACCGCATCTGCTTGCTTACCTAATTTAACAGAAGCTTCAGCCAACATTAAATAAGTATCTGCCAAACGATGAACGAAATAATCACGGCTACCATTTTCGTAAGTCATATCTGGACGAAGTGGATCAAAGAATTTCTTCAAAGTTGGGAACAATGCATAATTGTACAAACTTGGAACCAATACTTGATATTTCTTAGCAGCACGCTCAGCTAAAGTCATTTCATAACCAGGGATGTAAATCGTTGTATCCCCTGCTTTGTAAGTAACTGTAGCTTTTGAGCCATCAAACGTCGTATTGTATGTACCAGGTTTGTTAGACAACCAAGTATCCTTGAACGTTTTCTTATAACGTGTATCATTCACACGATCAGCAAAAACAGTATTCAACAAATAAGCCGTTGGTTTCAAACGCTTAAATGGACGACCATTCGCTACGTCACGTTGCATACCTGGTTGAACGTCATATTGCATACCAAAGTACAAGTGCAACTTATTTCCTTGGTTATCAATAAATCCATTTGTCAACGGATCATTTGTGTACTGAACAGAGAAAATAACCTCATCATTAATTTGATTCGCTTGATCAAATACTTGATCAAAATCAGATAACAATTTAAATCCGTAGTTATTAATCACGTTATTACAAAATGTTGCTGCATTCGCATAATCAGTCGCTTCTGCAAATTTAGACGACGCACGAGTCAAATAAACTTTAGCTAACAAGTTTTCAGCAGCAGCTTTTGTTGCACGACCATAATCCGAAGAAGCTTTCTTGTTTTCTAATACAGGGATCGCAGCCAATAAATCAGCCTCAATTTGCTTGTAAACAGCTTGCTCAGTTGCACGTGTTGCTGTCTTCGTTGGACCTGTCGTTTCCTTCAAACGTAAATCCAAAGGACCAAACTGTTGAACTAAAATAAAGTAGTAATGCGCGCGCAAATACTTCATTTCACCCACACGTTGTGCCTTCACAGCATCCGACAAACCTGTCACAGTAGGAGCACGATCAATAACTGCATTAATCGTATTAATTCCTTTGTAAGTTTCGTCCCAGAGCTGAGCTAAGATATCAACAGAAGATGTCAACTGAGAGTCATAAAAGTGAAAACCCTTATATGATCCATCAGCACCCGCAGAATAAATATCTGTTCCGTATTCTGACATGGTCAAACCACGTTCTGTAGCATAAAAAGAGCGTAATGGAGTATAAGCCGCATTCGTCGCAGCAATAAAGCCGGGAGTCGTAGCGATGTAGTCATTACTAATGGAAGATACTACTGTCTCCTTTAATAAATCACTACAAGAGGCAGTACCTAGCATAATCGCAGAGGCAAGACCTAACGTTTTAAGTGAATTTTTGATATATAAACTTTTCATTATTTCGGAGATTAAAATTTAAGATTTAAACCAAATGTCGTAACCTGAGTTGCTGGAGTTACGTCATTATTTACGTTACCATTAGACGTTTCAGGGTCAACACCATTTTCCTTGCTGCGGTATTTCGAGAAGATGAATGGTTGTTGGATACTTGCGTAAACACGTAATGAAGATAAACCTAACTTATTAGCCGTTTTAGCTGGGAAGGTGTAACCCACGTTGATGTTACGAACCTTAATGAAAGAACCATCAAAATACATAATAGCTGTATTGTATGCTGGGAACTCTTGATTAAAGTTAGGACGTGGATAGTATGCATTTGGATTGTTTGGAGTCCAGTAATCCACTTTGATTTGGTTGTAACGACCTTGTAAGTAGTTCGAGTTTTGGTGGAACTTAGACACAATCGTTTGACCTTGACGAGTAAAAATGAAGAAAGATAAATCGAATCCTTTGTAAGAGAAACGGTTAGTCATACCACCTGTCCAAGCGGGAACATCTGATCCTAATAATACACGATCATCAGCAGTAATTTTTCCATCACCATTTGAGTCAGCTACTTTAATTTGACCTACCGAGAATCCCATCGCTTTCGCTTGAGCTGCTTCAGCTGTTTGCCAGATACCAGCATATTTGTAATCATAGTATGAGTTCAATGGTTGGCCAATGAACCAACGGTTACCTACGTCATCCTTCGCTCCATTGTAAAGAGAAACAATTTCCTCTGTATTCTTATAGAAAGTGAAGTCTGTGTTCCATTTGAAACCATTTTCAGCATCAATATTAACTGTCGACAATGACATCTCAATACCCGTATTCTTCGTCTCACCTACGTTACGTGTAACGGCAGCAAAACCTGTTGAAGTTGGTAATTGATCTGACAATAACAAATCCGTTGTATTTGTTTGATAGTATTCGATTGAACCTGAAACTTTACCTCTCCATAAGCTGAAGTCAGCACCAATGTTCTTCGAAGTAGATGTTTCCCATTTCAAATCGGGATTACCAATGGTATTGGGACGATATCCGTAAGCAGCCGTGTTATTCCAAGCGTAAGATGTTCTTCCCTCTAAACCTTGTGTTTGATAAGGAGAAAGACCTTGGTTACCTACTTGAGCCATCGATGCACGAAGTTTCAATTCATCAATCCAAGTTAAGCCTTTCATAAAGTTCTCTTGGTGTAAATTCCAACCAACAGCAACCCCTGGGAAGTTACCCCATTTCGTGTTTTCACCAAAACGAGATGAACCATCGCGACGTGCAGTTACCGTTAATAAATATTTACCTTTGTAGTCATAGTTGACACGAGCCATGTAAGAAGCAATTGTCCATTGAATTAAGTTTGAACCAACCCCTTGAATAGAAGAAGCATTTCCTAAATTGTAGAATGATTGAGTTTCTACAGGCACACCCATGACACTTTGCGTGTATTGCTCAAAATTATCACGTTGCATGGACTGTAAAGCTGTAATTGCAATGTTGTGATCTTTAATTTGCTTATTATACGTTAAGATATTTTCTAATGTATAGTTAAAGCCAAAACGATTATCTGTCGTTGCAGTAGGATTACCTCCTTTAATTGCATTTGTTAATGCACCATTAAATTGACCATTACGAGAAATCGTAAAATCAGGACCAAAATTCACACGGTATTTTAAACCTTTCGCAAGTTGTAATTCTGCGTAAATCGAATTGAAAATACGGTATTTGTTTGTCTCATCTATTTTAGCACCCGGAACAATCTCATTCAATGGGTTGGTTAACAAGGCATCATCCGTTTGTTGGAAAATCAAATTTCCTGAATCATCAAATGCACGCGCTAATGGGTTTTGAGATAACAAGAAACCATATGGGTTCAAGTTAGCACCATTGGTTACACCATACATTCCGTAAGAAGAAATACCCACTTTCAAAGCTTTATTAACCTGGTGATCAACATTCACACGCAATGAATAACGCGAAAAATCTAAACCTTGGATAATACCTTTATCTTGGAAATAACCGGCATTGATAGAGAATTGTGTTTTCTCATTTCCTCCTTGTACACCAATCGCGTGGTTTTGTTGGAAACCTTTCTTAACCATTAGATCTTGATAATCCGTCGTACGACCCTTTGCAATACCATCTAATTCAATCGCAGTAAACAATTTTGAATCTGCATAAGCATCCATTACACCTGTAGGTACAATGTTACCATTCGCATCTTTGTAAGTACCAATTGTACGACGAGATTCACGCTTCATTTCCGCATACTCCGCACCAGTGAATAAATTAATTTTATCCAATGTTTGCGTAGAACCTACATAGGTATCATAAGAAATAACGGTTTTACCGTCTTTAGAACCACGCTTTGTTGTGATTAACACAACACCATTCGCACCACGAGCACCATAGATAGCTGTTGCCGTAGCATCTTTCAAGATTTCCATCGAAGCAACATCATTCGGGTTCATATCCTCATAACCACTTGATAATGGAATACCATCAACTACATATAATGGATCATTACCTGCGTTGAATGAACGACGACCACGAATCAAAACCTTTGGTACAGTACCTGGCTTAGAACCTGATTGCGCCACGTCAACACCCGCAACACGACCTTGCATCGCTTGACCTAAGTTGGTAATCGGCATTTCAGTGATTTGCTTTGAAGTTACAGAAGAAATCGCACCCGTTAATTGGCTTTTCTTTTGTGTACCGTAACCTACAACAACCACCTCAGTTAATGCTTTTGTATCAGCAGCTAAGGCAACATTGATTTGAGATTTATTTCCAACCGTTACATCCTGTGAATTAAAACCCACAGATGAAAATGTCAAAACAGACGAACCGGAAACGGTAATCTTATAATTACCATCAGCGTCTGAAGATGTACCTTTAGAAGTACCTTTAATCGAAATACTAGCCCCTGGAATTCCTGATCCATCATCAGAGGCAGTCACTCGTCCAGTAACCGTTCGGTCCTGAGCAAGCATTTGAATTCCCATTAGCACGAAAAACATGC
>JAHEAY010000126.1 GCA_024642485.1 Cytophagaceae bacterium
CTTGTCCACCAAATTCATGAATCATCGCACATATATCAATGATGCTTTCCTCAAACACACCGTGTGTACTTGGATACGTCACCATTAAACATGCTAAATCATCTTTATGCTCCTCGGCTTTCGCTCGTAAAGCTTCTACATCGATATTTCCATTTTCGTCACATGGAGTCACAATAACTTTCATGCCTGCCATCACAGCTGATGCAGGGTTTGTACCATGCGCAGATGAAGGGATTAAAGCGATGTTACGATGTGAATTTCCTCGCGAAGCATGGTAAGCACGAATCACCATCAAACCCGCATATTCGCCTTGAGCTCCCGAATTAGGTTGCATCGACATCGCCGCAAAGCCTGTGATTTCACATAACCAAGCACTTAATTCTGTAATCATTTGTTGGTACCCACGTGTCTGGAACGCCGGCGCAAATGGGTGCATTTTGCCCATTTCTGGCCAAGTCACCGGAATCATTTCCGTAGTTGCATTCAATTTCATCGTACATGATCCCAACGAAATCATCGAGTGTACCATAGACAAATCTTTGGATTCCAAAGACTTCAAATAACGCAACATGCCATGCTCCGAATGGTAGCGATTGAACACGTCATGCGACATGAAGTTCGAAGTACGTGTTAGCGAGCTAGGAAGAGTCCAAGCAACGGTCAACTCATCTCCTAAGATGCGCTGGCCTTGCGCTCTTTGGAAAAATGCCAAAATCTCAATCACATCGTCTTCCGAAGTTGTCTCATCTAAAGCGATGCTTAATTTCGTTGCATCGTTTTTGTCGTACCTAAAATTGCGCTCTGACTCTTCCGCATATTCGCGAATTTCTTCCGTTTGAGTCCCCGTAAGAACCGTTAAGGTGTCAAAGTGTTGTGTGTTTTCTAAGCTATAACCCAGTTTTTTCAAACCAGCAGCCAATAATTCTGTGAGGCCGTACACGCGTGAAGCGATTTTTTTCAATCCTTCCGGTCCGTGGTAGATCGCGTAAGCCGCTGCCATGATCGACAACAATACTTGTGCCGTACAGATGTTGGACGTTGCTTTTTCCCGACGAATGTGTTGCTCGCGTGTTTGAAGCGCCATACGTAAAGCACGGTTTCCTTCAGCATCAACGGATACCCCGATGATACGACCTGGGATGCTACGCTTGTATTTTTCTTTTGTTGCAAAGAAAGCTGCGTGTGGTCCACCGAATCCCATCGGTACACCAAAACGTTGCGAACTTCCTACCACGACATCCGCACCCCATTCACCTGGAGGCGTTAATAAGGTCAAGGCTAATAAATCAGCCGCGACAACGATTTGTAGATTTTGTTCTTTGGCTGCGCCAACAAATGCTGCGTAATCAAATACCTCACCGTTTGCTGCAGGATATTGTAAGACGATTCCGTAATATTTCGGATCTGTTAAGTCGATTTTGGTATGATCACCTACTTCGATTTCGATACCGATCGGCTCTGCGCGTGTCATCAATAAATCGATGGTTTGTGGCAAGCAAAGGGAAGAAACGAAAAGTGTTTCCGCATTTGCGCGCTCTGCAGGACGTTGTCCGTATAACATCGTCATGGCTTCAGCAGCTGCAGTTCCTTCATCTAAAAGAGATGCGTTTGCTAATTCCATGCCCGTTAGGTCGATGATCATCGTTTGGTAGTTCAATAACATTTCCAAACGACCTTGCGCGATTTCAGCTTGGTAAGGCGTATAGGCCGTGTACCAAGATGGATTTTCCAAAATATTACGCAAAATCACATTCGGTGTGAACGTATCAAAATATCCTAAACCGATATGGCTTTTGAAGATTTTGTTTTGACCCATTACTTGTTTGAAATCACGTAGGAATTCAAATTCCGTTTTCGGTGCAGGTAGGCGCAGGCCTTGTGCCAAACGAATTTTTTCAGGTACAGTTTGATTGATGAGTGTATTTAAATCAGCTACGCCGATTTCCTTTAACATGGCGGATACATCGGCAGGTTCAACATTGTTGTGACGCAATGCAAAATCTTCCCGGTATTTGAAATTTGGGGTCATAAAATTCGTCTGAATTTGGATTGAAAAATCGCCACAAAAGTAAGCTTTTTTTAGCGATTTATTTTTGATTCCTTAACTTCGCTTTCTTTAAATTTGTTTTAATCAATGAAAAAATCAACAATCTATGTTTTAGCGCTTATTTTACTCGCTAAAATTATTCCTTTTGGAGCTTTGGCTCAGTCAAATCCCGTCCCGTATGCCTATACGATTAAGGCGGAGGATTTGAAAAAACACCTCACTTTTATTGCTTCTGATAGCTTGAAAGGCCGTAATACAGGTTCTGCAGAGCAGAAGGTGGCAGCGAATTACATCGCAGATCATTTTAAGAAATCGGGCTTAGCGCCTGTAAATGGCTCATATCTTCAGAAAGTAGATTTGGTGAATCGTTCTTGGACGAAAGTTGCCTTGGCTATCAAAGGGAAATCGTATGATTATTTAGGCCAATTTATGGCCAATGCTTTGGCACCCGTTGTCGCTAATTCAAAATTGCCTGTTGTGTTTGCGGGATATGGGGTCCAACAAGCTGGATTTGCGGATTATGACAAATTAGCTGCCAAAGGAAAATACGTTTTGGCGTTCGAAGGAGAGGCCAAAGATGGGCAAGGAAATTATGTGTTATCAGGGACAAAAGACCCTTCGGTGTTCGGAAAAGGCGATGGCTGGAAAGAGAAATTAAAGCGTTCGCAGGCCTTGGGCGCGAAGGGCTTGATTTTGATTTCGGATAAGTCGGAGAAAGATTTCGGAAATCAATTACGCCAACGCCAAGTGATGATGCAGCGTTTTGGAAATGAGCGCATGGTTTTTGCTGATGTTGCGGCTTCTCCTAATGAAGCACCTGTCTTATTGATTTCATCTGCGATGGCGGCTGAAATTTTAGGTACGACGGAAGCAGATTTGTTGGCTTATAAAGCTACGGTAGCCGCTGCGAAAAAGTCGGTAGCTGCTAAATTTAAAACCTCACCAATTAGCTTGACGATCGAACGTACGGAAAAACCTGTTGATACGTATAATGTTGTGGGTTATTTGGAAGGGACAGACAAGAAAGATGAAGTCGTTATTTTGACAGCCCATTATGATCACATTGGCATTTCATTTGATGGAAAGATTAATAACGGAGCGAATGATGATGGTTCGGGAACGGTGACGGTGATGGAATTAGCGGAGGCGTTTGGTAAGGCTGCAGCAGAAGGCAAGCGACCTCGTCGGAGTATTTTGTTTATGACCGTGACTGGAGAAGAAAAAGGCCTATTGGGCTCTGAGTGGTATTCAAACCATCCCTTGTTTCCTTTGGCGAATACCGTTTGTGATATCAATACAGACATGACGGGTCGTTACGATGAGGAGCACATGGGCAAGCCGGATTATATTTATGAGATTGGTTCCGACAAATTATCATCGTCTTTACGCGAGGTGTTGGTGGAGCAAAACAAGAAGCATGTAGGCTTGGAATTGGATTTTCGTTTCAATGATCCGAACGATCCGAACCGTTTCTACTACCGTTCCGACCACTATAATTTTGCCAAACACGGTATTCCCGTAGCATTCTTCTTTAATGGTGTGCATGAGGATTATCACCAACCGGGCGATGATGTAGAGAAAATCGAATTTGACCAAGTACAGAAAGTTGGCCGTTTAGTTTTCTACATGGCTTGGGAGATTTCGAATCGCGAGGAAAGATTGAAGGTGGATTCGAATAAACCCTAAGATTTTTTCTTTGGCAAAGCTTTGAGCATTGCCAAAGTTAGGCCCCAAGCGAAGCTTGGGGCTTTTTTTGTGGTGGCGGGATTATCGTGGATGATATTTGTAGAGACGCGATACTTCGCGTCTTAATCCCCAGACTAAAGTCTGGGGTTATAAACTCTCAGGTTTGCCAAAGAAACTTATAACCCCAGGTTTTAACCTGGGGATTGCCAAAGGAGCTACACCAGCCCCTGAATTTTCTCCTCAAAAACCTGTTGATTCACCTTCGACTGCTGAATGAACTCGTTATCATCCAAATCCCCAATCACCGCTTCGAGTTCCTGGGCATTGCCGAACATTGCTAAACGGAAAGGGTCTTGGTAATCTTTGGCACGAGATTTTTCGATGCCCTCGGTTAAGAAACGCGAGGTTTCAACGGCCTTGTTTAGCCAGGCAGGAATGTTTTCGATGGCGTTTGGATTTACCTTTAATAAGCCATTTAATGCATTTTCGAATTTTTGGTCTGGATATA
>JAHEAY010000137.1 GCA_024642485.1 Cytophagaceae bacterium
AATTAATTTAGATTATAAATATTATTTATCTGTAATTATCAATTGGTTGTAGTTTTTTAGTCTAATTTCGATTAGGTAATTGCTTGCAAAATATTGCTTCATACTATAATTAAAGCTAGTTTTGTAATCGATTTAGCAAACAAAACAATATGAGCAACCGCATTCAAATCTTTGATACTACGTTACGTGATGGGGAACAAGTTCCCGGCTGTCAATTAAACCGCGAGGAAAAAGTTGAAGTTGCCTTAGAGCTCGAGAAGTTGGGCGTCGATATCATCGAAGCGGGTTTCCCTATCTCATCTCCAGGTGATTTTGCATCAGTTAAAGCAATTGCGGAGGCTGTCAAAGAACCCACCGTTTGTGCATTGACTCGTGCCAAAAAAGAAGATATTGATGCTGCCGTAGAGGCTTTGAAGCCTGCACGTCGCCCACGTATTCATACGGGAATCGGTGCATCGGATGTTCACATTAAACACAAATTCAATTCTACACGCGAGGAAATTATTGAACGAGGCGTTTGGGCTGTTAAATATGCCAAATCTTTCGTGGAGGATGTCGAATTCTTTGCCGAAGATGCTGGTCGGGCAGATTTACCCTTCTTAGCTAAATTAACATCCGAAGTGATTAAAGCTGGTGCCACGGTTGTGAACTTGCCAGACACAACGGGTTACTTATTGCCTAATCAAATGTATGATCGAATTTCGTATTTATACGAGCATGTTGATAATATACATCAGGCTACGATTTCCATGCACAATCACAATGATTTAGGCTTAGCGACAGCAAATACCATTGCAGGTATTCAGGCAGGAGCTCGTCAAGTGGAGGTTACCATCAATGGTATCGGTGAGCGTGCGGGTAATACTTCCTTGGAAGAAGTTGCCATGATTTTAAATGTACACAAGGATTTAGGTTATTCGACAGGAATTAATCCTAAGTATTTATATCCAACGAGCTGTTTGGTTTCCAATTTAATGGGTATGCCTGTTCAGGCAAATAAAGCGGTTGTAGGGGCTAATGCTTTTGCGCACTCATCAGGCATTCACCAAGACGGATTTTTGAAGCATGCGCAAAATTATGAAATCATGAATCCGGAAGATGTGGGTGTTCCTTCATCAGCTATCGTCTTGACATCTCGTTCAGGTCGTGCAGCTTTACGTCACCGCTTAAGTCTATTAGGATTTGATTTTGAGAAACCGGAATTAGATAAGATTTACACGCGTTTCCTTTTGATGGCCGATGCGCGAAAAATGATCCATGATGCGGATCTAAAAGAATTAATTGGCTAGAAAATTTTTAGCGAATGAGTGAAAAAGAAGATTTTTCGATGTTTATCGGAAGATCTTCTTTCATTTTCACGCTATGGCTCAACGAGTTAATATGCAAAAAGCAAAATGCTTTGTTATTTTGAGTCACAAGTAGCGTACCCTCCCCATTTACTTCAAACTCTTTTATCCCTTTTTCGAAATTTGGCATAGGGGTCAAGACTACATTTTCTGACAATTTATCTTTTGATTGAATTTTTAAAAGATTTTCTGGAAAATGATACACACCAACATGTTTTAACGAATTAACTTCTCGGTCCTGGAACTCATACATCGTATTCAAGTTGAAAAC
This sequence comes from Cytophagaceae bacterium, assembly GCA_024642485.1. Classification (GTDB taxonomy): domain Bacteria; phylum Bacteroidota; class Bacteroidia; order Cytophagales; family Spirosomataceae; genus Aquirufa. The sequence continues at coordinate 1,618 of JAHEAY010000137.1, forward strand.
GAGTGCATTACTCGCATCGACAATCAATCTTTGATGTAAATTTTCAAGCTTAGGTATTGCGGCATTCCAAGATACAATGATCCATATAAGTGCAGGGGCAGCTAAATAGGCGGTTTGTTTGGAAAAGTATTGTTGACCTAGCTGTAATAGGCCCAAATAGGTTAAAACAACGAATACCGTACCATAGATTAAAAAGCGCTCCGCAAATAAAACCCCAATATCTGCAGCATCAACATCCCCTCTTCCTATCGTAATCAATGCTCCCACGGCCATGATTTGAAAAGCTGCAAGTGAGATGAAAAGATAATGACCGTCTTTGCTTACATGGTACTTATACAAGAGGATAAGGGTTTGAATTAACATTAGTGACCCAAAAAAAAGGCTTGTCCAGTAATGATGCCGAACTGCCCCTCCTATGAAAATGATAGCCCCTTGAAAAATAAAAATAAGTTGATTGAATGAAATACCAGATGAGTGTGCCGATTGGTATCCTTGGAAATATAAGGTGAATATGATTCCCGTAAAAATCCCGTAAATCCAAAATTTGCTGTCTTTTTGATAGATGAGTAGCAGTAATACCAGCAGTAAAAATGTTAATCCATCCGTAATTACGAGTGGATAGGCTAAAGAAATCCAGATCCCTAAATTTCTAGTTTGTGCTTGTGAAATCCAATAACAAACAACTAACAAGAATGCCATGGATGCAGTGTGCGTTAAAACGCCGATCAATGCATAGTTGTCCAAATTTCCATTTGGAGCAAAGAGTAGGCCAATTATTGGAATTAATTGCCAGTATCCTAGTTGGGATTTTTTGATATATTGATACAAAGGATAGATCATAACAATCATAAAACCATTTGCCAAAATAGTCAGTGTCTTAAAATTAAATTCATGACTGACATAGAAGTAGGCAGCAGAAATGATTCTAGACAAGGGTATTCGATGAATGTTTCCATGAAATTCAAAGCTACGATGCCAGATGTCTGCCCATGATAATAAGGGTAAGTCGACAACATATCGAAAATACATCAAATCATCTCCCCAATTCGGAAAGTTGATTAAATAGGTAGAAAGTCTGTAGAAATGCGCTAAAATGATGAAGCTACATGCCGCCCATATCACGCCTTTTTGTAGGTTTTTCATGCACTCACACTACTCGCTAAAGTAATTTTTTCTTGTTCGAGTATCTCCAAAATGCGCATGTTGATTCGCTGCTTGGTTTGTTGGTACACCGACAAATCCTTTGTCTCCACAAAAAACATCACAGAAATGTCGAGCGAATAAGACCCAAAGCCTTCAAAGACAACCTTGGGTTCTTTTTGCTTACATAAATTTTCTTGTACGATACCTGCTGTAATCGATTGAATGGCAGCATTGATTTGTGCAGGAGTCGTTTTTAAGTCACATGTGATGTTGAATTTGGCTCTGCGATAATCTCGCTCTGTCAGGTTTTCCAAAGATTGCGATGTCAGCAATCGATTAGGTATAACGATGAGATTTCCATCATTTCCTCGTAGTCGGGTACTGCGGAAACCAATTTTCTCAATATCGCCTGTGATGCTTCCCACCTGAATACTGTCACCTACTACAAATGGAAGGTCTAAAAAAATCGTGAATGATGCGAATAAATTTTCAAGCGTTTCCCGGGCAGCTAATGCCAAAGCCAATCCACCAAGTCCTAATCCCGTGATCAAAGCCACCACATCCACCTCAAAAACACGACCCAATAAAACAAAGCCAGCACCCGCAATAATAAAAACGAGTGAAAGGTCGTTTATAAATGGAATGAATTGCTGCTTGGATTTTTGCTCAATGCCTTGCCATTTGACTTGGGCAACGAGTATTCCTACTTTCATTAAGCGGATGATAATCCAAGTGATCGTTAAGATTAATGCGGTTTCAAATGCTTTGGAAATCAAGAAACGAATCCCAAAATTTTCGATGGATACCCAATGCCAGGCATCTGGAATGTGTAGATTTTGTGCCGCTAAATAGAGGAATATCCAAAAAATTAACAATTCAAATGGCTTGCGTAATAAGTGAACACAATCTTGAATGCTAATGGACGAATGTGGAAAAAAGCGCAAGACGATTTTGGAAAACGTATTCGAAAAAAAACGACGTAAGATTAAACCTACTAATATAATCGCAACGAATAGGATGAAATCAATCGCTGAGTTTTCTAAAAAATACCAATTGCTTAAGCGCTCCATGCGGGATTCTCAAATTATGATTTCAAATATAGCTAATATCTTACTCGATTATGAAAAAAATTACGACCTTTGCAGACTTGAAAGATATAAAAGGGAGGAATTTTAACCGCATGATTTACAATCAATTGACTCAATTAAATAATAAGGTTTTGGCATCTTTAGGGCTTATGCTCATATTAATTGCCACATGCTTACCGAGTACAAACGCACAAACTATTGTCAATTCCCCACTTTCCTACATCGGAATGGGCGAATTATATACGCCTGAAACACCTTCGAATTCCATGATGGGAGGTATTGGAGTTTCCAATTCCAATGGTATTTATTCCAATCAAATCAACCCTGCATTATTAGTTCGTAACCATTATAC
>JAHEAY010000153.1 GCA_024642485.1 Cytophagaceae bacterium
GTGAAATTATTTCCGTAGGCCAAAAAGAGCATAAACAAATTTATCCGCAAGCCGGTTGGGTCGAACATGATCCCGCCGAAATCTGGAAAAACACACAAGAAGTGATTGGTTTGGCCTTAGGAAAGGCCAACCTTTCAGCGAAAGATATTGCTGCGGTGGGAATTACCAACCAACGGGAAACAACCGTTGCCTGGAACAAACACACAGGAAAAGCCTATTACAATGCCTTGGTTTGGCAGGATACACGTGTCGGGAATGAATTAGCTGAGCTTGCCAAAAATGGGGGCATGGATCGTTTTCGAGCGAAAACAGGTTTGCCTTTGGCCACGTATTTTAGTGGCTTAAAATTACGCTGGTTACTCAACAACATCGAAGGCCTCCGCGCAGATGCTGAAAAAGGTGATGCACTCTTTGGCAACATGGATACCTTTATCGCTTGGCACCTCACAGGAGGAACAGCAGGTGGAATTCACATCACAGATGTGACCAATGCCAGTAGAACCCAATTAATGGACTTAGCAACTTGCCAATGGGACGATGAGATCCTCGAAGTCCTGAATATCCCCAAAAAGATGCTACCTGAAATCAAATCGAGTTCCATGGTCTATGGCCATGCGAAAGGTGTTTTGGGAGGTGTGCCTTTGGCAGGAATTTTGGGGGACCAACAAGCCGCTTTGGTGGGTCAAACCTGCTTCAACCCAGGCCAAGGGAAAAACACCTATGGAACGGGTTGCTTCTTGTTGATGAATACAGGGTTAAAACCGGTTCCTTCCCAACATGGACTTCTGACTACGGTTGCATACCAATTAGGTAACGAACCTGTGCATTATGCATTAGAAGGTTCGGTGGCGATTACGGGAGCACTTGTGCAATGGCTGCGCGATAATTTGGGAATCATTAAAAACAGTCCCGATATCGAGAAACTCGCGAAACTCGTTGATGATAATGGCGGTTGCTATTTTGTCCCAGCATTTTCGGGGCTATATGCGCCCTATTGGAAATCAGATGCGCGCGGGGTACTTGTGGGATTAACACGTTACATCAATAAATCACACATTGCGCGGGCAGCCTTGGAGGCAACAGCATTCCAAACTTGGGAAGTATTAGAAGCCATGGAGAAAGATGCGGGGATCGCAATTAGTTCCTTGCGCGTAGATGGTGGTATGGTTGTCAACCAATTATTGATGCAATTTCAATCGGATATTTTAGGCGAAGAAGTTATTTGCCCGAAAATTATCGAGACAACTGCCTTGGGTGCTGCATACGCTGCTGGTCTAGCCGTGGGCTATTGGGAAAACTTAGATGACTTACGGAAAAACTGGGCGATTGCCCATACCTGGAAGCCAAACATGCCAACCGAAAGCAGAGATAAGCTTCGGAAGCAATGGAAAAAAGCCGTTACGAAAAGTTTCGACTGGGCGGAAGACTAAGCTCTTTTAACCTTAGGAGCATCCGCACGTGTCGTTCCATAAGCTGGGCAGTTGGCTTGTTGAGAGCATGAGCTAAAAATCATACCTGCCAAAACACTCATTGCGATAATTTTTTTCATGTTTTATTGAGTTAAACGGAAGCTAATTTTTTTGTATTTCCTTTTGTTACTTCATTGCTAGCGCCTAGAACAACCGTGTTATCAGCCGGATTATTGTAACCTAAAATATGTAACATCGAACCACTCGCTTGCTCCTCTTGGAATAAACGTGTAGTAATCGTCCCATCTTCCAATCGGTCTACGATCACATGTTTAGGCGCAGGAATCAAACAATGTTGAATTCCACCATAACCTCCTAATGATTCTTGATAGGCTCCAGTGTGGAAAAAGCCCACATATTGACGCTCTTGATCTTCTTCGAAAATCGGCAAGTATAAATCGGAACTATGCGCTTCCGTGTTATAAAAATCCATCGAATCACAGGTCAAGCCCCCCAAGTTCACCTTTTGATAAGGCGAGCTCCAGTTATTGACCGGCAACATGATGTATTTTTGGTTCATACCCCATGAATCTGGCAATTGTGTAATGAAAGAACCATCAATCATGTACCACAACTCCTTATCATTTTGCAATTTTTGGTCAATGATTTCATATAAAACCGCGCCACTCTCCCCTACGGTATAAGAACCGAATTCCGTGAAGATATTCGGTACGGGCACATTGTTTTTATTGCAAATCCATGAGATTGATTCCACAATTTCATCCACCATCGCTTGGTAATCATAGTTGAACTGAAGCGACGTTTGGATAGGTAAACCACCACCCAAATCAATGGAATCTAATTCAGGGCAAACCTTCTTTAATTCACAGTATTTGTAAATGAAGCGGCTTAGCTCCGACCAATAATAGGCTGAATCTTTGATACCTGTGTTGATGAAGAAGTGTAACATCTTCAAGTTGAACTTCGGATTCGGCTTGATTTTATCTTCATACAAAGAGATTACATCCGAATAACGAACGCCTAAACGCGAGGTATAGAAAGCAAAATCAGGTTCTTCATCTGTTGCAATACGAATTGCTAGATTGGCTTTTTCGGCAGTTACCGACTTCTCGTAAAAATCGATTTCCTTCAAATTATCAAGGATAGGAATGCAATTGAATCCATCATTGATTAACTCTGAAATGTATTGCGTGTACAACGGTTGTTTGTAACCATTGCAAAGAATATAGGTCGACTTTGAGATTTTTCCTTGGTTGTACATATCCCGGATAATCGGAATATCAAATGCGCTGGATGTCTCTAAATGCACATGTTGCTTCAAAACTTCCTCTAAAATAAAGGAGAAATGCGAAGATTTTGTGCAGTAGCAATAGGTATAATTACCCTTGTAATTATATTTCTTAATAGCGTTACGAAAAAGCAATTTGGCATTTTCGATGTGCTCTGAGATCTTAGGTAAATAGGAAACTTTTAACGGCGTACCATATTGTTTGATGATTTCCATCAAGGGTACGTTGTTAAACAACAACTCATTATTCTCATTGATATTGAATTCTCGCGTTGGAAATTCAATGGTTTGATCAATTAGATCGACGTAATTTTTCATTCAGTCAGATGAATTGTACTCAAGCGTACTTGAGTTTGTGGAAAAACGTGCAAAACTGCAATAAAAGTATGTACTTTGCAAACGAATTACAGATTAAGTTATTATGCCCAAAATACATTTTATCGCAATCGGCGGCGCTGCCATGCACAATTTAGCATTAGCATTGAAAACAAAAGGCTACGAAATTAGTGGCTCCGACGATGAGATTTATGAACCTTCCAAAAGTTTATTAGCCCAACACGGCATCTTACCTGAGGAATTTGGTTGGTTCCCAGAAAAAATAACGACAGATTTGGAGGCGGTCATCGTGGGCATGCACGCGCGTCCTGACAATCCAGAATTACTGAAAGCCCAGGAATTAGGTATTCCCGTAGAATCCTATCCATCCTTTTTATATAAGCAAAGCCTTAACAAGCAACGCATCGTCATTGCAGGAAGTCACGGCAAAACAAGCATTACCTCCATGGTTTTGCATGTTTTGAAGACATTAGGTCGGAAGTTTGACTATTTAGTTGGCGCCCGCATCGAAGGCTTTGAACTCATGGCTTCCCTATCCGATGCCCCCATCATTATCATCGAAGGGGATGAATACCTAGCATCTCCGATTGACCGTCGGGCCAAATTTCTTTTATACCAGCCGCATATTTGTTTGATTTCAGGAATAGCCTGGGATCATATCAATGTCTATCCAACTTTTGAATCCTATACAGATTCATTCAAAACCTTGATCGCTGGACTTCCCAAAGCAGGTAGTTTATTCTTTGACCAAACAGATTCGGTACTAAATCATTTAACAGCCGACTGCCCTGAACATTGCGAAAAAACAGGATATGAGGCACATCCCGCGAAAATCGACAAGGGTCAAACTATTCTGAAAGGAGAAGATGGCAAATCGTATCCGATCCAAGTTTTCGGGGAACATAGCTTAAAAAACTTGAATGGTGCACGTTTAATCTGTGAGCAAATTGGAGTTAGCCCAACCGATTTTTATGAAGCTATTGCTACATTCAAAGGTGCAGCGAAGCGTTTAGAATTAGTAGCTTCTTCAGAAACGAGCTTATTGTATAAAGATTTTGCACATGCTCCATCGAAAGTGAAAGCAACGACGCAGGCTTTGAAAAATC
>JAHEAY010000157.1 GCA_024642485.1 Cytophagaceae bacterium
GGATTAGGCGAGCCGCCGTTCCCACCGATTTTTGGTGCGATGGCGAATGCACTTTATAAGGCGACGGGGAAACGTTTTTACCAACAACCTTTTCAGCCCCAACTAAAAGCGTAAATGGAGTTTGTTACCTTAAATAATGGAGTGAAGATGCCCATTTTGGGCTTTGGTGTATTTCAGATTCCAGATGCGGCGGCTTGCGAAAAGGCAGTTTTAGAGGCGATTTCTGTGGGTTATCGGTCCATCGATACGGCGGCCTCCTATGGAAACGAGGAGGCGGTAGGCCGTGCGCTGGCCGCTTCGGGTGTAGCCCGCAAGGACTTGTTTATCACGACCAAATTATGGATTCAAGGTCAAGGTTACGAAGGAACGATGGAGGCCTTTGAACAATCCATGCAAAAATTAGGCCTCGATTACCTGGATTTGTATTTGATTCATCAGCCTTATGGGGATGTTTTTGGGGAGTGGCGCGCGATGGAAAAATTGTATAGAGAAGGTCGTATCAAGGCGATTGGAATTAGTAATTTTCAACCGGATCGCGTGATGGATTTGATGGTTCATACGGAGATTGTGCCGGCAGTAAATCAGGTGGAAACACATCCATTCCAGCAGCAAATCGCGAACCAAGCCTTCTTACAAGAAAACAACATTCAGATCGAATCTTGGGGGCCTTTTGCGGAAGGCAAGAATGGGATGTTTAGCAATGAAGTCTTAGGGTCTATCGCTCAAAAACACAGTAAATCCATTGCCCAAGTCATTCTGCGCTGGTTAGTTCAGCGTGGTGTTGTCGCGATTCCCAAAACGGTGAATCGGGAGCGCATGGTCGAAAATTTCGCCATTTTTGATTTTCAATTAAGCGAGTCGGACATGGCTCAAATCCAAACGCTCGATACGATGACGTCTAGCTTTTTTGATCACCGAGATCCCGTGATGGTTAAGTGGCTAGGGGAGCGTAAATTATAAATTATCTGAAAACGGCTGCCGGTAATTTCTTTTGCCGGTGGCCTTGTACAGGGCATTCGCTAAAGCGCCGTAAACAGGGGGATATGCGGGTTCGCCCATACCTGTAGGGTCGATCTCATTCTTTACAAAATGCACATCGATTTTCTTCGGAGCCTCGTTGTGACGAATCATGCGGTAGGTATCAAAGTTCGAACTCTGTGGAACCCCATTTTCAATCGTCATTTTGCCAAACATCGCCGCGCCGATACCATCGACAATTCCGCCTTCCGACAAATTTTTCGCCCCATCTGGGTTGATGACGATCCCACAATCAATCGCACAACAGACGTTTTGAACGACCGGCGTGCCGTTTTTCATTTCGAGTTCAAGCACGTGCGCGGCATAGGAATCGTGGCAGAAATAGGCGGATACCCCGAGTTTTTTTGTGGATTTCAAAGCATCCCAATTCGACTTTTCGCGTACTAAACGTAAGACCTCTGCATAGCGTTCCGGTTCGTATTCGTTATTTTTGCCAACGGGTTTGTCCTTTGCGCGTTGTAGTAATTCCAGTCGGAAATCAATGGGATCTTTACCCGCAAATTCCGCTAATTCATCTAAGAAAGATTGCTCCGCCGCGGCCATGAAATTGGAACGTGGGGCCCGGAAAGAACCCACGGTGATATTGCTATCAATGGTCCAGTCTTCGGCTAAATAATTGTCCACCGCCCCTGCCGGGAATCGGTTTGGGTATAGTGGGGATTCTGGAATGCCTCCTGCTTTTACATGAAAACCAATGACCTGATTATTCGCATCTAACGCGGCGCGATACGTCGCGGTATAAGTCGAACGGTAAATCCCCGCTGTCATATCGTCTTCGCGGGAATAAATTAATTTGACAGGCGCTTGAACTTGTTGGGATATTAATGCCGCCTCAATCAGCCAGTGTGAATAAGATCGCCGTCCGAAGCCACCGCCTAAGCGCGTCATTTTAATGTCGATGTTTTCCAAAGGAATACCGATGCGAGCCGAAAGTGTTTGCTCGCTGAATTCCGGCTTTTGCAAAGGACCCGCAAGGCTCGCTTTGTCTTTTGTGACATGTGCGAAAAAGTTCATGGGCTCCATGCAATTATGGGCTAGATATGGGCCATAATAGGTGCGTTCAATGATTTTGGAGGCTTGTTTGAAGGCTGATTCAATGTCGCCGTCCTTTCGGCGGACGATGCCAGGCACCTCTTTTTTAGCCGCCATTTGTGCTTGATGCCCGGTGCTGCTCTCGAGGCCGGCTGGAACGGTTTCCGTGATTTTCCGACCGAGCATATCCCTTTTTTGGGTATAGGTTTCGATCGGTTTCCAGGTGACTTGAAGGACTTTTTTGGCCTGCATGACTTCCCAGGTATTTCGACCCACGATAGCGACGACTTCTGGGAAAGTAGTGGTATCAAAGAAGGTTTTTTCGTAGCCCTCGTTATACAGTTTAATCGGGAAAACAGCTTTAATTCCGGGCATTTTCAAGGCGCGTGTGGCATCAACAGATTTCAATGTCATGCCAAAAGCTGGAGGGTGCGTGACCATCGCAATTAGCATGCCGGGAACACGCGTGTCGATGCCAAAAAGTGGTTGACCCGTCACGATTTTTCGGATGTCTACTTGTTGTTTTGATTTCCCGATGATCTTGAAATCTTTAACAGCTTTCAAAGCAACTTGGGTAGGTAACGTAATTGTTGATGCGAATTGGGCCATTTGGCCATAGGTTGCGCTTTTCCCTGATGCGGAATGCGATAAAACGCCTGCCTCTGTGCTAATTTCCGAAGTGGGAACATTCCATTGCAATGCCGCTGCCTCGCGAAGAAGTTGGCGCGCTGTCGCCCCTGCGGTTCGCAAAGGCTTCCAACCTTGATGTATGGCTTGGCTACCACCGATGAACTGACGGGTGAAATGTTTGGTATCTAAATCGGCCTGAATAACCTCCACTTGTTTCCAATCTACATCCAACTCCTCCGCTACGATCATCGGCATGGAAGTCTTCACGCCCTGTCCGCCTTCGGGATTGGGGGACATGATTTGGATGCGATTATCTGGCAAAATTTTGACAAAACCATTCAGTTCAATCGGCTGTGTTCCTGGAGCGGTTTGCGCACTCGCCTTTGAAAAAAAGGAGAAGCTGATCAAGAGTCCGCCACCACTAAGCGCAGAAGATTTCAGGAAGGCTCTACGGTTCAGGGAGGATGAATTTTTCATGGTTTAGGTTCAAACGGAAGACCTAATTAAACCAACAAATGCGAGAAAGCGAAATATATTTTACGGGTATTACTACCAAAATTACGGATATGAGTAAATCTTCCTTTTAATTTAGAATACGAGGCATTAATTTCTATTTTTGATTTTCTCTAGACTATTATGGCAATCGTAAAATCAAAATGTCCTAACCAAAAGCTTGAATGGGTTGACCTCACGGCACCCACATCCTCCGAATTAGAGGAAACTAGTCAGGTATATGGCTTGAATAAATACGCGACTTTTGCTTGTCTGCAACCAGACCACCTTCCTAAACACGAGGATATAGATGGAACACACTTTATCATTACGAGGGTGCTCATTCCAATTAGGGCTGGACAATCGGTTTCTATTCAATCAATCTCGACTAAAATTGCCTTTTTTTACCGCCCCGGGTTATTAATTACCGTGCATCGTTTGCCTCATGCATTTATGGACGAGGTCAAGGAAAAGCTTTTTGACAAGGGCGATTTTAAGCGAGTGGAATCCATTGTTGCCAAAATGCTTTGGCATATTTTACATTCCTATGAAACACCGGCGGTGCGCTTGTCAAACGAGCTAGATGATTTTGAAAGCAAAGTGTTTTCGCAGAATTTGACTCCTGAGATGCTGTCTGAATTATACCAAATCAAACGCAAATCGCTAATGAGTAAAAAGCTATTATTGTTTAGTCAGGAGGCGGTTAGTTCCATTAAATTACCAGATTCCGAATCGGATGACTTGCAGGACACACGCGATTTGCATTTAAAGTTGTTGAACATCTATGATCAGATTCATGAAGATGTATCCAATTTGGTGAATTTTTACTTGTCGATTTCCGCGCAGAAGACGAATGATGTGATTAAGGTCTTGACGATTTTTTCCGTATTTTTTATGCCATTAACCTTTGTGGCAGGGATTTATGGGATGAATTTTGACTA
>JAHEAY010000012.1 GCA_024642485.1 Cytophagaceae bacterium
ACATGGGCAATGATGATTTTGGCTTAGGTTTTAGCTTAACATCCAAAAAATCCGCGCAACTGAATGTAACTTCTGAAGGCAGTTACGGTTGGGGAGGTTATTATGGAACGACCTACTGGGTCGATCCCAAAGAAAAAATTGTTGCACTAATCATGACACAGCATACCCCAAATTCCCATGGGAACTACGGCCGCAAAATCGAAAACATCATCTACGGCAGTTTGAAAAAATAGCCTTGTCACGCAGGCTTGGCGCCTGCTGGCCCGTGCGGTGGCGAACGCTGCCGTGGTCATGCCAGGCGCCAAAGCCCTAACGATTTTCAATTTACATTTCGTATTTTTGAAACTGATAATCTAAAGCATGCAAAAAATCGTCATCACCATCTGTTCCATTAACTACCTCGCCCAAGCCAAAACGCTCGGTGATTCGCTAATGAAACATAACCCCGATTATACGTTTTTAATCGGTTTGGTGGACAGAATTGATGCTTCGCATGTCGACAAGAACCTATTACCCCCATACACCCTCGTAGAACTGCATACAATTGGCGTAGAAGACCTCGACGAGATGTGCGCGCGTTATGACATCACCGAACTAAATACGGCCGTTAAACCGTACTTTTTGGACTATGTCTATCAACAATACCCTGAAGCACAATTTGTGCACTATTTTGATCCAGACATCATCATCTACCAACCGCTCACAGAAGTTGAAAAAGGATTGAAAGATCATAGCCTTTTCTTAACGCCTCATACGCTGCTAGCCTACCCGGATGACGCCTGTAGCCCCAATGAACGTGGGCTTTTAAACACGGGATTATATAATCTAGGATTTATTGGAACCAAACGCAGCGATACAACGCATCAGTTCTTGCAATGGTGGAAGGACCGCCTGTTTGATCAATGCTACATCGATTTGGCAAATGGTATGTTTGTGGATCAATTATGGGTCAATTTCGCGCCGATTTTCTACGAAGATGTGTTCGTCAGTAGACACCTTGGCCTAAATATGGCCTATTGGAACCTGCATGAACGCCAAATAACAAACGATAATGAACCTTATTTGGTGAACAATCAGTATCCCTTGATATTCTTCCATTTCTCTGGCTATTCACCTGAAAAACCCACCGAAATATCCAAATATCAAGACCGTTACAGCTTCCAAGAAAAAGGTGACGTTGCCAGTTTATTCGATTATTACGCTCAAGCGCTCATCGCTAACGGCCACAAAGAATTAAAAAAATACAGCTGCTACTACATTAAACCGGCTGTAAAAGCACCGGTTAAACGCTATTTGCGCGTCCGCAAATACGCCAGCATGCCCTTCCGCTGGATCATTCAGCTCATTGAGAACGCCTAGAAACAAAAAAGTCGTGCATTAAAAACGCACGACTTTTCTAACTCTGTGTTCTAAAATTTACTGTCTATTTCTTAGCCAAACGCACTCGCAAGGCTAGCTCATGCGATTGACTCGTCATTTTACTGATTTGGGAAGTTGGCAATTCATACACATAACCCAAGTAAAAAACTTTGGTCATCTGAACGCCTAATCGAATTCCTATACTCTCGCCTCCGCGGTACCCAAGGCCTGCATCCAATTTACCATGCATGTTAGCCACCACATTCACATCATAACTAGCCGGCAAATCTGTCGCTAATCGAATCAAAGCACTTGGATAAAGTGTTAACTTTTCCGAAACAGGCCATTTTGTCCCTGTCATCACGAAGAAACTCGGGCTGTCTTTATACGCCGCACCCGTTGTCCCAAAATCATAGCGAAACATACGTGGCTGTGATACAGAGAAAAATAGGCCATCGCCTTTGTAAACTTTCACACCCCAACCGGTATTTACTTGCATTCCGGTGGAACGATCTGTCGCAAATGCCTCATCACCACTTTGAGGCAATCGAATACCATTGAAATTCAAGGTCATATTACCGACGCCGCCACGAATACCTCCTGAAAATGACCAGGCCTCATTCAAGCGTACATGGTAAGCAAAATCAAGGCCTACATGAACCGTTTTCATCGGGCCTGCCTCGTCAAGTAAGCCAACAATTCCAACCCCCTTTTGTTTTCCCCACTTCATGTTGGCCGTAATTCCCATGGTTTTAGGAGCCCCTTCAATACCCACCCACTGCTGGCGATTCATCACCGTAATTTCCGTTCCTTCATATCCTCCCACATGCGCAGGCGTAATGTTTTGAGGGTTGAACCGATATAGACTGTATATCGGGTCAACTTGCCCCAGCGCAGGTAAACTCATGCCCACGAACACGATAGAAATTAATTGAACTAGTTTATGCTTTATCATATTTTCTCTTCTTATTTCAATCAATTATTTCAACCGATTGATGTACACATAGGTCGACACCGTTGGATATTTGCCAAAGAAATCCAACACATAGTAATAGGTACCATCCGGCAAATCATGTCCGTCTGAGCCTTTACCCGCCCAATCATTCTTGTAATTTTCTGCATCATAAACCACCTGGCCCGAACGATTCATGATCGTCATGCGGTTTGGCTGCCGACTTAAAATTCCCGGAATAATAAATGTGTCATTTTTGCCATCTCCGTTAGGTGAGAAACCTTGCGTTGTAAATGTTTCACAAACGTCTTTATCCAAACGATTGGATATTCCATCGTGATCACAATCAGGCAAAGCACCGTAATTCAAATCATCCTCAACCGAATCCAGAATACCATCTCCATCCGTATCCAAATCCAAGTAATCTGGGATACCATCTTTATCCGTATCAGCTGGAACTCCATTAATCAAATTGGCTTCCTCTTTATCTGAAACACCATCATTATCAGAATCCGTATCCACATAATCGGGTTTGCCATCCTTGTCCGTATCTACGGGATGATTCGGGTCTTTTCCGGCCTCAATCTGATCAGAAATTCCGTCGCCGTCTGAATCCGTATCGGTGTAGTTGGCCATTCCATCTCCATCCGTATCCAAATCCCGGTAATTAGCAATGTCATCTCCACTGGTATTCGAAGAAACACTTCCCGTCACACCTGACTCCACCGCATCCGGAATCGTATCGCCGTCTGAATCCAAATCACGGAAGTTATATACACCATCGCGATCCGTATCTACAGGTGCTAATGGATTCATTCCCGCCTCATAGGTATCGGGAATACCGTCATTGTCAGCATCTAAATCAACGTAATCAGGTTTTGTATCCCCGTCCGTATCTACAGGTGTCGAGGGTTTCAAACCAGCCTCGATCGCATCCGGGATTTTGTCTCCATCGGAATCCGTATCCACATAATTTGGTTTGCCATCGGAATCCGTATCCACCGTTTTCTCCACCACATCTGGAATCATATCGCCATCAGAATCCAAATCGATGTAGTTTGCTATACCATCTCCATCTGTATCAATGGCCTTCTCAATCAAGTCGAGAATCGTATCATTATCCGAATCCAAATCGCGGAAGTTCAACATACCATCGCCATCCGTATCGATCGCTTTTTCAATCGAATCCAAAATCGTATCGTTATCTGAATCCAAATCACGGAAGTCGGCCGTACCATCCCCATCCGTATCCACATTTGTCTCAATGGCATCCGAAATACCGTCCGCATCGGAATCTAAATCATGGTAATCTGGCATTCCATCCGCATCTGTATCAGCAGGTATTTTAGGGGTTGGGCCTACTTCCACCAGGTCTGAAATTCCATCATTATCTGAATCCGTATCACGGTAATCAGGCTTGCCATCGTTATCAAAATCCTGTGGCATTCTTCCGTTTGCTCCAGCTTCAAATGCATCAAGCATGCCATCATTATCCGAATCAAAATCTTCAAAATCACGTGCGCCATCGCCATCGGTATCGCTTGGTTTGGCACAGGTTAGCGCCTCTACTGAATCTGGAATGCTATCATTATCACTATCCAAATCCCGGAAGTTTAAAGTACCATCACGATCTAAATCATTTAATCCATCAGCTCCGTCTTGAATGCAATCATTATCGCTATCAGTGTCCAAGAAATCATATTGACCATCGCCATCTGTATCTTTTGGCGAAGGATTTACAAACTGAATCCGATCATCCCAGCCGTCTTCGTTATTGTCAATTTTGTCCGAATCTTTGCAGGTCCAGCAACGATCAGTTCCCTCCCAGCCATCTGGAATGCCATCTTCGTCACTATCTAAATCCTCAAAATTGAATTTCCCATCACGATCCGTATCATTCAAGCCTTCATAACTATCACCCACTCCATCACCATCTGAATCACGGTCTCGATAATTACGCAAACCGTCTTGATCATTATCATTCATCCTTTCAAATAAATCAGGAAGTCCATCATCGTCAGAATCACGATCCAAATAATCAGGCGTGCCATCACGATCTTTATCGTATGGAACAATAGGTCTTCCTCCAAATCGTGTCTCTAAATTATCAATGACACCATTTGCATTCGCATCTACAAATGCACCTGAAGCTACCGAAATGCGGCCATCCCAATTGTAGTCCAAACTTATGACATAATCATTAACAGCTTCCCAAGGATCAAATATTCCGTCATTATCGCTGTCTAAGTCTAAGTAATTAGGCGTACCGTCTGAATCTAAATCGGTATTCCCTTCTAAGGCATCTAAAATACCATCATTATCACTATCCAAATCCCGATAATTCATCACACCATCTCCATCAGTATCTGCTGTTCGCTCGGTGGCATCAAGAATTGTATCAGCATCCGAATCCAAATCCATATAATCCGCTGTTCCATCGCCATCACTGTCCCGCGATGCACTTGGACTTTGGCTATTATAGCCCTCGATATAGTTTGGAATACTATCGCCATCGCTATCTGCAACCACGTCACCTGCAGCGTTCGGGTTCGTTCCTTGCCGACTCTCCACATAATCCGGAATACCATCCCCATCGCTATCTCGATAAGATGTTGGGTTATTTGGATTCGTACCTTGTTGGATCTCTACATAATCAGGTACGCCATCCCCATCACTATCTCGATAACTCGTCGCACTGAACGGATCCGTTCCTTGCGCAATTTCTACATAATCTGGAATGCCATCCCCGTCGGAATCTTTGAAGCTTGCTGGGTTATTTGCATTGGTACCATCCAACATCTCTTGATAATCTGGCACACCATCCCCATCCGTATCATGCGTTAATTCCGTTGCATCTGGAATACCATCACCGTCTGCATCTGTATCTAAATAATCTGGAATACCATCGCCATCCGTATCCGTCGAAGCGACTGGGTTATTCGGGTCAAATCCTTCCAAATAATCAGGAATACCATCCCCATCAGCATCATGCAAGGTATCTGGAGCGACTAATGGATTCGTCGATTGACGTATTTCCACATAATCCGCAATGCCACCATGATCTGTATCCAAGAAACTTGACGCATTGTGTGGATCGGTTCCTTGTTTCAATTCTACATAATCTGGAACACCATCGCCATCACTATCCAAATAACTCGAAATATTCGCTGGATTCGTCCCTTGATGTTGTTCCACATAATTCGGTACACCGTCCCCATCAGAATCCAAGAAGCTGGATACATTGTTTGGATTTGTGCCTTGTTGGTTTTCAATATAATCCGGCACGCCATCGCCATCTGTATCCAAGAAACTTCCTGCATCATATGGGTTCGTACCTTGCGCGATTTCATCGGTATCCGGCACACCATCCCCATCAGAATCCCCAATCAACACCGTCATGATCGTCGTGATGCTCGCCGCATTGTAATTATTATCCTGTGCCTGTGTCGCCGTAATGGTCGTTGTACCGATTCCCACAATTGTCACCGTATTGCCTACGATTGTTGCTACCGCCGCATTGCTACTTGTATAGGTTATCGCCCCAGTTCCCGCTGAACTTGTAGGAGGTGTAATCGTAAATGCCACATCACGGATTGTTTTCGTAATGGCTGGGAAGTTTGAAAGCGTCGGGTTATCGCGCGTAATACGAACCGAGATGGTGGCAGTAGCACAGGTACTTGTTGTCGTATTACACACTTGGTAACCAATCGTCACCACACTAGCTGGTTCATTCAAACCTGCCGTGTAATTCAGCACCCCAGTCGTAGGCGTAAGGACAACCGTTCCCGTTGCTGTTCCTGCAAATCCTCCACTAAGACGTGTCAAACTGATATTCGCTCCTGGCACAAAATCATCATTGGACATCACATTACCCGAAATGCTTCCGTTGACCACAGGGCCAAAGAAATCATTTTGAGCAAGTGCCAACATCGGATTCGTATCATTTAAGTTGATAACACCATCTCCATCGCAATCCCCTTGTTGCCAAGCGGTAGATGTCGCAACAGTCCGGTGAATCAATAGGTACGAACAGCTATTGCGTGGATTCGTATTGTCGTTGACCTCAGTCGCATCCAAGACACCATCCCCATCACTTTCTAAATCGTAAGGATTGCGAAGTCCGTCCCCATCGATATCCATAGGTGTCAAGCCCGTTCCCGCCGTAGATGGAATACCGGATGCATTGACCGGACCATCCGCCTTGCCATCATTATTTGCATCGGTTCCGCCAGCCTCAATCACATCTTTGATGCCATCGCCGTCAGAATCTAAATCCAAGTAGTTTGGAATATTATCGCCATCCGTATCACAAGTAATGCTTGATGGGTTACAAGCGGCGTTTTCTATCGTATCTAAAATACCGTCATTATCGTCATCTAAATCCCCCAAGGTATCAAACACCCCATCTCCATCAGAGTCTACCGGACAACCGTTCAAAAGAACAGAACCGGCGACTAAACGACATTGGTCAACCGCATCTAAAACAGTATCACCATCTGAATCAAGGTCATAAGGATTGGCAATTCCATCCGAATCGGTATCGACCGTTGCCAAACCACTTCCTGCAGAAACTGGAATACCGTGACTTGTAATCGCTCCGTCTGCCTTACCATCATTATTTGAATCTGTTCCTCCTGCTTCAATCACATCTTTGATGCCATCTCCATCAGAATCTAGATCTAATCGGTTTGGAACGGTATCGCCATCCGTATCACAAGACGCACTAGCCGGATTACAAGCGGCATTTTCTGCTGTATCTAAAATGCCATCGTTATCATCGTCCCAGTCATCAATCGCATCATAATATCCATCCCCATCGGAGTCTACCGGACAACCATTTAATTGTGCTGTACCAAATAACAAAGGACATGAATCGGCAGAATCGATAATACCATCTCCATCTGTATCAAGATTTGGATCATTGAATTCATAGACACGAATCACGGCTCCGAAACTCGATGAGCCTCCCGTATTGGTCGCAGTAATCGTATACGTGGCTTGCGCCATAACGGCTGTTGGCGTACCTGAAATAACCCCGGTTGTCGGGTTCAAAAGTAATCCTGCAGGCAAGGCCGGAACAACTGTGTAGCTAATAACGGTACCGCCTATGCTCGAAGGACTTAAGCTCGTCATCGCTTGGGTACGGACCAAACCTACTGGGGTCGCATAACTTAATTGTGATGGCGCTACATCGACCACGGTAATGTTCATGGTGAATGTGGTGAAACCCGTTCCGTTGTTGGCCGTCAACGTATAATTCGCCGAGGGGCTTAATGCCGTAGGCGTACCCGAAATGACACCTGTGCTCGTATTAATAGACAAACCTGCTGGTAAAGCTGGGCTGACCGTATAGGTAATCACGGCGCCTCCACCAACGGTTGGGGTAATCGGACTAATCGCCACCGTTTTAGTTGCCGAAAGCGTTGCGGATGGATACACCAAATTCACCGGTGCATAATCCTTGACTTCAATCACGACGTTTTGGGAAACGGATCCTACGAAGTTGGACGCTGTCACCACATAGGTTGAAGAACCCGTGATTGCAGTAGGCGTACCCGAAATAACCCCGGTCGATGTATTGAAACTTAATCCAGCAGGCAAGGCCGGCGAGATGGAATATCCCGCTGGCGTTCCACCGTTATTTGATGGAGTCAATGGGCTAATCGCTGTATTCAAGTAATAAATTGGTGGCGTAGCATACGTGAAATTCACCGGAGGTGCATCGTTGACGATGATGTCAAGTGTTGCCGTCCGAGAACCTGTTACGTTGGATCCGACAATCGTATAAGTCGTCCGAGCCGTTACCGCAGTAGGCGTTCCCGTAATAACCCCAGTTGTCGTGTTAAAGGATAATCCGGCAGATAATGCAGGGCTAATGCTATAGGAAGTAATTGTTCCGCCTGATGTGCTTGGCCCAATCGGTAATATGGCAATTCCTCTTTCCAATACAATCGGAGAGGCATAACTCAAAGAAGTAGGCGCAACATCATTAACGGTCAATGAGAATGTTGTAGTTGTAGATCCCCCTGAGTTGGTCGCAGTAATTGTATACGTAGTAGTTGCTTTTAGCTCGGCAGGTACACCTGAAATCGTTCCAGTTGCAGGATCGAAGACCAATCCACCTGGTAGACTAGGGCTAATGCTGTAGGTATTCACAACACCTCCACTATTTGTAGGTACAACTGGCGTAATGCTTTGACCTATTAAATAAATCGAAGGAACGGTAATGCTTAAAGCCGTTGGGGCAGGTTCTAACACCGCCAAACTCGTCACAACGGATGTTGATCCCCCAACATTGGATGCGGTAATTGTATAATCACGAGCAGCACTTAAGCTTAAAGGCGTTCCGGAAACTTCTCCCGTCGTCGTATTAAAACTTAAGCCAGCAGGAAGTGGCGGCGCAATGCTGTAGGCTGTTGCCGCTGCTCCCGAAACGAATGTTGGCAATAAATTCGTAATAGCAGACCCTCTTGTCCACGATGCGCTTGGCGCAAAAGTAATGATTGGAATATTCGGATTGAGGACTGTTAATGTCGCTGAGGTTGTACCTCCATTATAGCCCGTTGCCGGATCTTGAATCGCAGAAATGGTCGTCGTTCCTAATCCTACTAACGTCACGGTTGTCCCGGAAATCGTTGCTACTGCAGGATTTGAGCTGATATAGGTAATTGCTCCAGAACTTGCGGTACTAGGAGCCGTAATGGTGTAGGAACCCAGTGAAATCGTTTTAGTCTGATTCGAAAATGCACTTAGGTTAGGACTATTATTACTTAAAAGGCCAACCACTAATGGAATACTCACTGTTCCTGCACGGAAGTTGCCATTCGCAGCTTGCACAACCGTAATTGTACTTAATCCATCCCCTACAATGGTAACCGTTGAGCCTGAAATTGTCGCCACATTGGCATTACTTGAATAGTAAGTAAAAGATCCAGTACTTGTTGACGTAGGAACGGATAACACAAAGGCTGGCATTCCTTTTGTTTTATTGATTCCCGTGATCCAAGATATCGTTGGCGCTACTTTAGATGCACTCGAAATATTGACTTGAACTGAAATACTTGCGGCTTCATAAACACCACTCGCCGCTTGAGAAACGGTTACTAAACCCGTTCCTTCTTGGGTTCCAACCGTGAGCGTTGTTCCACTGACAGAGAAAACATTAGCAACTGATCCCGAATAGGTAAGCGCACCTGGGGAATCGGAACTTGCTGACAAGCTAACTGGGGAATCGCCAATCAACTGCTGTATGGTCTCCATACGGATGGTTGGCAATTTTGTTACATTAAGAGTTAACGTCGTGCTTCCTGCCTCATAGTCTTCCGTCGCGGCTTGCGTTGCTGTGATGGTAGCAGTCCCCGTTCCTGTAGGCGTTACTTGCGGGCTAACAATGGTCGCCACATTAGCATCACTACTTGTAAATGTAAAGGCACCTGAACTGTTTGTTGTAGGTGACGGAAGTGAAAATGTAGGATCCGTATTGCGCTTCGTGATATTCGACAACGTTCCAATTGTTGGACTCGGTTTTGTCGCACCATAAATCATGACATTATACGTGCCATTCAAACTTGGATTTGTATTATCTGTAGGAGAATAACTATTTCCATCCTTCAACGTTATTAAATCCCCATTCCCATTATAGGCATAAATTTGAAAGTTAATCGTACCCGCTGGTTGGGTAGCCAATGCGGCCAAATCAACAGATGTCAACCCAAAATTCGATCCACTACCCGATGTAAATTCACCTAAAGAACTCGCATAATTATCAATGCTAGATCGCAGTTGAAGTTTCGTCGAACCAGAAATATTCAATCCTGCGATAACAAAACGTGTTAATTTGATCGACTTCGTTGTGGTGATCGAATAATTTAACACGGGAGTAGATGACCCTATGCTCAAACTTGATGAGCTATTAGCATGTGCCCACTGATTTTCTGTGGAAGCATTTCCCGTCATATTTGCGGCAGAAGTTGTTGCGGCAGAAACGGCACCAGACAAGGTATAACTTGCGGCTAACGGATAGGTTGCTGTAGCGGTAGTAGCTTTATTCCACCCAGCCAAAATATCGATGGAAGCATATGAAACCCCATAAATAAATCCGGCAAGACTCGTTTGCCCTCCACCTGTTGTCACTTGCACAGCTCCTGAACTTCCGTTTCGAACAATTGCTGAAATGGTATTGTCATCAACTACTGTGAAACTAGAAGCAACGGTACCTCCAAAAGTCACTGCCGTAGCGCTAGAGAATCCTGAACCTTTAATAGTTATCGTATTTCCAGCAATTCCTTTAATCGGGGAGAAATAACTGATGACAGGAATTGGATAAAAATTAAACCCAGATTTCGATGTAGTTCCACCTAAGGTTCCGACAGTAACGAATCCAGATGTTCCGTTTCCAACCGTCGCTGTAATTTGAGTAGAACTATTCACCACAACATTGGTCGCAGCGGTACCGTTAAAACTTACTGCAGCACCGCTAATAAATCCTGTTCCTTGAATAACGACATTCGTGCCAGGTCCAGCACTCGCAGGGCTGAAAGATGTAATACTTGGCAATGGGTTTGAAACCATAAACAAAGCATTCGATAAGGACCCTTGGTAACCCGTAACCGTAATGCTCGTTGCGGTTGTTGTGACATTTGTACCCGTTTGTTGCACCCAACCCGACCCATTATAATAATATAAAGCAGGAAGAGATAAAGTACCTGAGACATCACCTGCTTGCCAACTGAACGTGAGCGTTGACCCCGTTCCAGCGGCATTCGTATTAGTTTTATTAATCTTCCACGTTTTGTTCACAACATTATTCATGGCAACCCCAGCTGCCCCTGCCGAAAGAACTCCAGAACTCACTTGAACAGCATATGTATCAGCCGTACCTGTGAAGTTGGTAATTGTCACAGGGGAATAGCTACTTCTACCCACTGGAAATGCCAAAGGCGTAGAGGAAACCGTTTGTGTAAGTGTCCCTGTTCCATTCGTTTCAACCCAAGCGCTTGATGAGCCTTCCAAAACTTCCCCCGCAGTCAGCGTGTTTGATCCCAGTGTTAAGACTTTTCCATTCAATCGTAAGCTACCTCCCACGGTCCAGTTGCTAGCGAAGGTATAAGTGCTTGAACCGTTAGCGAGCAAGAATATCTTTCCGGAATTAAAATCAGCTGGTTGAGAACCGCCTGTTCCATTCGTATTTGTGCTCCAGTTCGCCAAATTCTGTAATTGGCCATTTGCTCCTGTTGATGAAGAATAAAAAGGAGCAACGAGGTTAGCAGCAATTGTCGCATTGACGACACAGCCATTGGCTTGAGAAGCAGTAAATACATAATTACCTGCTGTAGTAAAATTATTAATGGTGTAAGAGGTCGCTGTCCCTAAGGTAGAACCGGCACCGTTAAATTTCCAATCGTAACCAGAAAAAGACTGACCAGGTCCTGGTGTTGCATCCGCTTGAATAATGGTATTCGATGCGCCTGAGTTGATGTAAATCGGTGATTTAGGCGTTATTTGAATGTAAGGTAAACCCGCGGCTGTGGAACCATAAGCCCTGAATTCGGAGAGTCCAAAGCTCCATCCCTGATTCTCAATGAGAATATATTTGGCATAAATTGGGGAACTGAAGGTAATGGTTTCCCCAAAGTTTGAATAATTGGAAGTAGAAAAGGAAAATCCTGTACTCGTCCAATTTGCCATATCCAAACTATACTTGATGATACCGCCATTAACATTATCTGCATCAATATAGCCTTGAGGCCAACCAGAACTCGCCCAATAACCTAAACCTTGCGCATATACACTTGTAAAGAAATATGGTTGATCATAATCCACGCGAAAGCTTCCGCTATTTGTTAAGCGAATACCAGTTGTGGGGTCATTGTCAATATAAGTATAATCGCTGTATCCAAAATTATACTGTTGCATATTCCCATAGGGATCCGGGTATGACCAATAATAATCTATACTCCCCGTATAGCTCATCCAACTCAAAGGAATACGCGGGGCGCCGGGGCAATAGCCAAAAATATCCGCTACATATAAAGTCGCAGGATTACTGTAAGAAATACATGAGGCATTAACGACTACAGCGCGGTATTTAAATTTATGCAGTTGAGGTTTCGCGACAGATAAGGTCAATGTAGATGCATTTCCCGTAGTACCCGAAAATCCGGTGTAGGTAATACCATCCATCGTTCCGGTAATGTTGGTCCAAGTCGCACCATTATCACTGCTTCGTTGCCAGTAATAACTCGTCTTCGTACCACCCATGTTGGCCGTAAACGTAATATTCGTTGAGTTCGTTACGGCATTTGCATCGGAAACAGTATTTGAGAAATAAGGTCCGTTATAAAGCACATTAATTGCTGTACGTGTCGACGTTGCACAACCTTCTGGACTAACAGCTTCTGCATAATACGTCGCAACCGTCGTAGAACCTATAGGCATCGTACCCAATACAGGCGTTTGATATATTGTCCCTGTACCCAATAATGTACCTCCGCTTGCTGCGCTAAACCATGCAGTCGTTCCGGAACTTGGTGTGGCAGAGACGGTAGTAGCAGATTCTGTACAAATTCCACCCCATAAATAAGATGCGATGGATGGACGAGCAATAACCGTCGCGGTTACGGGTGTCCGACCACTTTCACAGGTAATTGTATTGACTGATTTATACGCTGAAACATAGCGTGTCGTATTTGCTAGAAGATTACTTACTGACGCTGTAGAAGCTGTTCCACTGCTAGCATCTACATACCATTTTAATATTCCGCCAGTACTTGCCGTTGCAGCTAATGTAGCCGTGGCACCGCTACAAGCAGAAGCTGCTGTAACTGAAACAACAGAAGGGGTAGGTATCACGACTGCAATGACAGCCGTCCGACTCACACTATTCCCAACACAGTTAGACGCCTCCGCATAATATGTTGTTGTCGATGAGAGCGTTGGTGTCAAAAATGATGTTCCTGTTGCGATGGGCGACCCGCCAGTAAGTGCCGTATACCAAGAAATCGTAGCACCCGCATGAGAAGGTGTAGCTGTTAAGGTAACAGAACCTGCATCACAGCGTGTTGATGTTGAAGAGTTGGTGTTTGTCGCAGTAATCGTAGGAACTCCCGTAATAACTGTTGCAACTACACTCGTTCTTGCCGATTTACAAGCGCCAATATCCGTCGAGGCTCCAGCATAATACGTTGTTGTGGCACTTATGCTTGGTGTTGTAAATGTATTTCCTGTTCCAAGCGCAGTACCGAGGCTTGAGTTTTGATACCATTCCACGGTACTTCCTGCAGAGGCTGTTGCTTGTAGTGCAACCGTTCCCGTTCCTGTGACACAACGCTCTCCAGCTGTGGTCGTTTGTATCGTTGGCAAAGCAATCACCGTTACTTTTACAGGAACGGTAAAATAATATGCATTTGCATCTGCTGGGTTCGTTACGCCACGTCTAAACCAAGTCGTTTGCGTCAAGGCTCCCGAAGTGTAGGTTAGCGCATTCGTACTCGCAATATCTGTAAATGTGATTCCATCGGTAGATTTTTGCCATTTATAGGTCAAAGTTCCTCCTGTAAACGTAGCAGCGGAAACGCTCGAAAATGCTGCTGGAGAGACTCCATTACAAATCGTTTGATCAGCAGAAATCGCTCCCGCCTCACCTGTCAAATTGCGGAAAACATCAATATCACTACTAAGTTGACTAGCGATTAAATCCAACTTATTATCTCCCTCTACATCTACTAACTCCAACTGGCGATAAACACGGTTTGCGGGATTTGCGAGCAAAATTTCAGACGCAAACGAAATAGATCCAGCCGTGGAAGTATTCGCCAAATAACCTATTTTGGTGCTAAATCCTCCATTTGTCGTGTAATCGGATACGATAATATCCAACTTCCCATCCCCGTTCATATCGCCAAGCGCCAATTGGAAAGTATTTTCCAAATCAGGCGTTGCAAAATCTTGCACAGTTCCCAAGGAAACCGTTCCAGCTACAGAATTCGTATTACGAAGAACATGAATAGCTTTCTCTGTATTGGAAGTATACACGATATCTCGTTTTCCATCACCATCCAAATCGGCAATTTTAACCGAATTGGCCTTTCCACTATTCGGAATGGATAGAAACCCTTCTTGATTGAATTTAAAATCCGATAGACTTAAGGAGCCATCAGGTGTTACGTTATGTAAAATTTCTACAGCTGTACCTGCGACAACAATATCAGTTTTACCATCTAGGTCTAGATCCCCTTGATCAGCCGCCAACATGGGACCTGTTAATATATGATCATTACAAGAATTACAATAACTATTGGCGGATTTCCCAGTGGTGATTGAAAAAGTATTTCCCGAACTGGTGTTTTGGCTTAAGTAATAAGAACCCAAATAAGTAACCCCTCCGTT
Source organism: Cytophagaceae bacterium (assembly GCA_024642485.1). Classification (GTDB taxonomy): domain Bacteria; phylum Bacteroidota; class Bacteroidia; order Cytophagales; family Spirosomataceae; genus Aquirufa. Next base: position 14,699 of record JAHEAY010000012.1, read on the forward strand.
AAAAAAGGACTGCCCATTTAAACCAAAAATATCTGTTTTACCATCATTATTAATATCTAAAGGCAATAATGCGGCATCTACCCAATAATCACCTGATGCCGATTTCAAGGAGGTATAGTTGCTGAAACCAATCGAACCGCTAGTGCTCGTGTTCATATTCGCAAAACCTCCTGAATATTGAACTCCATTACTCGTAGCTAAATCGATTTTACCATCGTTATTCAAGTCGGCAGCCAATACAGACCTAGATAAATTCTGAGTATACGTTTCCGTTACCCCAGCCGTTGAGTTAACTGCGGCAAATGTACTTGAAGAAACAACTCCAGTAGTCGCTGTATTCCGCAATACTTGGGGCGCCCCAGCCAACGAATAAGAAGCAATATCCAATTTACCATCTTGGTCAATATCCACCATAGCAAAACGCTGAGGAGGATTCAAAGCCAAAGGCATAGTAAAGGTCACCGGGTTTGCCAACGAGGTATTTGCTAAATTGGAATATTTGGCATTCACTAAAGCTGCACTCGTTGGGAAAAATTTCGATTTCGAATACGCACTAAGATTGGTTGCAGTATTTAAAACAGTAAAATAATCATGTTTAGCAAACGAAGGAATCGTAAACGTTATGCTCGTAGAGCTAGCCGCCGTAATTGTACATTTACTTCCACCCAAATAAACGACATTGTGAGCAGCATCATCACCAAAAAATTGCCCTGTTAGCGTAACCGAGCTACCCACTGCTCCATTGCTAGCAGTTACACCCGAAATAATTGGCGCAGCAACATAACTTAAAGCAACTTCATCGATCGACAAATTACCTCCATTATACCCTCCAAAGGTATAGGTTGGGGTTGGGCAAAATACCTTAATTCTACTATAAGATGTACCTGAAGGGATAGTATTATTTGTTCGAACAGTAACATCCTGAGTTCCTTGGCCCGACAAAATTGTAGCATTATCAAATGACCATTCAATCAGATAATTAGCACCTCCACCTGGTAAATCAACATGGTAAGTATAAACAGTATTAGCAGCCCATTGCTGTACATGATTAGCATCATAAACAACGTTGCTACCCGTAGGAACAATGGTAGCCGCTGTCGGCAAGGAACAGATAGGAGGATTTTGAATATAATAATTCTGGTCGAAAGCTGCCCATTCAAAAACTACGCGATAAGTCGTTCCTGGTTTTAAGTTATATCCACCAAAAGATAAATACGAAGCAGCACGATCATTTTGCAAGGGATTGCTATTCGTATAAGTCTGCCATCCACTTTGGTTTTGCAAAAATGTGGTCAAGGCAGAGGTACTCGTTCGGTAAAAATCCCCGCCCGTAGGCAAATACTGTAAATCCGAAACCGGCATGAATAACACACGCGGAGGAAAGCTAGATCCATCCGGGTTTTTCCATTTGAAAGATAAATTAATCGAAGTAGCGTTAGACGGCACCGCGATGTCCTTATACATATAGATAATCGAGTTTCCCGCTTGCGGGCTTGTCAATGTTTGTGTACTTGCATTGTTCGAGACATAAGCTCCATTTGAACCTGCAGATTTAACAGCTGGGCCTACTTGCCATTGATTGGCTTGAATGCCATTTAAAAAAGTCCAACCATGAGCGCCTTCGAAACCGCCATCCGTATTAGGATTGATGATATAATTAACCGACTGAGCAAAAGTTTGTTGATGAAGTGAGCCCAATAAAAAGATTAGGGCAAGTAAACGCGTAAATCGAATTGTCATGTGTAATTAATAGAACATTGGATTATTCCCACACAAATGTCTTTTTTTGATGCCCAAAATCCGCTTTTAAAATTAAGTACATGTCCTAGTTTTTAAAATCAGGACATCTCGAATGGATTATTCGGCAAATCTGATAACTTTGTAGGTGTTTATTCAAACCGTGTTGTTCTAAAAAATATGTTCTTATTTAACTCATTGTTGAGTTTATTTATTTCCATTATTCTCGTTGTCTATAACTGGAAAGAAAATAAAAACACCATCTATTTAGGGGGATTCCTGTTTCTCATATCCATTTATAGCTTAACCCATTACTTTTCAGTTTTCGGTCAATCCGCATTTTGGCTAGCCATTTTTTACGGCAATTTTTCCCCATTCATGCTGTTGGCCGGCCCCTTACTGTATTTCTATGTACGCGGCATCATTCGAGATACCTATATATTGAAACCGACTGATTTCTTGCATTTCATTCCTGCAGCCATCGTTTTCATCGGAAATATCCCCTATTACCAGACTCCATTTGCTGCCAAAATGGAGCTCGCACAGCGTATTTTAGATGATATAGACCAACTGAAATTCGCGCGCGTTAATTTCATTTTTCCAATATCCGCGAATTACATGATGCGCGTTTCCTCGTTGATGATTTACACAGTCATTAGCTATTACCGGATTTGGAAATACAGACCTCAATTGAAAAAATCTATTCCAACCCAGCAATATTTATTGACCTATCGCTGGTTGAATATGTTTTTCATCACGCTGATTATCCTATTAATTGCTTTTGGGATGATCACATTAGATTTTATTGAAAAAACACCAAAGGAAACGTACAGTGCACTAAATCTCGTTCACAATGTAGGGGGAATTATGTTCCTGCTACTTTCCGTTAGCCTCTTGATTTTTCCTCAAATTCTATATGGATTCCCGATCTATATAGAGAAGTCCGAACTTCCCAAAGAGAAAAATCCAACTCCACAGCCGCTAGAGGATATAGACGAGGAAGACAACCCATTTTTAGAATTAAGGGATCAAATCAACGTATATTTAGCGGAAGAGAAACCCTACCTAAATCCAGATTTCACCATAGGAGACTTGGCGGCAGCGCTCAAAGCGCCCCAACACCACATATCATATTGTATTCGCGTATTATTCAAACAGAGTTTTCCTAAATTAAAAACGAGCCTTCGAATTCAATATGCAATACAATTGATGAATTCTGCTGAGTTTGAGCACTTGAGTATTGAGGGTATTGGCCAAATGGCCGGATTCAGTTCCCGCTCAAGCTTTTATTCCGCATTTCAAGCTGAGATAGGTTGTTCCCCGGGGGAATACCTGGAAAAGAGGGAAGAGTTGGGAGCTAAGAGTGAAGAGATGTCATCTGGTAATGACTAATTTCCTTCGGACTGACCACTGACGACTAGCAAAAGCACCTGCGTACACCAACTTCATAACCCTAGACTTTAGCCTAGAATCCCCAGACTAAAGTCTGGGGCTATAAACGATAAACCATTCTTTTTGCCTCCGGACTGACCACTGACGACTAGCAACAAGCTTCTGCGCACTCCAACTTCATAACCCTAGGCTTTAGCCTAGGATCCCCAGACTAAAGTCTGGGGCTATAAACGATAAACCATTCTTTTTCCCTGCGGACTCCAGACTGACTACTGACCACTGACGACTAGCGACTGATGACTTACAAAATCGAAAACTCCACCCGTCTATTCTGCGCTCTTCCTTCCTCCGTATCATTCGAAACCTTCGGACGCTTAGAGCCATAGCCCTTCGATTGTATTCTTCCCGCCGGAATACCTGCATTCAATAAATAAATCTTAACTGCATCCGCACGCGCCTGTGACAAGGCATCATTAATTACATCGGTTCCCGTATTATCCGTATGCCCACTAATCTCGATTCGCAAAGCCACATTGTCCAACATCACCTGAACCATTCGTTTCAATTCCGGCTCAGATTCCGCCGTTAAAGTCGCCTTATTCAGCTCAAAGAACAGATTATTAACCGTCACCGTACTTCCTTTGGCAATCGGAGACATCGCTAAATCCCGGCCATCTAATTCCAAATACCTGCCGCGTAATTGGCTCAAATCCAAATGTGTCGAACTCGGTAAATAGCCATTCGCCTTCGCTGTAATCCCATAATTGGTTCCATAAGGCAAAACCAATTTATATTGCCCCGTTCCCGGATCCGGCGTCGCTTGGCCAATAATCTTCCCCGTTTTCAAATCCTCATAACTCACCGAGGCACCCGAAGGCACCTTGCCTGCAGCATCACTCACTTTTCCGGTTAGCAATACAACTGCCTCCGATGTTTCCGAAGAACCAATTCGTGGACTCGATTTAACATCTTGTTGCAAGATGGGCTTTGGCGCCTCCGCAACAACAGGCTCCGGTTCAGGCTCGATCGCAATCCGAAAAATATCCTTCTTCCCTGCCTCCGTCGATGATAAAAAATAAGCATAATCCCCTTTGGCAGCCAAAGTATAATAGGCATCATAACCGCTTGTATTCACCGGCGGACCGATGTTAACAGGCTTGCGCCACGATGTCCATCCATTGCCTAATCGCTTCGACATGTAAATATCCTGCAAACCTAGACCACCCGGTCGGTCCGATGAGAAATAAAGCGTCCGACCATCCGCCGCCAAAAATGGCGTTGTTTCCGAAAACTCCGTATTTATTCCGTCCCCTAAATTCTCGGGTTTCGACCAACCAGAATCCCCTAATAAACTCACATAAATATCATCCCGATCACTGTTTTTCTTCTCCGCGAAAGCTAATAAGAGAGCCTTCCCGTCCATCGCTAAATAAGCATATTCATTCTTACCCCGACTCAGCTTTTCATAGCCCGGAATGTTGATTTTCTCGGGAATCGACCATCCGGCGACAGTCTTTTTGGCTAAAGAAAAACCGCGCGATTCATAGACACCATTGATGTAGGCACCCTTCAATAATATCGTTTGGCCATCCGGAGAAATCGATAAAATCGTATTGTATTGATCACGATTCAACACATCCGGCATACGACGCGCCGTACTCCAAACATCCCCCACACGCTCACTAAACCAAATATCCTGTGACCCCGCCACCGTCTCCGAACCCTGCGTTCCAAAACGATTAGATGGATGATTCTTCCGACCAAAATACAGCGTCTTGCCATCTGGAGCCATAACGGGGTTCAACTCCGCGTATTCCGAGTTCACAGCAGAGCCTAAGTTCTCCGACTTTTGCTGCCCGAAACCCACAAATGACACCAATAAAAAAAGGCAAATTAGCCGCGATAAATCCATTTTTTCTCCATTTTCTCTGGCTCATAGGCCATGATGTAATCGACCAAAGCCTCCGGATTTGTCTCCACCTGCAAAGCTTCTAAATTAGGCGATTTCAAAAATCCTTCATCCACCATGTGCTGCAATTGCGCTAATAAATGATCATAATAGCCATTCGTATTCAGGATGGAAATAGGCATTTGATGTAAATCCAATTGCTTCCAAGTCAACATCTCAAACAACTCATCCAAGGTACCAAAACCACCTGGCAAGGCAATTACACCATCAGCCAGCTCAGCCATTTTCTGCTTCCGACTGTGCATCGTTTCCGTGACATAACATTCCTGAATACCTGTATGCTTCACTTCCCAAGGCTCCATAAACGACGGAATCACCCCGATCACATGACCGCCCAAACGTAAATATTCATCTGCCAAAACGCCCATGATTCCCACACTCCCCGCACCAAAAATCAATTTGCAATCGTGCTTCTTGAACGCCTGCATTAAGGCTTTTGCTTCTGCTTCGTATATCGGGTTGTGCCCTTTTGATGAGCCACAATAAACTAAAATTGTTTTAGACATGTATAATTTGTGTTAACGCGTCCGCTAGCCGCGTGTATGTAAACGTAAAATTTAACTCTGTTTGTATTTTCTCCGAAGAAACAAAATTTCCTCCTGTAACTAAAACGGCCATCTCGCCCAGTACCAAACGCAATGCCCAAGCCGGAACTTTAGGCCACCAAATCGGTCTGTGATAAGCCGCCGCAATCTGTTTTGTCATTTCCGCATGTGTCACCGGATTTGGCGCCACAGCATTATAAACACCGTGTGCATGCTCATCCGTCAGCGCACATGCAAACATTTTGACTAAATCCTGAATGTGAATCCACGATTGTCCTTGCGTTCCCTTGCCTAAAATCACGCCGGCAAACCAACGAATCGGTCGAGCCAATACGGGGAATATTCCTCCATTCGCACCCAAAACCAAGCCAATACGCAATTTCACCACGCGTAAATCCTGTATTTCATCCACCGCCTTTTCCCAAGCCACCGTACAAGTACTTAAAAAGTCGGCACCTGCCGGAGTGTCCTCCTTACAAAGTACATCCCCAGAATCCGCCCCATAATAACCAATCGCCGATGCAGACACAAAGGTGTGCACCTGATGATTTCGCGTTTTTAAAGCATCCGCCAACAAGCGAGTAGAGGCCACTCGCGAATGAATCAATTC
>JAHEAY010000016.1 GCA_024642485.1 Cytophagaceae bacterium
CTTCGCTTGTTTTTGCTAATTGTATTTGGACCATGTAGTTTTAATCATTCATCGACAAATTAAAAAATATGATTCAGATTTATGTTACTGGAGGAACATTTGATAAAGAGTACAACGAATTAAATGGTTCCCTCTATTTCAAAGAGACGCATTTGCAGGAAATGTTGACTAAAGGTCGGAACCGACTCGATGTCAAAACGGATACGCTCTTCATGAAAGATAGCCTCGAATTTTCGGATACTGACCGAATTCAAATTTGCGATGCCTGCCTTACGACTGATGCTGATCGAATCTTAATTACTCATGGTACAGATACGATGACCCAAACGGCTGAATATTTGGCAGGGAAAATCTCCCATAAAACAATCGTGTTAACGGGTGCGATGATTCCCTATAAATTTGGTTCTTCTGATGGGATGTTTAACCTAGGGAGTGCCCTCGCTTTTGTGCAAGTGCTCTCCCCAGGGGTATACATTTCCATGAATGGCAAATATTTTAAGGCAGGAGAAGTTCGTAAAAACCTCGAACGCGGCGAATTTGAAGCTATTTAGCGGACAGTAATGACTACCCGACGATAGCGAGTTAAGGCTGGCATTCCATTGTCCGTTCCCTCAATCACAATGTGAAATGTGTCCCCTTTTTTCGCTGAATCCGGAATGGATACGATGGCTTGTTTTCCTCCAATATTAACCCCTGCTTTTCCGGATCCCGCTTCTGGATAGGTCCAAGCTTTCAATTGAATGCCATTCCGGTCTGGGTCACGTGTTTCTATTGTTAATAAGAGCTCTTGACCTGCCTTAGCCGTCAAATTCATGCCTTCTTTTACCGTAATTTGAGGAGCGTGATTTGCATCCGCATAGGATTTTACACACCAGTCGGCGCGTGCCGCGAAATCCTCCTGGGCTGCAACTAGCCAACGTGTTTGCGAATAATTGATGTCCATTTTTCCTGTTTCCGGATTGAAATCAGCGGCTTGTTCATTGTCTTCAAATCGGAACGGATTGTCCTTCGCTTGCACAAAGCGACCGCCCCATCCGCCAAACGAAGGGTTGTTCAGGTTGTTTAAGCCTACGTCAACGAGGTGTAAAAAAGCCGGGGAATCTCCCTCGGAAATGAAATCGTATTGAGTGAAATCACCCCATTGCGCATTTTTTATTTTGGTGATGTCCCCGTGGATGTGTTCATCGTCGCCAGCCTGTTTTTGGCCATCCCCGTAGGAATAATACATTTTTAAAAGAGGGCCGTGGTCCAAAATAATCTTATTTGCCATGTAAGCACCTTCGAAATAGGGCTGTGTTGCTTTTGGCATGATGCGTTTCCATGGGTAGGCGAAACTCGCAAATTGATGCGCATTGTAGAAAACCCGAATTTCTGGCCAGTGCCCTCCGATGTAGTTTTTATACGTGGCATCCTGATCCATAACCGTATAAATGATGGCCTTTTTCGAAATTTTTGCTTTGATGGCGGGCCAATTTTTGTCGGCACCAAATTGTTCTTCGATCGATTTCAATGCGCGGGCAATGGTGTTCGTTCCTCCCCAAGCTTGTAAATAGATCGGTTCTGGGTCCTTGTCCAATAATTTCGCTTTAATCCATTCGGAACCCTCCGTGATTTGTTCCATTTCGCCTTCGAAATCAATATTTCCTACTTTAACTAAGCTGTTTAGGTAAGCGGGCGAAGGATAGTTTTTGTCATGCAAGATCAGATTGGGATGAACCTGTGCATAGGCTTTCAGGAGGTCTTGAATCCACTGAACGCCCGGCCATCGCAAATCCGTTTTAGCACCATACATTTTCCGGGTCATCTCCATTTCCGAGGTGAATTTGGTCCCCTTTCCGTCCCCTTTGTAATGCCACATGGAACTGGAATAGATAAGACCTTCGACTTGGTATTCGTTGGAATACATCAACATCCGAATAAAAGTATCCACGTCATCGATTTCACCGTCGGTTGTTACGATGGTTCGCGGGAGATTGCCTTTCGCAAACCCAGTTAACGATAGGCAGAGGAGCATCGCTCCGAAAAATAGTTTTTTCATAGTAGGTTTATTTGCTGCCGGTGGTTACCGATCCCGTCAGCGTATCGCGAAGTTAGTGGATTTCGGAGAAAACTAGTCTTTAGGTATTTGATATTTTACCTAGGCTATGAAGCACTTATCCACTTCTTGGCATTCTTGGCGTAAATCCTGAATAAGTTGATCTTTGACTGCGCTTTTCAGTAGTTCTCGTTTTTCCAATGACAATTTGCGAATAATTTTACCTTTGCAATAGCGTCGTAACTGCTCATCTGTTTTCAAAATCAAACCTGGAACAGCAGCTAGGTTTCCTTCTGAATCTTTGGCTGCCATTGTAAAGTAGCATGAATTTGTGTGACGAATAATGCCTTCAGTTGGTTTAAATGATTCCACCCTCATGCCTACAATCATCGTTGTTTTGCCCACAAAAATAACGGACGCTTTAATTGTTACGAGCTCACCCACTTCGACAGCTTGTTTGAATTCAACACCTTCGACTGCTACGGTAACGCAATATTGTCCGCTATGTTTAGAAGCACAAATAAACGCGACTTTATCCATTAATGAAAGCAAGATTCCACCATGAATTTTGCCGCCAAAATTAGCATAACTTGGAATCATTAATTCCGTGTATTCTGTCTCTGAATCTAGGGCACTTTTTTGGTTAATCTCCATGGCTTAAATTGAGGCTATTTCTTGTTGGACTATGCGGCTTAATTTTTCTGGATACAAGGATACGACATCGCCTATGAGTATGATGGCAGGATTGCTTAAGCCTTCAGCTTCACTGCGAAAAAGAATATCTTTCACAGTTCCAATGACCATTTTTTCATTCGGCCTCGTACCATTTTGAATAATGGCCACGGGGGTATCTTGCTTTCCACAAGACCGAAAGATATCCATGATTCCTTCAAGTTTACTCATCGCCATTAATATAACAACGGTTGCTGTGGAACGTGCAGCCCATTGAATATCTGTCGATATGTCACCATTGGCAGTAGTTCCAGTTGTCACCCAAAAGCTTTCATTTATTCCGCGGCATGTCAATGGTATTCGATTTGATGCAGCTACAGCTAGTGCACTTGAGATGCCAGGTACAATTCGGACTTCCATCCCCGCGGACTCGGCAGCTTCAATTTCTTCTTGCGCTCGACCAAAAACGAAGGGGTCCCCTCCTTTAAGTCGAACTATGTTTTTATTTTGCTTACTTAACTCAACAATGCGATCATTGATTTCGGCTTGAGATAGGTAGTGGCAACCAAATCGTTTTCCAACAAATTCAATAATACAATCAGCTTTAGCATATTCTAGTAATTCGACATTTGCCAGTGCGTCATGTAAGATTACATCCGCTGCACCGATTGCGCGAATAGCTTTTAATGTGATTAATTCAGGGTCTCCTGGACCTGCTCCGACCAAGGTTAATAGTGATTTCTTCATGATGGTTATTGGGCTAATCTTGGTATTGTTCAATTTTATTTAAGTCGATTTTTTTGGTGTCGAGCAAATCTAAACATTGAAGATTGATTATTGTAATATATTTTGAAATTTTTTAAAAAACTTTCATTTTTAGGTTTAAAAATTAAGTTGATTTGCAATAAATTTTGCAAAATCGATAAAAATAGGTTTAAAATAAAGCAAATATTTCTTGTTTGTAAAATTTTTGTCATAGATATTTGTTCCGTAATCAAGCATATAAATACATTATTGGAGCAAAATCAGGAGTCATTCTTGTTGTTATCATTTTGTATTTAGCTTGAATTTATTTGTTCGATTGAAATATATATTTGAATAGTACAATTATTGTTCCTAAAATTTAGCATAATGAAAATTATCATCGTTGGAAATGGCATGGTTGGCTTTAAACTTTGTGAAAAGTTGGTTGCGAAATCCACAAAATCACTAGATCTTATTGTCTTTGGAGAAGAAATGAGGCCTGCTTATGATCGAGTTCACCTCAGTGAATTTTTTAATGGAAAGTCAGCTGAAGAACTCCAACTGGCTCCTTCCTCTTGGTATGCAGATAAGGGCATCGAATTAATTATTGGAGATCCTATTTTAGAAATTGATCGGAAAGCAAAAAGTGTGCGCTCATATCTAGGTCGAGTTGCATATTATGATTATTTGATCCTTGCGACTGGTTCCGCAGCTTTCGTTCCACCGATTCCCGGTATTGAAAAAGCGGGTGTCTTTATCTATCGTACTATCGAAGATTTAGTATTGATGCAATCATGGGCTCCTAAAGCAAAAACTGGGGCAGTGATAGGAGGTGGATTATTAGGGTTAGAGGCAGCAAAAGCTATGATTGACTTGGGTGTTTGCGATACGCACGTGATTGAATTTGCCCCTCGATTAATGCCTAGGCAAATCGACGATGCGGGCTCTTCTCTGTTGCAGGGTAAGCTGGAATCACTAGGTTTAACCATTCATACGTCTAAAAATACCCAAGAAATTTTAGGGGAATCCGCTATTTCTGGTATGCAATTTCAGGATGAAAGTATTCTTCCTGTGGACATGCTCGTGATTTCAGCTGGGATCAAACCCCGTGATGAGCTAGCTCGTGCATGCGGGCTGGAAGTGGGGCCTAGAGGAGGAATTGTTGTTAATCAATATATGCAAACGTCTGATCATCATATATTAGCAATAGGCGAATGTGCTTTGTATGAAGGGATGATTTACGGCTTGGTTGCCCCAGGATATGATATGGCTGAAGCCGCAGTTTCAACCTTGTTGGGCTTAGAAAAGACATTCCAGGGTTTTGATATGAGTACAAAACTTAAACTGATTGGAGTAGATGTGGCCAGTTTTGGTGATCCTTTTGTAACGGGTAATGATGCTCACACCATTGTTTTTGAAGATAGAAATAAAGGTATTTATAAGCGTGTCAATATTAGTCCTGATGGGAAAGAATTGTTAGGTGGTATATTAATCGGAGATGCAGACCAATATAACATGTTGTTACAAACATGTAAAAACAAAGTGGTGTTGCCTCCTAATCCGGAGGATATTCTTTTGGGGGCGCGTGGGGGAGAGCACGATGGAGGGGCAGGTGTTACTAGTTTGCCTGATGAGGCCGTGATTTGTAGCTGTGAAGCTGTGAGCAAAGGAGATATTTCCAGTCATGTGCTTGAAGGGGCTGCCACGTTAGACGATATTAAAAAATGTTGTAAGGCAGGAACCGGCTGCGGTGGTTGTGTTCCTATGGTCAAAGATATTATTAATCATACTTTGAAGGCGCAAGGAATATATGTGCGAAATGTGATCTGTGAACATTTTGAGTTTAGTCGGCAAGAATTAATGGATCTTATTCGTTTACATGACCTTCGTTCCTATGATGAAGTATTAACTGTGCATGGTCAAGGAGATGGTTGCGAGACGTGTAAGCCATTAGTAGCTTCCATTCTCGCTAGCCTATGGAATGAATTAATACTCGATAAAGGCAATGATACTGCGCAAGATAGTAATGACCGTTTCTTAGCCAATATTCAAAAAGGAGGCACTTATTCCGTAGTTCCACGTATCCCTGGTGGTGAAATAACGCCTGATAAGTTGATTGTCATAGGTCAAGTTGCCAAAGAATTTAACTTATATACCAAAATTACAGGAGGTCAGCGAATCGATTTATTTGGTGCTCACTTGTCAGATTTGCCTACAATCTGGGAACAATTAATTGCTGCTGGTTTTGAAAGTGGACATGCTTATGGTAAGGCTTTGCGAACCGTAAAAAGTTGTGTTGGGAGTACATGGTGTCGTTTTGGCTTACATGATTCCGTTTCCTTCGCCATTCAAATTGAGGAGCGTTACAGAGGAATCCGTGCTCCGCATAAAATTAAAGGAGGTGTTTCTGGTTGCATTCGCGAATGTTCTGAGGCGCAAAGTAAAGATTTTGGAATCATCGCCACAGAAAAAGGATGGAATTTACATGTTTGTGGGAATGGCGGATCGAAGCCGCAACATGCGCTTTTATTAGCGAGTGACTTGGATAGTGAAACGTGCATTCGCTACATCGACCGATTCTTAATGTTTTACATTAAGACGGCTGACCCTCTTACCCGAACAGCTACTTGGTTAAATAAACTAGAGGGTGGAATGGATTATCTGCGTAACGTAGTAGTCAATGACAGCTTAGGCTTAGGGGCAGAACTAGAAACTGAGATGCAATCATTGGTCGATAATTATGTCTGTGAATGGAAGGCCGCAGTTGAAAATCCTGCATTCAGAAAACGCTTCAGTCACTTTGTGAACGCACCTGAAGAAAAAGACCCCACAGTACAATTTGACGAATTACGTGAACAAAAAATGGCGAAAGCCTGGAAATAATATAGCTATGGTAGATACAATGAATGACAAGTGGATTCACGCTTGCTCGGTACAAGATGTTCCTGAGAATGGAGGCGTATGTGTTAAAGTAGCTGACTTACAAATCGCTTTATTCCATTTTAAGCGAAGAGGTGAATGGTATGCAACACAAAATGAATGTCCACACCGGCATCAAATGGCATTAAGTCGAGGGATGATAGGATCCCAAGGAGATGAGCCCAAAGTGGCATGCCCCTTTCACAAAAAGACCTTTTCTTTAAAAACAGGAGAATGTCTGAGTGGTGATGAATGCGCCATTAAAACCTATCAAGTACGTGTGGATGATGATCAAGTTTTCCTAAGTATTACGGATGATGAACTATAAATTACTTTGGATATTTCTGCTTTTCGGATGCCAGGCATTCGGACAGCTAACTTGGTCGGGCCAACTTCGTAACCGTGCTGAATACCGCGATGGGTTTGGAACTTTGCGCCTTAATACGAATGAACCGGCTTTTTTTATATCACAGCGGGCTAGGGTGACAAGTGCATTTAAAAGTAATCGAGTGCAATTTCAAGCATCAATTCAGGACGTGCGTGTATGGGGTCAAGATGCCTCTACAATTTCTACTGCTGAAGGTGCTCGTTTAGGTATCCATGAGGCATGGGCTGAAATTTCTTTGATGAACAAAAAAGACACTAGTTTGCCGGGATTCGTAGAGTACTTGGGTCTGAAGATTGGCCGGCAAGAATTAGTCTATGACGATTCCCGACTTTTAGGTAATCTGGATTGGTTGCAACAAGCTCGCCGACATGATGCGATGGTCTTCAAAATGCTTCACAAAGGATGGCGTGTTGATTTTGGTATTGCATATAATCAAAATACTGATGCATTTCAAACAGATGGCACCTATTATGTACCAGGAAATGTCTTGCCATATGTCAAGGATAGTAAAGGTAATTTAGTTCCAACCCCGTCGGGTTTTGTTCCATTGATTGCAGCCAATGGTATATCTAGCAAGACAGGTTCTGCTGGGTTAATAAATCCTCCTTCGACAAATGCATTAGGTCAAAATTATAAATCGCTTCAATTTTTATATTTGGCAAAAAATATTGCAAAAGCCAAGTGGTCTGGGCTAGTCGTTAGCGACCAGTTTGGTGCTTTTCAAGTGGACTCATTACGTACAATTGCAGGAAAGGATACGGCATATATATATGGGCGACGTTACCATTCGAACACCCTTCATGCCAGATGGACATTGGGTTCAACATTAACGATTCCATTATCAAAAGTCATTCAGCTTTATGCTGCGATGTATTATCAAACGGGTCATGACAAGGATGGACTTAATTTGAATGCGTACACTTCTTCTTTCGCGCTCACATGTCAGCCAAAACAGATAGCATATGTAGCGGGTTGGGATTTGGTTTCGGGTAATGATGCATTTGATAGCTCGAAAATGAATCGGAGATTTGACCCATTGTACGGAACTCCACATAAGTTTTGGGGATTGATGGATTATTTCTATGCAGGAACAGGTTCTCCCAAAGGAGGGTTATCTGATGCATATTTAAAGGTCAAATACCAGTCTTCGAATAAACGATTTAATTCAGGAATCGACCTCCATTATTTCGCTTTGGCGGCAGATCAAAAAGCCATGGATGGACAGAAAATAGATCCTTATCTCGGGTTTGAGATGGATTGGGTAAGTACCTATTCCCTGAATAAATTCAGTACTCTCGAATTTGGTTATTCGTTCCTACATGCTAGTGACTCTATGGTCCTTGCGAAGGACTTAAATCCTGGCACCGCACAGAAAAAGGCCTCTTGGGCCTACCTACAATTGAATGTTATTTTTTAATCCACCTAAATGTATACAAGATGAATACGATTAAACCTCTCGAAAAATTAAGTATTTTTTCTTTCCGTGGCGTACAAATGCGCACGTTTCACATCACTTGGATGACTTTTTTTGTTTGTTTTTTTGGATGGTTTGGTTTAGCACCATTGATGCCAACAATCAAAGAAACCTTGCATTTGACGAAACCTCAAATCGGAAATATCATCATTGCCTCAGTTTCGGGAACTATTATAGCACGATTGCTAATAGGGCGGTTATGTGATACATGGGGACCTCGGAAAACCTATACTGCATTATTGTTAATCGGGTCTATCCCTGTCATGTGCGTGGGATTAGCAGATAGCTACACGAGTTTTTTATTGTTTCGATTAGCCATAAGCATTATAGGCGCATCATTTGTTATTACGCAATTTCATACTTCCATGATGTTTTCAGCTGCATTGAAAGGAACAGCAAATGCAGTCGCTGGTGGTTGGGGAAATTTAGGTGGTGGGGTGACAAACATGTTAATGCCAATCGTTTTTTCAGTGATTGTTGGCTTTGGATTTGTGAAAGCGGATGCTTGGAGGTATGCGATGATTTTGCCTGGTGTGATGATGCTTATCATGGCTTTTGTTTATTTTTATTTCACTAAAGATACACCAGCAGGGAATTACGATGAGATTGAGCGCGAAGTTCAAGCGAAAACAAAAACAGATTATTCCGTACTTAAGGATTGGCGAGTTTGGGCTTTGGCATTATCCTATGCTGTTTGTTTTGGTATGGAGATTACATTTGATAATGTGGCAGCATTGCATTTTGTTCAAGAATATAAATTAAGTCAAAGTGCTGCTGGTTTCTGGGCTGGGGCTTTCGGTTTTATGAATATTTTTGCTCGCGCACTTGGGGGCATATTTGCTGATCGGGTGGGACGAAGCTATGGAATGCGAGGAAAAGGTTTGTTGTTAGCATCTGTTTTATTGTTGGAAGGTCTAGGTTTGCTACTTTTTGCTAATTCAGGAAATATGACATTAGCAATTTTGTCAATGGTCACTTTTGCTTTGTTCTTAAAAATGGCTAATGGAACTACCTATGCTATTACTCCTTTTATTAACACAAAAAATGTTGGACTGGTGAGTGGTGTGGTAGGGGCCGGCGGAAATGTTGGAGGTATGTTATTTGGATTTTTATTTAAAAGTGAAACCATTACTTATATGCAAGCCTTTGGGTATATCGGTCTTATTGCTATAGCTGTTTCGGTGATTGTTTTTATTACCCGTTTTTCGGAATCCAAAAAGTCGGTAGAATTACATTTGGCTTAAATATAAAACGATGGAGAAACACCTGAAAGCCGGTTTTACACAGCACCAAAGCACTTGTTGTTATTGCGGTGTTGGCTGTGGTGTATCTATTCAAAAAGATCCATTAGGTCGCCTGCACGTAGAAGGGGAAAAAGGTCATCCAGTCAATGATGGCAAACTGTGCAGTAAAGGAATGAATTTACATTATACCGTTAACGATTCCTCTGATCGATTACTTTATCCAGAAATTCGATATGGCAAAAACCAAGCCCGAAAGCGGGTTAGTTGGGATCAAGCCATGGAACGCACAGCTGCCGTATTTAAGGCTCTGATTAAGCAATATGGTCCTGATTCTGTCGCATTTTATGCATCAGGACAATGTCTTACCGAGGAGTATTATGTGATTAATAAGTTGATTAAGGGGTATATCGGTAGTAATAATATTGATACTAACTCACGCCTTTGTATGAGTTCTGCTGTTGTTGGGTATAAGTTGAGTTTAGGAGAGGATTCTGTGCCTGTTTCTTTTGAGGATTTAGATTTCGCGGATGTACTATTTGTTGCAGGGGCAAATCCTGCTTGGTGTCATCCCATACTTTGGAGGCGCGTTGAAGCGGCCAAGGAACGAAATCCTCAACTTAAAATCATTGTCAGTGATCCACGCAAGACGCAAACTTGTGAACTAGCTGATATTCACCTTCAGGTCAATCCTGGAACAGATATTGTTTTGCATCATGCTATTGGTAGGCTAATAATCGAAATGGGGGCGGTTGATCAACATTTTATCCAGCAACATGCGGAAGGATTCGAAGCATATCGCGAATCTGTTTTTTTGCGAACTATTGAGGAGGCGGCTTTGATTTGTGGAGTTTCAACAGCAGCTATAAAACAGACAGCAAGTTTTATAGCTGGAGCAAAGGCTTATATGAGTATGTGGACTATGGGCCTCAATCAAAGTGCTGTGGGGGTGAACAAAAATCTTTCGTTGATTAATCTGAATTTAATTACGGGGCAAATAGGCAGGCCCGGGGCTGGACCACTTTCATTGACGGGTCAGCCTAATGCGATGGGTGGCCGAGAGGTGGGTGGTTTATCGAATTTATTACCTGCACATCGTGATTTATTGAATTCAGCTCACAGGGAAGAGGTAGAAGCATTTTGGGGCGTACCTTCAGGTCGGATTGCATCGAAACCAGGTTTAAGTGCAACGGAAATGTTCAGTGCTTTAGAAGCGGGGACCTTGAAGGCTGTTTGGATTATATGTACTAATCCCTTGACGAGTATGCCTGATGTGCATCTTGTTGAGGCTGGTTTGAAAAAAGCCAAATTTGTTGTTGTACAAGAAATATCGAATTGTGCTGAAACATTAGCATATGCTGATGTAGTTTTTCCTGCGGCTGCGTGGGCCGAAAAAGAAGGAACGATGACTAATGCAGAAAGGCGTATTTCCTACTTACCTAAACTAGTTGATGCACCAGGGGAAGCACTCCCAGATGCGACCATTATTTGCCGATTTGCCCAAGAAATGGGTTATGCTGGTTTCAACTTTAATCAAACTCGTGAGATTTATGATGAACATGCTCAATTAACTGCTGGGACACACATCGATATAAGTGGCTTGAACTATACAATCTTAAAAGAAAAAAGAACAGTACAGTGGCCATACCCTAGCGGTTCTAAAGGAGTTGGAACACCTCGTTTATTTACAGACCATCACTTTTATACTGCTTCTGGTAAAGCCCAAATCCATGCCGTATCAGATGAAAATACTTCTGAAAAGTGTAGTGATGAATATCCATTTATCTTAAATACAGGTCGGATAAGGGATCAGTGGCACACGATGTCAAAAACTGGGAAAGTGAATAAATTGAAACAACATCTATCTGAATCATTTTTGGAAATACATCCATCGGATGCAGCTAGACTTGGAATTCAAGAAGCGACTTTAGTGGAAGTTAAAAATAAGCGTGGATTTGTTCGGGTTAAAGCCAAGCTTAGTCAGAACATAAAACCTGGAGGTGTCTTTATGCCTATGCACTGGGGAAAAATTGCGGGTCGAGATGATAATCGCGTGAATAACTTGACATCTTCACTTGTGGATCCGAAAAGTAAAGAGCCTGATTTTAAATTTTCGGCTGTTTCGGTTCAAGCCTTCATCAAACAGAAGCAAAAAATAGTCGTTATAGGTGCCGGTGCTGGCGCATGCGGATTTGTAAAGTCGTATCGATTAGCCAATTCGGAAGACGAAATAGTTGTATTCAGTAAAGAGGATTTGCCATTTTATAACCGGGTTTTATTACCCGATTATATCAATGGGACATTACCATGGATGAATTTAGTGAAGATGTCGGACGATGAGGAAGTTGAGCATGCCATTACCTTGCATCGGGGATTAGCAATCAAATCCATTAATCGCGAAAATAAATCAGTAACTGACTCGAACGGGGATATCCATGCATATGATATTCTGATATTAGCGACAGGAAGTCGGCCTGCAATACTAAAGGATTTGCCACCTTTACAAGGAATTTTTACGATGCGTAGTAGGCCGGATGCTGACCGCTTTCGAGCGCATATAGATCCAACGAAGGGCCCGGTTATTATTGTTGGTGGGGGATTGCTGGGTATTGAATTGGCCGCTTCATTGGAGGAAATGCGGATACCTGTAATTTTGGTGCACCGAAATTCAAGATTTATGGATCGTCAACTGGATCCATTGGGGAGTCAATTGTTGCATGAAGAATTAGTAGATCGAGGGATATCTATCCATTACAATGACGAAATAGAACGCGTATTGGGTACCTATGCCGTAGAAGGTGTCCGACTAAAAAGTGGCTTGACATTACAAGCTCAGGGAATTGTAATTGCAATTGGTACAATTCCTAATATTGAATTGGCAAAAGAGGCGGATTTACTTACTCAACGTGGGGTATGTGTGGATGAATATTTACAGACGAGTGATCCTTCTATTTTTGCTATTGGTGAAATTGCCGAATGTGCAGGCTCGTTGTATGGGATTACTGCGGCCGCAGAACAACAAGCAGAAGTGGTTGCTCGTTACCTCAGTGGAGATATTTCAAAGCAATATTCGGGATCATTATTGATGAATATTTTGAAAATGCAGGGGACGGATTTATGTTCCATGGGGGTAGTTGAATGTCCTAAAGACCCGGCTTATGAGGAGGTGATTTTTGTGGATAAGGCGAAACGATATTATAAGAAGTGTATCATTCACAACGACCGACTAATTGGAGCCATTTTGATAGGAGATAAAAGAGAGTTCCTGGAATTTCGAAATTTGATTGAGCAGAAAATTGAGTTAAGCGAAAAGCGGTTACTTTTATTGCGATCAGGTGAAACATCTGAGCCTGTCATAGGAAAATTGATCTGCTCTTGCAATGGGGTCGGGGAAGGGAATTTGATCGCTAAAATTGAAGCGGGATGTACGGATCATCTGCAATTATGTCAGTTAAGTGGGGCGGGCATGGGTTGTGGAAGTTGTCGGCCTGAAGTTAAAGCAATTTTGCAACGAAATTTGAAACAATCGTAATCTTATGGAACCATCTATTTTCTTAGGTAAATCAGGTATAGAATATTTCATGTTTGAAGAAGATTTCATGGAAGCGAACATGCGTTGTATACCCATGGCAGTTCGTTTTAAATTAGACGCTGTGCGTATAAAGTTGAAATTAGCCGCTTGGGCAAAGTTTAGCTCGGACGAAAAGTTAGCATTGGCCTTGTACGCATGTGAATCCAAAGCAGATCAAGCACTTTATGCTCATTACTTGTCTCAGTTGATTGAAAAATATACGGGTCAAGCAGCAGCAGAGTTACCAGCTGAAAAAATATTGGATGCTTGGCATCAAGGACCCGAAGTGCCTATCAGGATGGCTGCCAAAGCTCGTGAGTTCGGTTGGGAAATATCGGTAGGCGCTTGGAATGGCTTGAGTAATTTGCAACGATTCAGTTTATTAAAATTGACAAATCCCAGTCATGAAAATAAAAATTTTCCCATTGCGATGCATGAATTTGGATTAGTATGAGCTATGTAAAGATTAATTTTCTTGGGGGGATTATTTCGCCTGGGGATTTGTTGGAAATATTAAACATCCTGGATCGATTGAAAATTCGGCAGGTTCGCTTTGGTTTGCGTCAGCAGCTTTTGATACCTTTGGAAGCAGATATGGTAGGAGATTTAGTGTCGATTTTAGACCAAACAGAAATTCGGTTTGAAATCAACGAGGAATTATATCCAAATATTGTAAGTTCTTATCCAGCTGAAGAAGTTTTTATTCAGGATACTTGGCTTAGTGAAGGTGTTTACCGAGACATATTGGATGGAATTGATTATTTACCCACTTTGAAAATCAATATTTCAGATAGTAATCAAAGTTTTACACCTTTATTGACTGGAAATATAAATTGGGTAGCGTCAGCAACTGAAGCACATTTTTGGCATT
This sequence comes from Cytophagaceae bacterium, assembly GCA_024642485.1. Lineage (GTDB taxonomy): Bacteria > Bacteroidota > Bacteroidia > Cytophagales > Spirosomataceae > Aquirufa. Next base: position 13,916 of record JAHEAY010000016.1, read on the forward strand.
TGTTTATTCGATTTCCCAAAACTAATGTGATTTATGAATGGACCTCAATTGTATATACGCAGGATGTAGCAAGCTTTTCGAAAAATTTAGAGGAATTAATACTCGCTGATCGTGAATCATTTTATGATCAGGTAGAGGCAAATGGAGAGCAATTAATGTCACGAATGGAATTGAAAGATTTTGTCATTCGTTCGGCGATTTTGCCCGCTCAATTGCCAGCATTTAATTTGCCTTATTATGAGGGCTTGAATCGATACAATAATCGATATTGGTTAGGGATTTATAGGCGAAAAGAATTGTTTAGTTGTGATTTTTTAAGGGAGGCTTGTCAATTGTGTTTGGATACAAAAGTTGGCCAAATGGGATCTACACCCTGGAAAACATTAATGATTAAGGGGATAGAGGAAAAGGATAAAGGCGCATGGAATTTATTGCTTGAAAAGCATCAAATTAATATGCGACATGCCGCAAATGAGCTAAATTTTCAATTAGAAGATCATAGCCCTGCAGGTTTGGATTTGAAACAGTTTTTGGTCCGCCAATTGAGTATCGAAGATACACGATCATTCGGCCTGAGCATTGGGATCAAAACTCGACCGAAAAGCGAGGTATTTGGTGGCATTGTCATTCGATCTAGACCCATTTTATGGGGATTATTTCAGGTTTATGATATCATGTGCGCACATGATTTTAATCCAAATCAGCGTACGGGCTCTTTGTTTTGCAAGGGAGTACCTAAATTTGTTTTGGGAGAACAATTGCGTCGTGCAATTTTGTCATTTTATAAATTTCGAACTTCCCAAGTTCAACAATCGCTTTTACCCGATATACGTATACACGAAAATTTAAAAGAGGATAGGTATTTTTGTCAGAATTGTTTAAGCCGGTACGATCCAGCCTATGGCGATATAGGCAAAGGTATTACGGTGGGTACGTTTTTTGAAGATTTGCCTTCGGATTATTGCTGTGAATTATGTGAATCGCCTAAGTCAGCATTTCACTTGGTGGGTAATTAAAGTTGGTAAAACATGCAATTTCATCTTTCGGAATATTTAGAAATGCTGTTTTGTGCCTTTTAAGCAAACTCATTAAACTAAATTTTTCAGGTGGATTCGCTATGATTTTGGCTAAAATATGTGCTGAATAGATTGCACAAAGGGGCTCTGGTTTGGCTTGATTTCCATACACCCATATCTCATGTTTTGTATCATTTGCTTGAAAAGAAATGAGGTGTGAGATCTGCATAACTTGTAGGTGAAGAAGATCAGAAGCAATTACCAAAATATTTTCGCTTGGAAATCGGACATGTGCACTCAAAAGACCTTTTAGTGGGCCCTCAACATAGATATTTTCGAGATCCTCCAACAAGTCTTTTGGAGGGAAAAGTTCTGAGTATGATTTCCTTTGTCTCGTATTTATACTGATGTAGCAAGTTAATTGGGATTCAATTAATAATTGCTGTGCTTTTTTAGCCCAGGAATTCCCGCATTCGTCATGCATAAGGCCTTTGTCTTGTCCCATTCGAGAACTCTTGCCGCCAGCTAAAACGAGACCTATCATTTGTCGCTGTGCCCTAAGGGTTTTTCCGGACAAACATAATCCCGAACAAGTTGTTTGATTATCTTGATTTCCTCAAAACCCCCATTTGTTTTTCGGTCAAAGAGGACATCGTCTTCGCAAAGGATGGCGAATTCACCAGCTGTATCACTCGGCTCGAGGCAAATGCCACCAAGTTCTTTTTCGAATGTAGTTAAGAGTTCTTGAGCAACATACGTTGCCCGTAATAACCAATGGCATTGTGGACAATAACGAATACGTAGTTTCTTTTTCATTGAGTTTTATACGCTGCCGGTGGTCACCGACCCCGTCAGCGTATCGCGAAGTTAGCAGATTTCGGAGAAATTAAGCCTCCAATTTCTTGATAAAATGCTTTTTAGCCATCGAAAATTCCTTATTTCCCCGTAGCTTTGGCAATCCTCCAAGGTTTGCCAAAGCTAAACGAGGGGAACAAATCTAAACCTATGAAAAAAATTATCACATTGCTGCTTTTCAGCATATCATCTGTCTTCGCTCAAGAAGCTCCCAAACTCGAATTTTTCTGCGAATTGCAAGTTAAACTTAGTCCCGCACTGACTGTTGGCGAAACGGCTCACGGCACCCGACGGATCATTCCGATTATCGGTGGAACGGTGGATGGACCCGGGATTAAAGGGGAAATATTTAATGGAGGTGCCGACTGGCAAGTAGTCCGGAAAGATGGTGTAGCGGAATTGGAAGCGCATTATCAATTCAAGGCGGATGATGGTTCCATCATTTATGTGAAAAATATCGGTGTTCGTGTTGCGACGCCAGAAGTCGCAGCGCGTATTGCCAAAGGCGAAAAAGTAGATGCTAGTCAATATTATTTTCGTGCGATTCCTAAATTAGAAGCTCCTTTAACAAGCAAATATGCTTGGATCAATGATACCATTTTTGTTTGCACTGGCGAACGTATGCCTGATGCGGTGAAAATCCGAATTTATAAATTACTGTAATGAAGCAAATAGCAATTTTATGCCTGCTGGCCCTTTCGCTACGCGCACAAAAGGCGGTTGACCTAGGTGTTCTCAAGGGAGGCGATTATCAAGTACATATTCCGGCCAACTGGAATAAAAAGCTAATCATGTATGCGCATGGTTACCAGTTCATGGGCACCCCGCCAGCTAGCGCAAATGCCCAGTTGGCCCAACGATTAAAACCCTTTTTGGATCGCGGATTTGCGATTGCGGCATCGGATTATCCCATTCAAGGTTTCGCACTGCCGGAAGGGGTTGATGCTACGGAAGAATTACGCCAAGCGTTTGTCAAAAAGATGGGCCAACCGGATTCCACATTTATGGTTGGGCATTCGATGGGGGGCGGGATTACGGTTGCGACATTGGAAAATTTTGGGCAGCATTACCAAGGTGGTCTACCCCTTTGCCCTCTGGCTTCAAGACCTTATCTGCAATGCCGCAAAGAATATGACATGTATGCGACGTTTAATGGCCTTTTTCCTGGGATTGTTCCTAGCTTGAAAGAAATTTTTGATCCATCGAGTTCGATTGCATTTGTTTCATTTGCCCAAGCTGGTTCGCGCATGGCAGCTATCAAACAAGCCATTTTAGCTAAAGATTCCGTTCTAGCTGTCGCTTTTGCTAAACGCTTTGATTTGAAATTAGCTGATTTGCCTGGTTCTTTGTTTTTCAACCAAAATGTGTTGCGAGATTTGGCCTTAAAATTCAATGGTAACCCATTTGACAATACGCAAACGGTCTATTCGGGATTTCCAGATAATCTGGAAGTAAACAGAAAAGCAGAGCGTTTGGCATCCACGCAGGATCCGCAGAAACTTTTTGCGCGCTACGATCGGACTGGAAAAATCGATAAGCCGATTGTGTTAATGCATACAATTTATGACCAATTGATCCCCGTTTCTTATGCGGTTACGAATCTCGAAAACATGATTCATGCACAGGGTCGAGGGAAATATTTTACGGTCAAATACACGAACGGACAGGCACATTGCCAATTTACAGATAAACAAACGGGTGAGGCTTTTGATGCCTTGCGTAACTGGGTTAAAACAGGCATGAAGCCTTCTTTTGGATATGTCAACTAAGCAATACCTCACTATTTTCATTTGTTTTTTAATGAATATGTTGGATGGCATGGACGTGCTCATCATTTCCTATGCCGCTCCTGCTATTGCGAAAGCTTGGAGTATTAGTCCCGCCAACTTGGGGGTTGTATTCTCTTCGGGTCTTGTGGGGATGACCGTAGGGGCGATCTTTTTAGCACCGTTTGCCGACCGGATTGGCCGGAAATCAACGATGCTGATTGCAGGCTTATTAATGGCAACTTGTATTTATGCGACATCTTATGCCACGGATGTAAATTTGTTGATGGTTTTTCGCTTCATCAGTGGTTTGGGCATCGGTGCGATGATGGCTACGACGGCGGCCTTAACCGCAGAAAATTCGCCTGTTTCGACCCGAAATTTTTGGGTGAGTACGGTGGTTGCGGGTTATCCGGTGGGTGCCGTTTTATCAGGTTTAGTTGCTGCGACGGTTATCAAAACATCAGGTTGGGAGCATCTCTTTGAACTAGCAGGCTTAGCGACATTTTTGTCATTACCGCTGGTGGGACTATTTATCAACGAGTCATTTGCCGCTTCACAAGGTGCTGAAGAAAAACCAAGTGTTCAAATTCTGGTCAAAGAGCCTTACCGAATTTCTACGTTTCAGTTGTGGGCCGCATTGTTTTTAGCTTTCGCTACCTTGTATTTTATGTTGAATTGGATTCCCAAATTAGCTACGAATGCAGGGCTTTCCATGTCGGCAGCCATTTACGCCGGAACTGTTTTTAATCTTGGTGCCATTGTGGGGATCCCGATGCAAGGTTATTGTTCATCGCGTTTTGGCTTGAAGAAAACGATCGGGACTATTTTACTTTTTACGGCGGTGACCATGCTGTCTTTTGGCTTCTTCGTGCATTCGCCTTATGTATTAGTGATATTTTTTTTGATGGGATTTGGTGTACAGGGAGGATTTGTGGGATTATACGCAGTGGCCGCGAGTATGTATCCTACGTATATTCGCACGACGGGCGTTGGCTGGGCGATTGGTGCTGGCCGATTGGGCGGAATTATTGGTCCCATTTTAGGGGGACTTTTGGTCGCTTGGGGCTTAGACATGACGCAAAGCTTTTGGGTATTTGCGATCCCAGCAGCTTTGGCAGGACTAATGACTTTTCGTATTTCTTCCAAAGACATTAGCTAATCTAATCTATGCAGCTTATAGAAGGGGAAATTGCCAACTACCGTTTAGACGAATCAGGAATTTTGTATTCCTATTCCAAATCAGTCTTGCGCACAGTTCCTTTGATGCAAAAGAATAGGGAATTGGTCAAAAGCATTGCTGGAGATAAGCCTGTGCCTTTATTGATTTTTTTGAAAAACTCTCCGATGCCCGACAAGGCTACTCGGGATTATTCCAAATCGATACTTCCCGAGATCTATTCGGCGATGGCTATTGTGTCCAGGCCCGGATTATCTGCCTTGATTATGAAGCTACTTTTTGCTTTCCAAAGGCCCCCCATTCCCATGAAATCTTTCACGGATGAGGAAACAGCAAAGGCATGGTTATTAAGTTTATCGAGTAATTGATAAACGATTTTTGATGTCCTGAATTGTTGTATGCAAACACTACCTTTGGCAATCCTCCAAGGTTTGCCAAAGGTAAGGCGGGTTATTTCGTAAAAAGCCCTACGAATGAGTTCGTAATTCCCACCACAAAACTGAAGATTAAGGGTGCAATGAATCCATTCACTTTAAAGCCATCGACGTAGGCTTCCACGATGTAAACCATCGCTACTGTAATCACCAAAGAAAACAATCCCAAGGTCATGAAAGTGATCGGGAAACTAATAATTTTTAAGATGGGTTTTACGAAGGAATTTAAAAATCCCATGGCTAGAGCAACCACTAAAGCTGTGGTAAAGCCATCGACAGTAATTCCTTTTAAATAACGTGGAATGATTAATACCACGCAAGCAATGATGATGTAACGAATGATAAATCCAATCATATTATTTCTGATGTCTAGCTTGTAATGTCTTCACGATTTCTTCCAAACCGATTCCGCGATCCTCTAATAAAACCAAAAGGTGGAAGATTAAATCCGCCGCTTCGCCTTTGAATAATTCGTCATTGTTCATAAGCGCCTCAATCACCAATTCCACGGCTTCTTCACCCACTTTTTGGGCAACTTTGTGTGTTCCTTTTTGGAATAATGAAGCAGTATATGAAGTATCCGCAGAGGCATTTTTACGTGAACGTATCACATGCTTTAGCTGATCTAACCAAGCGGCATTGTCCGCATTAGATTCGTTGAAACAAGTGTCAGCTCCTGTATGGCAAGTAGGCCCAGCAGGCTTTGCTTGAATCAAAATCGTGTCTTGATCGCAATCGATCGCGACTTGCACGACATCCAAGTAATTTTCTGAAGTCTCTCCTTTGGTCCAAAGGCGATTTTTAGAGCGGGAAAAAAAGGTCACCCGTTTTTCAGCAATCGTTTTGGCATATGCCTCTTCATTCATGTAACCTAACATCAAGACTTTCAAGGTGCTTGCATCTTGAATAATGGCAGGTACTAATCCTTTGGAAAAATCGGGTTGTAAACTCATAAGGGTTAAATTATTAAATCCGCATCGGAATTCCTTTGTTCGCTAAGTATTTTTTCAATTCGATAATCTCAATTTCCTTGAAGTGGAAAATACTCGCTGCCAATCCGGCATCCGCTTTTCCCTCCGTAAAAACCTCATAAAAATGCTCCATACTCCCCGCACCACCAGAGGCAATAATGGGGATGGAAGACTGCGCTGAAACCCGACTCGTCAAGTCATTCGCAAAGCCCGCTTTGGTGCCGTCTGCATCCATAGAAGTCAATAATATTTCACCCGCTCCACGCGACTCGACTTCTTTCGCCCAAGCCATCGTTTGAATTTCTGTGATTTTTCTTCCTCCGTGCGTATGTACCCAATCATTGCCGTCAACAAAGCGAGTATCAATCGCTACGATGATGCATTGCGACCCGAATTGCAAGGCTAATTCGTCCACTAATTCTGGCCGACGAACCGCCGATGAATTTATCGACACCTTATCAGCACCCGCATTCAATAAGGCAGAAACATCTTCGATGCTACTGATTCCGCCACCTACGGTAAAAGGTATGTTGACATGACGTGCCACTTCACGAACTAAATTGACCAAAGTTTTTCGATTGTCTACGGTCGCTGTGATATCTAAAAAAACCAATTCATCTGCTCCTTGTTCTGCGTAGAGAGCCCCCAGTTCGACCGGGTCTCCCGCATCGCGCAAGTCCACAAAGTTGGTCCCCTTCACAGTCCGACCTTCTTTTATATCCAAACAGGGAATAATTCGTTTCGTTAGCATAGGGATTCTTTGGCAAATGTGGCTAAATCTTC